>NZ_CAJYPF010000141.1 GCF_913776565.1 uncultured Microbacterium sp. | reverse complement strand
CGTTCAGCCTGTGCATGGACAACGGCATCGACATGCGCGTGTTCGGCATGGAGCCCTCGGGCAATGTCACCCGGGCCCTGCTCGGCGAAACCATGGGCACCCCGGGCCCGCGCGGCGCGTCACGCGGTGACCAGGGTGCCCATGGTTTCGCCGAGCAGGGCCCGGGTGACATTGCCCGAGGGCTCCATGCCGAACACGCGCATGTCGATGCCGTTGTCCATGCACAGGCTGAACGCGGTGGAGTCCACGACCTTCAGGCCCTGCTGCAGCGCGTCGATGTAGGTGATGTGGTCGAGTCTGGTGGCGTCCGCGTCGGTCCGCGGGTCGGCCGTGTAGACACCGTCGACGCCGTTCTTCGCGACGAGCACCTCGCTGGCACCGATCTCGAGGGCGCGCTGGGCGGCGACGGTGTCGGTGGAGAAGTAGGGCAGTCCCGCGCCCGCTCCGAAGATGACCACGCGCCCCTTCTCGAGGTGACGCACCGCGCGGCGCGGGATGTAGGGCTCGGCGACCTGGGTCATCGAGATGGCGGACTGCACGCGGGTGGCCGCGCCGGCCTGCTCGAGGAAGTCCTGGAGCGCCAGGGAGTTCATCACGGTGCCGAGCATGCCCATGTAGTCGGCGCGACCGCGGTCCATGCCGCGCTGGCTCAGCTCGGCACCGCGGAAGAAGTTGCCACCGCCGACGACGATCGCGATCTCGACGCGATCCACCGCCTCGGCGATCTCGCGGGCGATCTGACTGACGATGTCGGGGTTGACGCCCAGCTGGCCTCCTCCGAACGCCTCTCCCGACAGCTTGAGCAGTACGCGGCGTCGCTTGGTGGCTTGATCGTTCACGTGTGGTGTCCTCTCGTCTTGAACAAACTATCGCCCCTCCCGCGGCGACCGATATGCACGGAACGACAGAACCGTTCGGCGCGCAGCGCGGGCAGGGAAAAGGCCCGGGATGCCGTGGCATCCCGGGCCTCAGGACAGACTCTCGTCCCGTCTCGGAGGGCGGTCCCTGAGCCTGTCGAAGGGTTACGCGCCGACCTTGAAGCGCGCGAAGTCGGTCAGCGTGAGACCGGCGTCGGACGCGACCTTGGCGACGGACAGCTTGTTGTCCTTCGCGTAGTCCTGGTCGAGCAGGGCGACCTGCTTGAAGAACGCGTTGACGCGACCCTCGACGATCTTGGGCAGGGCGGCCTCGGGCTTGCCCTCGTTGCGCGAGATCTCGGTGACGATCTCGCGCTCCTTCTCGACGTCGGCCTCGGGCACGGCGTCGCGGGTGAGGTACGAGGGGTTGGCGAACGAGATGTGCTGCGCGATCGAGCGAGCGGTCTCGGCGTCGTCACCGGTGTAGGCGAGCACCACGCCGACCTGCGGGGGCAGGTCCTTGCTGGTCTTGTGCAGGTAGACCTCGAACTTCTCGCCCGAGATGGTGCGGACGCGACGGAGCTCGACCTTCTCGCCGATGATCGCGGCCTCGTCCGAGATGAGCTGCTCGACGGTCTTGTCGTCGGCGTCGGCGGCCAGGGCGGCCTCGACCGAGTCCGCGGAAACGGCGGCGGCCGCGTCGACGACCTTGTCGGCCAGAGCGATGAAGCGCTCGTTCTTGGCGACGAAGTCGGTCTCGCAGGCGAGCTCGAGCAGGGTGACGGAGCCGGCGTTCTCGCGCGCGACGACGAGTCCCTCGCTGGTCGAACGGTCGGCACGCTTGGCGTTGCCCTTGGCGCCCTTGAGGCGCAGGATCTCAACGGCCTTGTCGACGTCGCCGTCGGCCTCTTCGAGCGCCTTCTTGGTGTCGACCATGCCGGTGCCGAGCTGCTCGCGCAGCGCCTTGATGTCGGCGATCGTGAAGTTTGCCATGGTGTGGCGGTCTCCTTGTCGTTTGCGTTCTAGATGTGAGCCCGGCGGGGCCGTGTCACCCCTGAAAAGGGGCGGTCACGACCCCGCCGGATCGTAGCCTGTGCGGGTGACCGGCCGTTCACCGGACGGTGACGCGGCGGTCGCGCGGCTTACTTGCTGTCGGTGGCCTCTGCCTCGGCGGCGGGAGCCTCGGTCGACTCGGCGGCCGGAGCCTCCTCGGTCGACGCGGCGGCCGGAGCCTCGGTCGACTCGGCGGGGGTCTCGAGCAGCTCGCGCTCCCACTCGGCGAGGGGCTCGGCGGCCTCTTCCTCACCGGCGGGCTGGTGACGCTGGATCAGACCCTCGGCCGCGGCGTCGGCGATGATGCGCGTGAGCAGGCTCACCGAGCGGATCGCGTCGTCGTTGCCGGGGATCGGGTACTGGAACTCGTCGGGGTCGGCGTTGGTGTCGAGGATGCCGATCACGGGGATGCCGAGCTTCTTGGCCTCGTCGACGGCGAGGTGCTCGCGCTTGGCGTCGACGACCCAGATCGCCGAGGGGGTCTTCTGCAGGTTGCGGATACCGCCGAGCGACTTGTGCAGCTTGTCGAGCTCGCGCTTCTTGAGCAGCAGCTCCTTCTTGGTGAAGCCGCTCTCGGCCGGGTTCTCGTAGTCGAGCTCCTCGAGCTCCTTCATGCGGGCGAGGCGCTTCGACACCGTCTGGAAGTTGGTGAGAAGGCCACCGAGCCAGCGCTGGTTGACGTAGGGCTGGCCCACGCGCGTCGCCTGCTCGGCGAGGACTTCCTGCGCCTGCTTCTTGGTGCCGACGAAGAGGATGGTGCCGCCGTGCGCGACGGTCTCCTTGACGAACTCGTACGCCTTGTCGATGTAGCCCAGCGACTGCTGCAGGTCGATGATGTGGATGCCCGAGCGCTCGGTGAGGATGAAGCGCTTCACCTTCGGGTTCCACCGGCGGGTCTGGTGTCCGAAGTGAACGCCGCTGTCGAGCAGCTGGCGGATGGTGACGACGGCCATGGTCGTACTCCTGGTTCTGGGCGCTCGCGCGCCGTGGTTGTGGTTGTTCACGCCGGACGGACCGTCCGACGAGCCTGGTGCCCGGCGCACACCCGCCACCCGCCGGAGCGGAGGACCATGGGGTGTGGATGCCGCGCGGTGCGGCTTCTGCGAAGAAGACGCGGTGCGCTCTGGGCACGCGGAGTCATCCCGACATGCGGAATGCATCACTCAGCATACAGGACGCCTCCTCCCGCCCGCGTGTGTGTCGGGCGTCCGTGTGGACAGGGCCCGGTTCGCGTCCGGCCGTGGGCAGACTGCCCGCATGAGTCCGGCATCCACTCTCCTCCGTCTCGGAGCCGGCGCCCTCGCCGCGCTGCTCGCGTTCTCGCCCTCCACCGCCGGCGGCGCCGACCCGCTCGCCCCGCGCCGATGGACGTGGCCGGTGACGCCGGTGCGGATCGTGCAGCCCTTCGTGGCCCCCGCGCACGAATACGGCGCAGGGCACCGGGGGCTGGATCTCGATGACGGTGATGGAGCGGTGCGCTCGCCCGCCGACGGACGCGTGGCCTTCGCGGGTCCGGTGGCGGGGCGCAGCGTGCTGACCATCGATCACGGCGACGGGTTGGTCTCGTCGTTCGAGCCCGTCGACACCGAGCTGGAGGTCGGCGCTGCCGTACGTCGGGGGCAGATCGTGGCGCGCGTGGGGGTCGGCGGCCACACCGCACCCGGGGAGCTGCACGTCGGGGTCCGCCTCGAGGGTGAGTACATCAATCCGCTGCGACTGCTCGGTGGTGTGCCGAGGGCCGTGCTGCTGCCCTGCTGCTGAAGGAGCGTTCCCGGCGGCTGCTAGCGAATCTGGTTGCCCCGACCCTCGACGGTCGCCGACCCGACGCCGAGCCCCGACTGCACGACGTTGTCCTGTCCGCGCACCACGACCGCAGCGATCGCGCCGTCGGCCTGGACCGTGGCGCGGTCCCCGGACACATCCACGCTCGTCATCGCGGCCGAGGAGGTGACGCTGTCGTCGTTGCCCTGGACGGTGAGCGTGTCGACCGCGGCCGTCGTGACGCTCAGGCGGTCTCCCGACAGACGGAGCGTGCCGATGGTCGCACCCGTGGCATCCACCGTCAGCGCCGAGCCCGACACCGTGACCTCGGTGCACGTGCCGACGAGCGTGAAGGCCTGCTCGGACCCCGAGAGGCTCTGTGATCCCCCGTCACCGCACGAGACGGTCCCGTCGGAGGCCGAGGGGGCCGCCCCGGTGACCTGGGGTGACGGAGAAGCGCTTCGCGAGGGAGCGGGAAGCGCCGCGGAAGGGGTCGGGCTCGCGGCGGCGGGCGCGCCGGGTGGCAGGCGGGTCTCGACCGGTCGAGGCGCGAGAGCGCATCCCGAGACGGCCGCCGCGAGCAAGACGGCGCCGACCAGCGCGGTGACGAGACGACGGGCTTCCACGCGCTCACGCTACGGGGCGGAAGGACTCGGCGCCAGGCCGACCGAGGCGTCTCGGCGTGAGGCGCGGGGGTGGGCGGCATTCCATGCGCGAGCGTCCCGGCGTCAGGCGCGGGGGTGGGCGAGCCGGTAGGCGTCGCGCAGCCGCTCGGTCGAGACGTGCGTGTAGATCTGGGTGGTGCCCAGGCTCGCGTGCCCCAGGATCTCCTGGACCGTGCGCAGATCGGCCCCGCCGTCGAGGAGGTGGGTCGCCGCCGAGTGCCGCAGCGCGTGGGGTCCCAGAGCGTCGACGCCGATGGAGTCGCCGACGGTGCGCGTGACCAGCAGGTGCACGGCGCGCGATCCGACCCGACCGCCGCGGGCTCCCAGGAAGACGGCCCGCGATGCCGTGCCGCGGGATCTCGACGGGGACGTGTCGGCCGTGACGTCGGTGCGCGCCGCCCGCAGCACGGGTCTGCCCCGCACCAGGTACGCCTGCAGCGCGCGCTCGGCGGGAACGCCGAAGGGCACGACCCGTTCTTTGTCGCCCTTGCCCCGCAGCCGCACCGTGAGGCGTTCGTGGTCGACGTCGTCGAGGTCGAGTCCGCAGATCTCGGACACCCGCGCGCCGGAGCCGTAGAGCATCTCGAGCAGGGCGTGGTCGCGGAGCGCGATCGGATCGCCGTCGCGCGCCGCTTCTTCCGCGGAGCGGAGGACGGATGCCAGGGTGTCGGCCGTTGCGACCGACGGGAGCGTCCGTCCGCGTTTGGGCGAGACCAGGCGCAAAGACACATCGGCGTCGAGGATGCCCTCGTCCTTCGCCCATGCGAAGAACCCGCGCACGCTCGAGATCCGCCGCGCCGCCGTGGACTTCGCCTGGCCCGCCTTGCTGGCCTGCCATTGCCACTCGCGAAGCTCGTCGAGGTCGACCGCGTCGAGAGCCGGATCGCCCAGATGGCTCACGAGGTCGGCGAGGTCGGAACGGTACGCGCGGACCGTCGCCGGCGAGAGGCGTCGCACGTCCGAGAGGTGGGCGAGGTAACCCTCGACGGCCTCGGATGCGCGCATGGCACCAGCCTGCGGGCTGCGATCGCGGATCGTCGCCGACACGCGCGGAGGCCGTCATCTCCCCCGCCCCCGCCCTGCGTTGCGGGGCGTGCGCCAGCCGCCGCCGTCGTCGCGCTCGACGCGCCCCTCGAGCTCCGCGAAACCCAGCAGAACCGCCGCTTCGTCGACCGCCATGCCGCTGCGGCGCGCGACCTCGTCCACACCGCGCGCCACGCGCGAGGAGAGGGCGTCGAGGACCCTCGGGGTGTCGTCGGTGCGCTCGCCTGCGCGGTGGACGGCCGCCCGGGGTTCGCGGCCTGTCGCGCTGTCCGCAGCGGCTGTCGGCGCTCTCGTCGGAGACGCACCGGTGCGGCCCGTTGCTCGCCCACCCGGCGGAGCGACATCGCTCGGCGCGCCGCGGGCGCCGCTGTCCTGCGGCGATCCCGTGCCCCCGACCATCGGGCCCTCGCCCACCGGTGCCACCTCGAACATCTCGAGCACGTCCTGCGACGACGTCACGCATGCCCCTCCGAACTCGCGGAGGACGCGGTGACACCCCGCGGAGGCGGCGCTGGTGATCGGTCCCGGCACGGCTCCGAGGGCCCGTCCCAGACTCGCGGCGTGAGCAGCGGTGTTCAACGACCCGCTCCGCCAGCCCGCCTCGACGACGACCACGGCATCCGCCATCGCCGCGATCATCCTGTTGCGCGCGAGGAACCTCCACTTCGTGGGCGCCGTCCCGCAGGCGACCTCGCTATACACGGCCCCCGCATCGACGATGCGCGCGAGCATCACCTCGTGCCCACGGGGATAGGCGCGATCGACGCCACCGGCGAGGAAGGCCACCGTGTTCCCACCCGCGCTCAACGCGGCGCGGTGCGCCGCCCCGTCGATGCCGTAGGCCGCGCCCGAGACGATCGTCACCCCCGCGGCGGCGAGTTCCGCCGCGAGATCCGAGGCCACGCCCTCTCCGTACGCCGTCGACGCCCGGGCACCGACGAGGGCCACGGCGGAACGTCGCGATGCGTCCACACGCCCGCGGCACCACAGGGCGACGGGGGCGTGCGGGCCCAGATCGTCGAGTCCGCGCGGCCATGCGGCATCGCCGGGACGCAGCAGGCGCGCCCCGCAGCGACGCGCGGCGTCGAGCGCCTCGTCGATCGCATCGGGACGCAGGCGCGGCATCCACCTGGCCCGGGCCCGGCGGAGTTCGTCGCTGTCGTCACCGACGGCGGTGCGGAGCGCCTCGAGCGGGCCGCGGGCGGCGATCAGCGCCCCCGCTTCGCTGTCGCCGGGCTCGATCAGAACGCTCCAGACCGCGCGGGCGAGCGCACCGAGCGGGTCCGACTCATCGACGGCGCGGAGCCCCCGCAGGGCTGCCCGCGCGGCGCCCTCGTCGCGCAGCGCGGGGATCACGCCGCCGCTCCGCGACGCAGGAACAGCGCCCGGCCGACGTCATCGCGCGACAGCAGATCGTGCCCCGCGATGTCCGCGACGGTCCACGCGACCCGGAGCAGGCGGTCGTAGCCGCGCAGGGTCAGTACCCCGCGGCGCAGGGCGAGATCGAGGGGTTCCACGACGTCGGCGGAGGGAGCCGCCGGTCCGCGCAACCAGGTGCCCGGGACGTCGGCGTTACGGCGCCAGGGCGTGTCGCTCCAGCGGGCCGCCGCCCGTCGACGAGCGGATGCCACCACCTCGCGCGCCTGCGCGGTACTCACCGATCGCGTGTCACCGTCTCGGCGTGCCGACGACACCCTGTTCAACCGGAGATCGATGTCGATCCGGTCGAGCAGCGGGCCGGACAAGCGGCGCGTATAGCGACGGATGGCCTGCGGCGCGCACTCGCACATTCCGCCGGGGACGCCGTGCTGTCCGCACGGGCACGGGTTGGTCGCCACCACCAGCTGGAACCGCGCCGGGTAGGTCGCGGCGACGCCCGAACGATGCAGGTGGATGGTGCCGCTCTCGAGCGGCTGCCGCAGCGCGTCGAGCACCGACGCCGGGAACTCCCCGCCCTCGTCGAGGAACAGCACCCCCTCGCTGGCACGTGCGATCGCGCCGGGGCGGATCACTCCCGAACCTCCGCCGATGAGCGCCGCTGCCGTCGCCCCGTGATGCGGGCTCTCGAACGGAGGAACGCGCGAGAGACGCGTGACCGTCTCGCCCGACAGGGACCGCACGGAGGCGACCGCGAGGGCCGCATCGTCGTCGAGGGGCGGCAGGATGCCGGGGAGCCGGCGTGCGAGCATCGTCTTGCCCGCGCCGGGGGGACCGCTCATCAGAACGTGGTGACCGCCCGCCGCCGCCACGACCAGGGCGTCCACGGCCTCGGGCTGACCGACCACGTCGCCGAGCTCGAGAGCGACGTCCTCGGACGCGGACGACGTCGCGGCGGCGACCGGCGCGAGATCGGGTGCGTCCGAGACTCCGCCGTGCCACCGCACCACCTCGGCCAGACACGTGGCGGCGAAGACCTCGACGCCGTCGACGAGGGTCGCCTCGTCGGCGTTCGCCGCCGGCACGACGACGCGCGCGAGACCGGCGCGGTGCGCGGCGACGACGGCGGGCAGGACTCCCGGGACCGGCCTCAGCCGCCCATCGAGCCCCAGTTCGCCGATGTGCACCGTGCCGGCAACGTGGGCGGCATCCATCCGCGACGTCGTCGCGAGAGCGGCGACGGCGATCGCCACATCGAACCCCGAACCGCGCTTGGGAAGACTCGCCGGCGACAGGTTGACCGTGATCCGGCGCTTGGGGAGGTCGAGACCGCGGTTCGCGCACGCGTTGCGCACCCGTCGCCCCGCCTCGCCCAGGGCTTTGTCGGCGAGGCCGATGATCGAGAACTCCGGCGTCTGCGACGACACGTCCGCCTCGACCTCGACGAGATCGCCGCGCAGCCCCGTCAGGGCGACGGCCCAGGTTCGCGACACGCTCACAGGGCGTCCTCGAGGTGCTCGAGCCGCGCGGTTCGGGCGTCGGGCCCGACGAGGCCGACCGCGTCGATGCGCAGGCGTCGCCCGCGGGCGAGATCGGGGTGGGCGGCGAGCCACGCCATGGCGAGCCGCCACAGCCGCGCGGCCTTGCGCTTGTCGATCGCCTCGAAGGGGTGCCCGTACAACTCGCTGCGGCGCGTCTTCACCTCGACGACGACGAGCGTGTCGTCGCGTTCGGCGATGACGTCGATCTCGCCCTGAGGGCACCGCCAGTTGCGCGCGATGATGCGGTAGCCGTCGCCGATGAGATGGGCGACGGCGCGGTCCTCTCCGGCTCTGCCGAAGTCGTCTTTCGCTGCCATGCCCGAGAGCGTGACAGTCGCGTCACGAGGCGCGCTGACCTGCGCCGTCCATCCGTGGAGAAACCGGCCGATGCCCCGGATGGGGAGGAGGCGTCAGTTGTCGAGGGACAGCTCGTCGGGCAGCTGGAAGTCGTGCCGCGACAGCTCTTCGACGTTGACGTCCTTGAACGTCAGCACACGGACCGACTTGACGAAGCGGTCGGCGCGGTAGATGTCCCAGACCCACACGTCGGTCATCGAGATCTCGAAATAGAAGTCGTGCTCGGTGTCACGGCGCACGACGTTGACGTCGTTGGCGAGGTAGAACCGGCGCTCGGTCTCGATCACGTAGGTGAACTGGCGCACGACATCGCGGTACTCGCGGTACAGGGCCAGTTCGAGTTCGCGGTCGTAGTCCTCGAAGACGTCGTCATCCATGGTGCCTCCATCCTAGGCGGGCGCGCTCCCGTGGGTCGCACGGACCCCGCGCCCGGGCGCGCCGACGACAGAGGCGGTCAGAAGAGGGTCGGCGCCGCCGCGATGGCCCACGAGTGACGGTGGTGGACGCTCATGCCGTGCGTCGAGATCGCGTCGCGGTGATCCACGCTCGCGTATCCCTTGTTGCGCGCCCATCCGTACGCGGGCAGGTCCTCGTGCAGACCCGTCATGAGGGTGTCACGGGCGACCTTGGCGATGACGGATGCCGCGGCCGCACTCGCGCAGTCCCGGTCGGCCTTGACGATGGGCGTGACGGTCAGACCGGACTCCCCCGCCGGGGTGATGTAGTCGTGGTTGCCGTCCAGGATCACCAGCGCCTCTTCGGGGACGACGCCGTGGGCGCGCAGATCGGCGATCGCACGGACCGCCGCGAGCCCGAGGGCGCGGATGATCCCGATCTCGTCGATCTCGACCGAACTCGCCCAGCCCACGGCGCTGTGCTGTACGAAGGCGGCCGCGCGGGCGGCGACGTCGGGTCGGCGCGCCTCGGGGACGAGCTTGGAGTCGCGGAGGCCGGCGGGGACGCGCTTTCGCGAGCGGACCGGATCGATCACGGCCGCACCGACGGCCACCGGTCCCGCGAGGGCGCCGCGACCGACCTCGTCGCACGCGATGATGATCGCGTGCTGCTTGAGCGCGCGGCGTTCGAAGGCGAGGGTGGGTTCGATCACTTCGCCGCCGGAGCGGGGACCCCCGCGAACACCTCGTGGTGGAAGTCGATGAGTCCGAAGCGGTCGAACGGCCAGGTGATGACGAAGGCGCGACCCACGACGTTCGCGACCGGGACGAACCCCTTGGTCGGCTGGTCCTGGTTGTAGCGCGAGTCGCGCGAGCTGTTGCGATTGTCGCCCAGCACCCACAGCGAGTCGTGGGGGACGGTGACGTCGTACGGCACCGGCGACGGCGCCGTGGCCCCCGGGGCCAGCCGGACGTAGCTCTCGTCGATGGGCACGTCGTTGACCGTCGTCTGCCCCAGCGCGTTGCAGCAGACGACGTGATCGCCCTCGACGCCGATGACGCGCTTGATGAGGTGGTCGTCGCTGTCGGGCGCGGCGAGACCGAAGAGCGACAGCACCCAGTCCACGCCCTCGGAGATCGGCGATCCGGCCTGCGCGGCGGGCTGGGCATCGAGCCACCCGCCCGGGTCGCGGAAGACCACGACGTCGCCCCGCTCGTATGAGCCGAAGCGGGGGGTCAGCTCGTCGACCAGGATGCGGTCCTTCACCAGGAGCGTGTTCTCCATCGACGCCGAGGGGATGTAGAACGAACGCACCACGAACGTCTTCACCAGGAACGACACCAGGAGGGCGATCACGACGATCACGAGGAGGTCGCGGAAGAAGGCGCCCCATCCGCGGCGACGCCGCCCGGTGGGAGTGGATGCCGCGGCATCCGGAGTGGAGGCGGTCTGGTCGCTCATGTGTTCCTTCGTCGGGTCGCCCGCGCATCGGGAAACCGCACGAACCAGGGTCGCACACCCGGGGCGGATGCCGTGACCGTGACGCCGCGAAAACGCCGAACGCCCCGCGGGTGAGACCCACGGGGCGTTCGAGAGAGCCGACTCAGCGGTCGCGCTTCTCCTTGATCTTGGCCTTCTTGCCGCGGAGGCTGCGCAGGTAGTACAGCTTGGCGCGACGCACGTCACCGCGCGTGACGACCTCGATGTGGTCGATCACGGGGCTGTGGACCGGGAAGGTGCGCTCGACGCCGACCTGGAAGCTGACCTTGCGGACGCAGAAGGTCTCGCGCACGCCGTCGCCCGAGCGGCCGATGACGACGCCCTGGAACACCTGGATACGCGAGCGGTTGCCTTCGGTGATGTTGACGTGCACCTTGACGGTGTCGCCGGGGGCGAAGGCGGGGATGTCGGAGCGCAGCGAGGCTGCGTCGACGGAGTCGAGGATCTGCATGATCGTCACTTCCTGCGACCGCCACAGGTCGATCGCACGATAAAAGGGGAAAAGGTGAGGCGTACCCGAGGCCGCGGGATGCGGCGGACTCCCCTGAGGCAGAGCCGGTCAGGGCACAAGCGTCCATTCTGCCACGGCGACCCCGAGCCGGCAAAACGAGCCGGCGGCGCACGTCTCAGTCGGGCCGTCGCACCTCGGACACGACGATCACGTCGCCGTCCGACCGTCCCGTGGGGCGCTCCGTGGGCTGCTCGCGCACCGGCGGGATGTACGCCGTGCCGTCCGACGCGTGCAGGACCGTCACCGCGCCGCGCGCTTCGTTCCACAGCTGTGAAAGCGACGACCAGAACAGCACGAGCGCACCCACCACCGACAGCACGAGAAGCGGGAAGAAGACGCGCGAGTCGAAGAACCCCAGCGCCACGATCACCGCCTGCCACAACGCGACCCCCGCCGCATCCCGCCACGACACGGCACGCATCGAGCGCACCGCGGCCCGCGCCCGGATGAGGAAGGCGATCAACAGCTGCGACACAAAAACCGTCGGCATGGCCACGAAGAGCCAGAGCAACGCCCACCCGCTCCCGCCCGAGAAGACGATCCAGCCGACGAACAGCCACAGCGGCAGAACGAACGCGGCCGGGAACAGCCAACGGAGGAACAATCGGCGCAGCACCATGGGCCGATGCTATGACCCGTCGATGTGCGGCTCCTTTGAGAACGCCATGACCTGGACGTCCGGCATCCATGGGCGAGAATGGAAGTCCGACCGAGAGGATCCCCCCATGATCGAACTGCGTACGCCGGCCGAGATCGACGCGATGCGCCCGGCGGGGCGCTTCGTCGCGGAGGTGCTCGCCACGCTGCGCGACGAGACCAAGGTGGGCACGAACCTGTTGCACCTCGACCGCCGCGCTCACGACATGATCCGGAAAGCGGGCGCCGAGTCCTGCTACATCGACTACCACCCCTCGTTCGGCGCGAGCCCGTTCGGCAAGGTGCTGTGCACCTCGATCAACGACGCCGTCCTGCACGGGCTCCCCCACGACTACGCGCTGCGCGACGGCGACCTCGTCTCGCTCGATTTCGCGGCGTCGGTGGACGGGTGGGTCGCCGATTCGGCGGTGTCGTTCGTCGTCGGCACGCCCCGTGACGAGGACCTCGCGCTGATCGACACGACGCAGCGCGCTCTGGCCGCCGCGATCGACGCCGCCACCGTCGGGCACAAGATCGGCGACATCTCGGCCGCCGTCGCCGCCGTCGCCCGCGCCGAAGGGCTGAGCATCAACACCGACTTCGGTGGACACGGCGTCGGACGCACCATGCACGGCGATCCGCACGTCGCCAACGACGGCAAGGCCGGCCGCGGATACCCCCTGCGCGCGGGCCTGGTCGTCGCGCTCGAGCCATGGTTCCTGCAGACCACCGACGAGCTGGTCACCGACCCCGACGGCTGGACGCTGCGCAGCGTCGACGGCTCGCGCGGAGCCCACTCCGAGCACACCGTCGCGATCACCGCCGACGGGCCGATCGTGCTCACGGACCGCTCGTTCCTCGGCGTCGACTGACCCTCGGTATCCCGGATGCCGCGGCCCCCCGGGTCGCGGCATCCGTCGTCTGCGGGGTGCGCCCACCCCGTGACGACGGCGGACGCGTCAGTCGGCGAGCAGGTCGGGTCGGCGCACGCGCGTGCGCTCCACCTGCTGCTCGCGACGCCAGGACGCGATGGCCCCGTGGTTGCCGCTCAGCAGGATCGACGGGACCTCGCGCTCACGCCAGACGGCGGGCTTGGTGAACGAGGGGTACTCCAGCAGTCCGTCCTCGTGGGACTCCTCGACGAGGCTCTCGGGGTTGCCGACGACGCCGGGGACGAGACGTCCGATGGCCTCGACCATCGCCATGACGGCCACCTCGCCGCCGTTCAGCACATAGTCTCCGAGCGAGAGCAACCGGACGTCGCCGAGTTCGGCGGCGTAATCGAACACGCGCTCGTCGATGCCCTCGTATCGACCGCACCCGAAGACCAGGTGCGGAGCGGTCGACAGCTCGCGGGCGGTCGACTGGGTGAACCGCTCCCCCGCCGGGGAGGGGAAGACGATGATGGGCCGCTCGTCGGCATCCCCGACGACGTCGTCGAGAGCTTCGCCCCAGGGCTCGGGCTTCATCACCATGCCGGCGCCGCCCCCGTACGGGGTGTCGTCGACCGTGCGATGACGATCGTGCGTGTAGTCGCGCAGATCGTGGACGTTCACGGTGAGCAGCCCGCTCTGCCGGGCCTTGCCGAGAAGAGAGACCTCGAGCGCGTCGAAGATCGTCGGGAAGATCGACACGACGTCGATGCGCACGTCA
The DNA here is from genome assembly GCF_913776565.1 of uncultured Microbacterium sp. Taxonomy (GTDB): domain Bacteria; phylum Actinomycetota; class Actinomycetes; order Actinomycetales; family Microbacteriaceae; genus Microbacterium. The sequence continues at coordinate 3,943 of NZ_CAJYPF010000141.1, read as the reverse complement.
GTCCTCGCGGTCGATGGCGGCGGCGGGGGTCTCGTCGGTCGCGTCGTCGTCGGTCGCGTCGTCCGCGGTGGGCGCCGGCTCGTCGTCGGGCTCCGCCGGCAGGTCTTCGAAAAGGCCGGACGGCGGCGTGACCACCACGCGTCCCGCGGCGATGTCGACCTCGGGGACGATGGCGCTGACGAAGGGGACGAGCACCTCACGGTCGTCGCCCGTGGGCTTGACGATGAGCAGGTCCTGCGCCGGGAAGTGATCGACACGGGCGACGCGCCCGATGACCACGCCGTCACGGACGACGTCGAGGCCGACGAGCTGGTGGTCGTACCAGGCGTCGTCTTCGGCGGGAGCAGCCTCGGTGTCCTGGTCGATCCAGAGGATCGCCTTCACGAGTTCTTCGGCGGCGGTGCGATCGTCGACGCCCTCGAAGAAGACGACGGGGTGGGAGTTCATCCAGCGGAACTCGCGAACCGTCAGCTCGCGGCCATGCCACGGCGAGGACTCGGGGACCTGCAGGGTGAACGTGCTCCCCGGCACGAAACGGCCGTCCGGATCGTCGGTGTACAGCTCGAGCTTGAACGCACCCTTCAGGCCGTGCGCCTTGACGAGGCGACCGACACGGAGCTGGGTCTTGGCGGGCTGGGCGCCCGCGGAGTCACCGGTCGCCATCAGTCGTCGGCGACGTCGACGCGCACGCGGCGGCCGTCGGCGAGAGCGGAGATGAGCGTACGCAGTGCCTTGGCGGTGCGTCCACCGCGCCCGATCACGCGACCCCGGTCATCGGGGTGCACGCGCACCTCCAGCACCTCTCCGCGAGGAGACGAGCTGGTACGGATGGTCACGGCATCGGGGTGATCGACGATCCCCTTGACGACGTGCTCGAGCGCGGTGGACAACACGGGAATTACTCGGCCGAGGTCTCGGCGGCGTCCTCAGCGGGCGCCTCGGCGGGAGCGTCGGCCTTCTTCTCGGCCTTCGGCTTGACGACCGACTTCTTCGAGGCGTCGGCCTCGAAGGCGGCCTTGGGCTCGCGGACCTTGACGGTCGACACGGCGTCCTTGTCGCCCTTGAACTTGCCCCAGTCGCCCGTGAGCTTGAGGATGGCGGCGACCTGCTCGGTGGGCTGTGCGCCGACCGACAGCCAGTACTGCGCGCGCTCCGAGTCGACCTCGATGAACGAGGGCTCCTCGGTGGGGTGGTACTTGCCGATCTCTTCGATGACACGACCGTCGCGCTTGGTGCGCGAGTCGGCGACGACGATGCGGTAGTAGGGCGCGCGGATCTTTCCGAGGCGCTTGAGACGGATCTTGACAGCCACGATGACTCCTGATGATGAAGATGAACGAACCGGTCGCCTGGAGCGTGGGGTGCACACCCGGCGGAAGCTCAAAAGGGTGGACCGACACTGGATAGAGGGTCGAGTGGCGGGTCCAGCCCTCTATTCTGCCAGATCCCCGGGGCTCGACGTGACAGCGACGGTTCAACGACACGGACCGTCGCGCAGAGTAGCGGAGCGGCCCCCGCGAAAGGCTCCGTGTCAGACTGAGCCGCATGAGGCTGCCGTTCGCTCCGTCGACGCGTTCGTCCGTGGGTCTGGAGTGGGAGCTCATGCTCGCCGACCGCGAGACCGGCGATCTGGTTCCGCGCGCGCCCGAGATCCTCGACGAGGTCGAGGACAAGACCGCTCTCGAACGCTTCACCGTCACGGGCGAGCTGCTCACCAACACCGTCGAGGTCACCAGCGGCGTCGGACACACCGTCGCCGAGGCGGTCGACGACATCGGCGACGCCATCTGCGCGCTGCGCGAGCAGACCGAACCTCGCGGCCTCGAACTGCTGTGCGCCGGAAGCCACCCCTTCGCGCAGTGGTACGACCAGCAGGTCACCGACAAGACCCGCTATCACACGCTCATCGAGCGCACCCAGTGGTGGGGGCGCAACATGATGATCTGGGGCATCCACGTGCACATCGGCGTCGACGACGTCGAGAAGGTCATGCCGATCGTCAACGCGCTGACCGTGTACCTTCCCCACCTGCAGGCGTTGTCGGCATCCAGTCCGTTCTGGGCCGGGGACCGCACCGGTTACATGTCCAACCGCGCCCTGGTGTTCCAGCAGCTGCCGACAGCAGGGCTGCCCTGGCAGCTCGAAACGTGGGACGGTTTCGAAAGCTACCTCGACGACATGGTCCGCACCGGCGTCATGGCGGATGCCAGCGAGGTGCGCTGGGACATCCGTCCGGCGCCCAAGTGGGGCACGGTCGAGATCCGCGCGTGCGACGGAATGTCGACACTCCCCGAGCTCGCCGCCGTCGCCGCCCTCGCGCAGACCCTCGTCGAACACTTCTCGAGGCTTCTGGACGAGGGTCGGCCTCTTCCCGGTATCCCGCCCTGGTACGCCCGCGAGAACAAATGGCGCGCCGCACGCTACGGGCTCGACGCCCGCGTGATCGTCGATCGCGAAGGTACGCAGCGCCCGGTCGTCGAGCACCTGCGCGAGACGATGGAGGAGCTCGCCGGGATCGCCGTCGAACTGAAGTGCGCGCGCGAGTTCGCCAGTCTCGAGACGATCCTCGCCACCGGCGGCAGTTCGGCGAGGCAGATCGCGATCGCGGAGGCGGCCGACGGTGACCTGCGGGAGGTCGTGCAGCACCTGATCCGCGAGTTCCGGGGCGGGCCGACCCTGCGCGAGCACCTCGCCGCTCTGCGAGCCTGAGCCGGGTCCGCTCCGCGCGCGCTCATAGGTGGGTCTGCCTAGGATCACGTCATGACGAACGGACGGCGCCGATGGCCGCTCTTGCTCACGATCGCGGCGGCCGGCCTGCTGACGTTCACCGGGTGCGCGGCCGCGCCAGAGAGCAGCCCGACCCCGACGTTCATCGACCCCCTGGTGCACGCGACGGCGCAGCCCCCCACGCCGGCCCCCGCGCGCGTCGTCTCGCTCGGCGACTCCCTGATGTCGGGCTACAACCTGCCACCCGAGGAGGCCTGGCCCGTCCTGCTCGGCGCGCGCGCCCGCGTCGACCTCACCAACCTCGCCTGCCCCGGCATGGGCTTCGTCGTTCAGGGAAACTGCGGCACCTCGTACGCCGGATTCGTTCCGGCCGTCGCGGCCCTGCAACCGCAGCTGCTGATCGTGGAGAGCTCGAGCAACGACTTCTGGGAAGACGGCGACGAGATCCGCAGCGACACCGCCGACACCGTCGATCAGCTGCATGCCGCCGCTCCGGACGCGCGCATCGTGGGCCTCAGCACGATCTGGAACGACGACCCCGACGTGCCCGACGACACCGCCGTGACCTCGGACGCGCTGCGCGACGCCGTACAGGCGGTCGGCGGAACCTTCGTCGACGTCGGCCAGCCGCTGGCCGGCCACCCCGAATGGATGCAGGGAGACGACGTGCACCCCACGCAGCGCGGTCAGCGCGCGATCGAGCAGACCGTCATGTCGGCCCTGCAGGACGCGGGCGTTCTGCCCTGACGCGCGGGGAGCGGCCGCGCGCGACGAGGAGTCAGCCGCGACCCAGCATCTTCTGCAGCTCCGCGAGGTCGGCCTCGCTCGGCGCGTTCTTTCCCCCGAGACCGAAACCGGATCCGGTGGCCGGAGCCGATGCGGCGATACCGGCGTTCTCGGCCGCGCGCTTGGCCGGGTTGCCCGAGCGCGAGCCCTTCGCCTTCTGCTGCTTGCCGCGCTTCGACGAGGCGCCCGGCTTGCCGCCGACCGGACCCATGCCGGGGATGTTGGGCACACCGCCTCGGGCGACGGTCTTCATCATCTTGGCGGCCTGATCGAAACGCTGCACGAGCTGGTTGACGTCGGTGACGGTCATTCCCGAGCCCCGCGCGATGCGCAGGCGCCGTGAGCCGTTGAGGATCTTGGGGTTGCGGCGCTCGGCGAGGGTCATCGAGCGGATGATGGCCTCCGTGCGGTCGATCTCGCGCTCGTCGAA
>NZ_CAJYPF010000140.1 GCF_913776565.1 uncultured Microbacterium sp. | reverse complement strand
TTCCTTACGTGTTCGGGTGGGGCGGGATGCGGGTGGGAGAGCGCGGTTCGTGGGTCCGAGGTTCCCCCACCCCCGTTGCCGGGCCGTGTGGGCGGCGTGAAGGAGCGGTCTCGCCGAGTGAGACACGCCCCGGGCAGCCGTCTCACTCGGGGTCACGAGCCCGAAACATGCGGGTCGCCCGGGTGCAACGCCCGGCGCGTACGGTCGGCACCACCCGACGGAGACCACGTGACTGCACTCGCTCGCGCCATCGCGCGCCCCGATCCCGTCGCCGGCTTCGGCGACCGTTCACCCCTGCACGGACTCGAACGACGCCGCATCGGCGTCGTCGATCTCGCGGCCCAATCGGTCGCGGCGGTCGCCCCGGCCGCGGCGGCGACGACGGTCGTGCTGCTCGTGGCGGGTTTCGCCCCGGGCGCGACGGTCGCCGCGATCGTGGCCGCGGCGATCCTGAGCCTCGGCGTCGCCCGCACGATTTCGCAGTTCGCGCGGCGCTTCGCCGCCACGGGCGCCCTGTACACCTACACCGCTCGCGGCCTCGGCACGCGGGCCGGTCTCGCCGCGGGGGCGGCGATCCTCACGGGGTACGGCGCGGTGGCTATGTTCGCGCTGCTGGGCGGTGCGTACTACGCCACCTACCTCGTGGCGGGGCTCTGGCCCTCGATCGATCGCGCGCTCGTCACCGCCCTCTTCGTCGTGGGGCAGGGGCTTCTCGTCGCGTTCGTCCTCGTCCGCGGCATCCGGATCTCCGCGCGAGCGGCGCTCGTCGTCGAGACCCTGTCGGTGGCGCTGATCGTGGTGCTCCTCATCGCTCTCCTCGTGCGGATCGGCCCGATCGATCTGACGGCGGTCGCGGGAATCGGCGGGGCCGACCTCGATCCGACCGCGTTCGCGGCGGCGGCGGTGATCGCGCTGACGGCGTTCGTCGGGTACGAATCCGCGGCCACCCTCGGCGTTGAATCGGTGTCGCCGCTGCGCAACGTCCCCCGTGCGATCACCGGCACCGTTGTGCTGTCGGGACTCCTCTACGTGCTCGCCGCGGTGACGCAGGTCGCGGGCTTCGACGCGCTAGGCGCCGATCTCGCTCTCAGCGCCTCGCCGGTCAATGAGCTCGCCGAGGCGTACGGCCTCGGCGGGTGGGGCGTCGTCGCCGATCTCGGCATCGCGGCGTCATTCCTCGCCTGCGCGATCGGCACGACCACCGCGCTCGTTCGCGTGCTGTTCGCGCTGAGCCGCGACGGGGTGCTGCCGGCGGTCGTCGGTCGCACGCACGCCCGTTTCGGCACCCCCGCGACGGCGGTGGCCTGGGCGTTGCCGCTCATCACCGCCGTGCCGATCGGAGTGGCGGCCACCGGAATCGATACCCGTGACGCGATGCACGTCACGATCGGGGTGGGGGCGGCGGGCTACATCGTCGCCTACATCCTCGTCTGCGTCGCCGCCCCCGTGTTCCTCCGGCGCATCGGCGAATCGACGGTCGGGGCCACGATCGTCGCCGGGGTATCCGCGCTCGCGCTCGCCGCGGCGCTCGTGTCGTTCTTCGTCGACGACCTCGCCGCCGGGGGCACGGTCGTCGCGGTCGTCGCGGCGCTGATCGTCGTGTCCGGCGCCGTCATCGTCGTCCTCCGACGGCGCCACGGCCCGGGGGCCCTCGGCGCGTACGACGAGCCGGTCGCGGCGCAGGTGCTCGGCGGAGTGGTGTCGCCGCGGCATCCCGATGATGCGTGAGCAGCCGGCGCTCGCCGCGCGGCAGCCGGGCGCCGTGCACTCGGCGCTGGCCGTGCTCGAGGCCGTCGCCCAGCTCGGCGCCGGGGTCAGCGCCCAACGGCTGTCCGCGGAGCTCGGTCTGCCGCGGGCGACGACGTACCGTCTGGTGAACCTCCTCGTCGAGGACGAGTATCTCGTCCGGACCCCCGATCTCGCCGGCTTCGCTCTCGGGGCCAAGGTGGCGCAGCTCGCCGCCGTCGTGGCACCGCCCGCGCGCCTGTCGTCGGCCGCGCGCGCGGTGCTCGCCGAGGTGCGCTCCGCCCTGCGCGGGGGAGTGCACGTGGCGCTCTTCGTCGACGGGAGAATCGCGGTGCTGGATGCCGACCCCGACTTCCCGCTGTCGGACGAGGCGCGTCTCGCCCGCGAACCGGCGCGCTACGCGCTCGGCCGGCTCATGCTGCTGTCCGAGGGCGACGCGGGTACCCCCGAGCTCGAGCGCGCGCGCGACGACCTCGCGCGCTGGGGCGCGACACGCCAGAGCGGGGAGCTGGTCGCGGCCTCCGGATGCCTGGCGGTCCCGATCCTCGATGCGAGCGGGCTCGCCGCGGGAGCCGTGGCGTTCTCGGGCCCGCGGCACCGTGTCGACGAGCCCGGCGACGTGCTTTCGGCGCTGCGCCCGGCGGCCGACGCCCTCGCCCCGCTGATGGTGTGACGCGCATCGGGTAAGCTGTACACGGCTCTCCGCGTGGCGGCATCCCGGCCAACTCCCCCAGGACGGAAACGTAGCAAGGGTAACCAGGCTCTACCGGGTGCGCGGAGGGTCTTTTTCTTTGCCCGGATGCCGGGTGTCCTCACCCGCGCCGGTCGGCCGTCTCGTCGGCCCGGTGCGTCTTGCGGCGGCGGCGCACCGCTGCGATCACGACCGGCAGTACCGAGACCGCGACGATGACGATCACGAGCACGTCGATGTTGTCCGCCACGAACGGGATGCCGCCGAGAAGCACCCCCACGAGGGTCATCGCGCACGACCACCCGACGGCGCCGACCGCGTTCCACAGCAGGAAGCGGCGGTACGGCATGTCGGCGGTCCCCGCGACCAGCGGCACGTAGGTGCGCACGACGGGGACGAAGCGCCCCATCACCAGCGACAAGCCGCCGTACCGGTCGAAGAACGCCTCCGCCTCGGCCAGGCGCGCGGTGGTCAGCAGCTTGGCGTCGTCGCGGAAGAGACGCCGCCCGAAGCGGCGGCCGAGCCAGAAGCCCACCTGATCGCCGGCGAGAGCGGCGAGCGAGGCCACGAGCGCGACCTGCCACGGGGTGATACCGAGGGGGCCGCTGAGGATCGCCGCGGTCACCAGGAGCGAGTCGCCGGGCAGGAAGGGGAAGAGCACCCCGGATTCGATGAACACCAGCAGCGCGATACCGCCCAGCACGAACGGGCCGAAGGCCTGCAGCACCGAGGCGGCGTCGAAGGGGTTCAGGGCGGTGAGCATGGGCGACGGTCCTCCGGTCGGCGGCGGTCGTTCCCGCCCCTGCCGGAGCGGATGCGCCGGCGAAGGCGACTGTAGGCCCCGGGCGCCCAGACGCCGCCCAGATTGACGGCGGGGTTCCTTCGTGTGTGCGATCGGGCCTCAGCCGCGGGCGAAGGGCCCGTCGAGCACCGCCCACTGCAGCAGCATGATGGTCTTGGCATCTTGGATCGAGCCGTCGCGGATCATCGACAGCGCCTCGTCGATGTCGTACTCGAGGATCTCGATCTCCTCGTCCTCTTCGGCCAGGCCGCCGCGGTCGCCCTCGCGGGTGGAGCCGTCGTAGGCGGCCGAGAAGAAGTGCAGGCGCTCGGTGACCGACCCCGGGC
>NZ_CAJYPF010000139.1 GCF_913776565.1 uncultured Microbacterium sp. | reverse complement strand
CCAGGGATCGGGCGCATCGGTCATGCTTCCAGCCTGCGCGATCGACCATTCTCACATGAACATGTAAACATTCCCCACCCCCGTTCTCCCGAGACGCGGAGCGCCGTCGTGGGCGTGGTGAAGACCTGCGCGAGACGGGTGAGCTGTAAGGCGAGAAGCCGTCCGGGCCCGCACCGAGCTTCCGCACGGACCGGCCTTTGCGGCGATGCACACGCGCGGCGCCTCTGCCGCGAACGCGCGGTCACGAATTCTCCTCGAGATTCTCACCCGCTCCCGCTTACGCGAGGACCGCGGGGCGTTCTCGTCGGTCGGTGCAAGAGTCATCGCGCTCAGCGGCATCCCCTGCGGGCGCCGGACGGCGAAACCGTCCTCGGACGGTGAGAGGCAGGCGATCCGTGAAGACATCCGTTTCGTACCAGGACTCACCCGGACTCTCGTCCGGCTCGACCACCGACGGTCTCGCGAGACGGGTTCCCTGGCAACGTCGATACGCGAGATGGGTCCTCGTCGCCGACCTCGTCGTGATCGTCGTCGTCGTCTTCGCGACCCAGATGCTGTGGTTGGGCCCGCGGATCGTCGGCGTGACCTCGTCGACGCTCGACTACCCCACCGTCTCGTTGCTCATCAGCGCGGCCTGGATGCTGTCGCTCGCGCTCAGCGGGTCGCGGCAGGAACGGGTCATCGCCTATGGGGTGGCCGAGTACCGATTGGTGGTCGCCGCCTCGGTGCAGGTCTTCGGCATCGTCGCGATCGCTGCCTACCTGACGACCGCCGAGCTCTCGCGCGGATACTTCCTCCTCAGCCTTCCCGTGGGCTGTCTCGCCCTGGTCGGCGGACGCGCGCTCTGCCGACGCCTGTTGGCCCGCCGGCGCCGCTCCGGAGAGATGGGCACGCACGTGGTGCTGATCGGAAGCCCGGAGGAGAACGCTCGAGTCTCGGCGGAACTCGAGAGACAGCCTTCCGCGGGCCTGCGCGTCATCGGTGTTCACAGCCTGGATCCCGAGGCGGGATCGGCGCGGTGGTCGGAAGAGCAGTCCGCTCTCCTCCGGCGCAGGCTGGACGATCTCGATGCCGACGGGGTGCTCGTCTCGGGGAGCAACGCGCTCGACGCTCATGACATCCGACGTATCGGATGGAGCCTGGACCCCGGCAGACGTCAGCTCATCGTCGCGATGAACCTGACCGATGTGGCCGGGCCGCGGCTGCACACCAGACCGGTGGCGGGGCTGCCGTTGGTCCATGTGGAGACCCCGCGCTACTCGCGCGGGCAGCAGCTGTCGAAGCGAGCGTTCGACCTCGTCGGGGCGACCGCGCTCGTGCTGACGCTGTCACCCCTCTTCGCCGTCGTGGCCCTGCTGGTGCGCGCGTCGGGCCCGGGTCCGATCCTCTACCGTCAGGAACGCGTGGGACAGGGCGGCGCCCCGTTCGGCATGCTGAAGTTCCGTTCGATGGTCGACGGGGCGGACCGCGCGCTCGAGGAGCTTCTCCGCGCTCAGGGGCGCTCCGACTCCCCCCTCTTCAAAGTCGAGAACGACCCCCGGATCACCCCGGTGGGTCGCTTGCTGCGACGCTATTCGCTCGACGAACTCCCCCAGCTCTTCAACGTGATCGCCGGACAGATGAGCCTCGTCGGCCCACGGCCGCAGCGCGACGCCGAGGTCGCGTTCTACGACGACGAGGCACGCCGCCGCCTCATCGTGCGCCCCGGCATGAGTGGGCTGTGGCAGGTCAGCGGACGGTCTTCGCTCGCGTGGGAGGACGCGATCCGGCTCGACCTGTTCTACGTCGAGAACTGGTCCATGGTGGGAGACATCGCGATCCTGGCGAGAACCTTCCGGGCGGTGTTCACGCCCGGCGACACCGCGCACTGACGGCCCGTTCGCCTGTGCCCTCGTTCGTCCCCGACCCGGGGACGTCGCCCGGTCGACGCCCGCGCCGGGACGGGAGGCGCGGCGACCGGAGTCTTCGCTCATCCTTCGCACGGGGCGAGCCGGTGGCGACCCCGATCGATCGCCACCGGCTCGCCCCGGGAACCTCATCGCTTCATCCGGCCCCTCACCCGAGGCCGCGCAGAAACTCCCCCGACGCCACCGACTCCGGATCGTCTTCCGCCTGGGACCGCCGACGCGGCCCTGCGCCCTCCGAGGGGCTCTTCACCTCGGAGCCGCGAACGGCACGGCGGGCGGAACGCTTGTCCGATGCCCCCTTCTTGTCGTCGGACTCGCCGTATCCGTAGTAGCCGCCGTAGCCGGCCCCGTAATACGAGGAGTCCGGTCCGCGAAGAGGAACCCGGTTGAGCACGATTCCCAGAAGTCTCCCGCGGGTCTTGGCGATGTTGTCCATGGCACGGGTCAGCATGTCGTCCGTCGTCCGTCCGGCCGTCACCACCAGCACCGCTCCATCCGCCCAGCTCGCGATCACGGCGGCATCCGCGACGGCCAGGGTCGGGGGCGAGTCCACGATCACCACCATGTCCTCGGCCAGCTTTCGCGCGAGATTCTGCATGCGCTGAGAACCGACCATCTCGCTGGGGTTGGGGGGCGTGCGGCCGGCGGCGACGACGAAGAGTCTTCCGTGCTCGTCGACCTGGTGGGCCACCTGATCGATCTGGGCGCGGGACGCGAGGACGTCCGAGAGCCCGACGTCGTCGGAGAACCCGAAGACCCCGCCCATGACCGGGCGCCGCAGATCGGCGTCGATGAGGATGACGGACTGCCCGGTCGCCGCGATGCTGACGGCCAGGTTCGCCGCCGTCGTCGACTTGCCGTCGCCCGGGAGAGGGCTGGTCACGACGATCACGCGCGGGGGGTGGTCGACGTCGACGTACTGCAGATTCGTGCGCAGCTCCCGGATCGCCTCTTTGTGAGCGAAGGAGCCTCGCCCGTCGCGAATGTCCGTGAAGGAGAACACCGCTCGCCCGTTCGCGAGCTCCTTGTCGACCGGCAGGATGCCGACCACCGAGGCGTCCACCGTGTCCGTGATGTCCCGGACCGTCCGGACCCGGCGGTCGAACGTGCGCCTCACCAGCGCGAAGACGACACCCAGGACGCCCCCGGCGATGAGGCCGACGGCCACGTCGACTTTGACGTTCGGGGACGAGGGAGCGGTCGGCAGACGGGCCGAGTCGCCGGCGATCAACCGCACCGCACCGTGACCCGTGCCACCGGACTCGAGGTCGTCGACCTGGGCCGTCATCCCCCGGATCCAGGCCTCGGCGAGGTCGCGTGCCGCCTCGGGCGTCGGGCCGGTGGCGTCCACGCGGACGTTGACGGTGTCGACCGGGTTCGAGACGCGGATGCGTTGAACGAGCGATTCCGGGCTGTCGTCGATTCCCAGATCCTGTCGCGCCGCCTCCGCGACGCTGCGCCAATAGCCCATGTCGACGAAGGACTTGACCTTCGACAGAGCCAGCTGATCGCCCGCCAGGGCCGCTCCGGTCGATCCGTCCGACGACACGGTCGCGACGTATCCGCTTGCGTCGGCCGTGTAGACCTTGGGCTGCAGCGCGCTCCATCCCATACCGGCCAACGCTCCCAACGCGAGCAGGGCCCCGATCGTCTTCCAATACGCGCGCAAGATGCGCGCCACTCGTTGCATGTCCACTCGGTCTCCGCCTTTCGCACCACGACGAGAGCATCGTCGAAGTCGCAGGCAGCCTAGGCCTGGATCCGGGAGGCCCCGATCGACGACCGACACCCTGAAGGGGGACGAAAAGCAGAGGACGGGGTCCGCGCCACGTCGGAGGGTGATGAAAAGGGTGATGCCGAAGAGGGTGATGAGGGGATGACGTGGGGGATGAAACAGACGAATTTGGTCCGTCGGCGCCCGGCGTCACCCCCAGGATCGTTCCAACGCGGCCGCTCGCTCGTCGCGTCGATGGGACTCCTCACCCGAAGAGAGCCGCCGTCCTAGACCTGGAGGTATAGATGCTGATCGACGTGGATTCCGTCCCCCCTGGCGTCCGAACGGCTCGCCGTGCGAGCCGTTTCTGGGCGTCGCGTCCGGCGACCCTCGCTCGACTGCGCGAAGCGCTCTCCGGCGACGTCGTCCTCGTCCGCGGCCCGGGCGGAGTCGGAAAGAGCTCGATCCTGCGCCAGTTCGCCGCCGCCCTCGACGACGACGAGCAGCTCGGTGTCCAGTTGATCGACGGCGCCTCGTCCGACACGGGGACGGCGCAGCGCATCGTCGAGGCCTTCGCCACCGGCCCCTCCGCACACGTCCTCCTCGTCGACAACCACGTCGAGGGCTCCGGGCTCTCCACCGAACAGCTCCTGCACCTCTTGCGCACGGACCCCGATCTGCGCATCGTCGTCGCGACCCGGCACGCGACGGGTCTCGAGAGCCCGCTCATCGCTTTGGAATTCGACGTCCACGTCCTCCCCGCCGAAGCCCTGCTCATGACGCGTGACGAGGTCGCCGAGGTGCTCGAGCTGAACAGCGTGGTGACCACCGACCTGGCCGTGGACGACCTCACCGCGCGGATCCACGGTTGGCCGGCCCTCGCCCAGTTGGCCGCCTCGCGACTGCGACTCGAGGGGCTCTCGCTCCGAACCCGCGGCGAGTCCGCCGCCGTCGCCGAGTACGCCGCGACAGCGCTCACGACGGATTTCGAGCATCGGCTCCGGATCCCCGTGACCGACGACATCCGTCTGCTCGCCGTGGCTCCCTATGTGACCTCCGAGATCGCGGACGCCCTGGGCGTCGACCCGTCTATCGGTACGACAGACGAGCTGCTCGCCCGGTTGCAGGACGCCGGTCTCGCGTGGCCGAGCTCCACCCGGTTGACGTTGGCCGAGCCCGTTCGCGAGAGGTGGCTGCGAGACATCACCGCCCGGGCCCCCGAGCGGGTGACCGACTCTCGCCTCCACCTGTTGGATCACCTGGTCGACGCCGGCGAACCACTCCTCGCGGCGCAACTGGCGGCGGCCGCGCATCAGTGGGACACGCTCGCGACCATCCTCCGCTCATCGGGACCTGAGATCTGGGCGCGAGACGCCGAGTGCCTCCCCGCCCTCCTCGACGACCTCGTGTCCCGCGCACCGTCGACGCCGTGGGCGGTGGATGCTCTCCTCGCCCTCGACCCGCGCACTGCCGCCTCCCCCGAAACCCCCGCCCTCGCCGTCGCCGGTCTCTCCCAGCTACCGGATGCCAGAACCCCGGCGGGGGCGAGCGTCGAGGCCCTGACGCTTCGCGTCAATCTCCTGCGCGCCGCGGGCAGGTTCGCCCTGTCGACCGAATCCGCCGCCACGCTCGGCGACGCGCTCCGTCAGGCACGGGGCCTGAACGCCGAAGCCGCGTCGGAGGGGTGGTATCAGGTCGGCATGACGGCGTTCGCGATGGGCAAGCTGCGCGACGCGAGGATCGCGTTGACGCAGTCGGAGCGGACGGCACCTCCCGCGCGGCGTCTCCGCGCCCGTGGCGCCATCGCGGTTCTGGAGCTGCTCGAGGGCGATGTCGCCGGAGCGCGCGCTCTCGTGCAGGCCGATACCGATGAGACGTGGAAGTCCTCGCCCTGGGGTGAGGGGCTCCGCCTCGCGGAGGCGTGGCTCCGGCTCGAAGAAGGCGATGCCGCCGAGGCGCGCGCCCTGCTGGATGACCTGCCCGCGACCGCCGGCGCGCGCGAACTGTGGCCGTACGCGGCATCCGTCCATGCCCTCTCGTTCCTGCTGTCGGGTGCCGCCTCCGACGCACTCGGGCTGTTGCGGGTCTGGAATGCCCGGACCAGGAGCACGCCTCCCTCGCACTTCCAGTCCATCCACCTGCTCACCGCGCGCGCCAAGGTCCTCATCGCGCTCCGCCAGGCCCGCAAAGCGATGTCGCTCTTCGAGGGGCCCTACGCACTCTCGGCTGCCACGGCTCCGGCCATCGCGTTGTCGAACCTCTACGCGGGCCGCACCCACGAGTCGTTCGTGATGAGCGTCAAGTGGGGGCTGCATCACGAGCCCTCGCCGCGCGCGGCGCTGGAGAGTCTCGTGGTGAGCATCGTCGCCGACGTGCGTTTGAACGGGGCTTCCGCCCACCGGACGACCGCGCAGCGCGCCGAAGCACTGAGCGCCCGACACGACCTGTGGAGTCCGTGGAGCGCGGTCGCCCCCGAAGACCGGGCGATGGTCCTCAAGATGCTGTCTCCGGAGACACGGGAGCGTCTCACCGCACGGCGGTCGTTCTTCGCGTCATCCGTCAGCGTCCCGCACCTGACCAAGCGCGAGCAGGTGGTTCTGGCGCAGCTGACTCCGACATCGACGATCTCGGACATCGCCCGCGCCCTGGTGGTGTCGCCGAACACGGTCAAGACACAGCTGCAGGGGCTCTACCGCAAGCTCGAGGTCTCCGATCGGTCCAGCGCGATCCGCGCCGCCCACGCGTGGGGACTCATCGAGAACGATTCGGAGATGTGACGTCGCGCCGGCGCCGGCGCCGCCGCGCCCTGCCGACCATCGCGCGTGAAGCGAGGAGCAGAACAAGAACGACGACGACTCCTGGCAGGGAAAGGGGGACTCCGGCGCCACGGAGGACCGCGAGGATGACGACGAGCGATGCGAGCGACACGAGCCACGACAGGAGCGGTCGCAGACGGCGCAGGGCGTGGATGCATCGCAGACGCCTCGACGGTGCCGTCACCGGGCGGCCCCCTCGACGGATCCGGCCCGGTCCACCTCGGGGAGCGCGTCCACAGAAACCTGCAGGCCGAAGACGCCGAACCAGGTGATGGCGAGCGTCGCTGCCGTGAACTCGAGATTCCCGCCGAGGACGGTGTCCCCCCGGAACAGCGCGATCATGGCGCCCGTGAACGAGGTGATCCCGACCGCGGCGAGAGTCAGGATACTCGCGGCCCGCATCCACGGGCGTCGACGCACGATCGCCGTCTGCGCCATCGCCACGATCGCGAGAGCGAAACCGAGGACGGCGAAGGTGATGTGGACGAGGTCCTGCGGGAGCGATCCAGCGGTGAAGGGGACGGGGCACCCCGGCGAGCATGTGACGACCGAGGCGAAGCCGAAGCACAGACCGCACAGCAGCAGTGTCGTCGCGATCGGCCAGCCCGCGATGTAATGGGCCCGTCGAGCGAGCAATGCGCGGTCTACCAGCACCGCGGCGATCGCCAGCAGCAGAAGAGCGAGGTTGAACACCGGCGCCGTCGGCATGCCCGTCGCCCCGAGCTGACTGACGTAGTGCACGCTCGGTGCCCACGTGCGGCAGACCCAGATCAGTGCGGCACTGACGAAGGCGCATCCCGCGCCGAGGCCGGCGAGGCGACGTGAGTACGACGCTTTCGGGCGCACCGCGCCCAGGAATCCCTCGAGGGTCTTCGACATCGGCTCCTCCTGGGTCGCGCTCGGCAACATTACCGCCTCGTTCATCGGTCGCCGGGCGAGCTGGTGATCTGACGAGGCTGAGGGGTGAATTCGCGCCGCTGCAGGCGATCTCGCACCTCCGCACAGGTGAAGCTGATCCCGCGGGCAGGGCGGAAGCGTCGCACGCGAGCCGGGGGGCCGCACCGCTTGATGCTCTCGCCCTGCCCGCACCCGAGTCGGTCGACCGGGCGAGACGCGCTTCCGCCGGAGGTCCTCGCATCGATGCCGGCCCCGGCGTCTCCGAGACCCTCGTGCTCCTCGCATCGTTCGTTTGGGTTCACGGCACACGGACGGGCGAATCGCAGGGTGAGAAATGACCCCCTTTCCCCGTCTGCCCCCGAGGGGTGTGCCAGCCTCGAATCGAGCGGTCGTCGTGCGGCTCTCCCCCAAGATCCCACTCTCCCAGCACGACTGCTCTCCCCCGATGCGCGGTCTCGCAGACCCTGTACCCCGCCTGCGAGACCGCGCATCTCTCTTCATCCATCTCGGCCTGACGGCGTCACGCGGCACAGCCCGCCCGACGTATCTCAGACGACCGGGGCGACCGATCCAGGAGGAACCGTGACCGAGAGAGACCGTCGTAGTCGAGCCGACACGACCATCGATCCGGCTCCCACGGTGCCCCCGCCGCCCGCCGGGGAGTCTCCTCTCGACGCTCTCCTGGGGGCTGCGGCCTCCACCACGGATGCGCCCCCCGTGTTTCCGGTCGGCTTCCGCGGCTACGACCGCGACGCGGTCGACGAAGCCATCCGAGCCCTCGGCGAACGCGTGCGCCACCTCACGGCGGAGGCGCACGAGCAACGCGAGCGCCTCGACGCGACGATGACCCGGGGGCAGGCCGATTTCGAACGCCGCACCGCCGAGATCACCCGGGAATACACCGACGAGATCGCGGCGCTGAACGAGCAGCTGCGCGCGGCATCAGCGCGGGTCGCCGACGCCGAGACCCGGGTCTCAGCCCTCTCCGAGCGTTTCGTCGCCCAGGGCGGCGCCGACGCGGATCCCGCGCAGGAACGGCAGCAGTTCGAGGCCATCCTGCGTGTCGCCGAGGAGCAGGCATCGGTACTCGTGCAGAACGCGGTCGCGCAGGCCGACCGTCTGCTCGTCGGGGCCCAGGACGAGGCGGCGACCCTGCGCGAGGAGGCTCTCGCGGAGCAGGCCCGCCTGCGGGCCGAGGCGCAGCACGACGCCGATCAGGTGCGCCTCCGCATCGAGACCGAAGCGACCGCTCACGAAGCGCGTCTCGAGCGCGAGCGCGCCCATGCGGCCGAGAAAGTGGCCCAGGCCGAACGCGAAGCGACCGCGATCCGCACGGAGGCCGAGAAGGGAGCGGCCGCCCTGCGGAGCCTCGTCTCCCGCGAGACGAGCGACCTGCGCGCCAAGGCCGAATCCGACGTCCGCGAGATGACCGCTCGGGTGCTCGAATTCGAGGAGTCGCTCACCCGTCGCCAGGACGAGGCCCAACAGGAGTTCCTCGTCCTGCACGATCAGGCCGTCGCGCACGCTGAACGCATCACATCCGATGCGAGCGACCAGGTCGCGTCGGCTCTCGACCACGCGCGGCGCATCGGCGCACGGGCCGACGACTTCGAGCGGTTGTCCCGCGCTCAGGCCCAGCAGATCGAAGCCGAGGCGCACGTCCGGGCTCGGGCCCAGCTCGACACGGCGCGCGATCGAGCCGGCCGCATCGCCGACCGCATCACGGAGCACGCCACGGGGGCCCTGCGGGATGCGGAGGACCGGGCTCGAGACCTGCGATGGCAGCAGCAGCAGCTCGTCAGCTTCATGGCCGAACTGAGCGAGCTCCTCCGCGTCGTTCCCCGCGACCAGGACGACAGCGCTTTCCTCGGTGCTCCCCCGGAGCCTGCTTTCGCGCCCGACGGCACGGCCTCATCGCCCGTCGGAGCCGAGTCCCTCCCTTCGCCGGATGCCGTGGGGGACCAGGGCGGACAAGCGGAGGGTGCCGGCGATCCGGAACAGACGGCAGCGCCCTCGGCGGACTAGCGTCGAGGGATGCGTACCATCCCCCTGGGCCCCCGTGGAGTACCCGTTCCCGCCATCGTCGCCGGAATGATGCGAATCGACGGAAAGACCGACGACGAGGTCCGAGCCCTCTACTCCGCGTCTCGCGAGGCGGGGATCGACTTCTTCGACCATGCCGACATCTACGCGCAGTCTCTCCACTCGGCAGAGACGCGATTCGCCGAGGCGCTCCGCCTCCGTCCTTCCGAGCGCGCCGAGATCCGTTTGCAGACCAAGGCCGGCATCGTTCCGGAGGGGCCCTCCTTCGACTTCTCTTACGAGCACCTCGTCACCTCCGTCGAAGCGTCCCTGCGCGCCTTGCGGACCGACTATGTCGACGTCCTGCTCCTTCACCGACCCGACGCTCTGGTCGAACCCGACGAGGTGGCGCGGGCTTTCGACCACCTCGAGTCCACCGGAAAGGTACGAGCCTTCGGCGTGTCGAATCACACGCCGCGACAGATCGACCTGTTGCGAACGGCGGTCCGACAACCCCTCGTCGCGAACCAGGTCCAGCTCTCGATCGCCCACGCTCCGATCCTGGTCCAGGGACTCACGGCGAACATGGAGGGGACCGAGCAGTCGACCGTCCGTGACGGCGGAGGCCTCGTCGAGTATTGCCGGATCGAGGGGATCACTCTCCAAGCCTGGTCGCCGCTGCAGGGAACGCGGGCCGGAGGAGGCGTCTTCCTCGGCCACCCCGCCTACGCCGAGCTCAATGCCGTGATCGACGATCTGGCGGCGCGCTACGACGTCGCCCCGGTGGCCATCGCGGTCGCGTGGATCACGCGGCATCCGGCCGGCATCCAGGTCGTCCTCGGTACGACCGATTCGCGGCGCATCGCCGACGCCGCCGCGGGGGCGGACATCGTCCTGACACGCGCGGAGTGGTACGCCCTCGTTCGCGCGGCGAGCTATCGCGTGCCGTGATTCCGACTCAGTCTCCCCGCCGGCCACGACGACCGCGGGCGATCACGACGATCGCGCCCACCACGACGACAACGGCAGCGAGCAGGGGAACGATCACGAAGGCGAGGCGACCGGCCTCCGCTTCGGGATCCGGATCGGATTGGGCGGGTCCGTCGTCGACGACACCGGCAGACGGAAGCAGAAGGGCAGGCGCGGACGGCGATCGACCCGCCTCCGAGACGGCCCACGCGGCCACTCGCGGCATGGCTTCTGCTCCCTCTGTGGCGGGAACGAGGGCGGGGACCGCGGCGGGGGCGGCGATGAGGGTGGCCAGGACCACCGCGGTGAGAGGAGAACGCAAAGGGATGCCTTTCGTCGGTCCGGCAACCGTAATCACGACGGATCTCTCGTGAGACGCACTGGACGCGTCGGCTCCGGGGCGCTACGGCTCGAGCACTATGCTGGCCACCTACCCCTGGGGAGGAACGTGACGACGAATCGGCCGACGAGGTTCCCCGTCGGCGCGATCTCGAGTGCGGTGGCGGCTCTGGTCTGCGCGGTCCCGACGCTCGTCTTTCCCGCGGACTCCCCCATCGGGCCCAAGCTCGTCCTCGCGGTCATCGCGGCGATCTTGTTCGGCGTCGCCGTCATCCTCGTCCGACGTGAGGGCCGGACGTCGACACGTCACGACGGATCGGACGATCCGACCGAGTCGTGACGTTCCGCGGAGCCTCGGCGACAGCGGACGCCTTCTTCCGAGGTCCCGGTCGCGGACGACCCCTCAGGCAGCGCGGACGAGCGGCCGCGTGCGCTCGGTGGCGACGGGGCGAGAAGGGGTCTTCACCGCGGCGGGTTCGCCGAGGTCGATGTCCAGACTCAGCCCGCGCGAGGAGTTGGCGTCGTTCGCCATGCGCTTGAGCAGGTTCTGATCGAGTGCCTCCGGCTGCTCCGAGTCGAAGACGAAGCGCAGCGGGATCGACGGCTGGAGCCAGATCGTCGAACGACCGACGGGTTCGCCTGCGCCATGGACCCACGAGAGCGTGAAGCTCTCCCCGCGGCGCAGTTTGGTCGCGATGACCACCTTGACGTGTGCCAGCATGCGGTCGTCGATCGTGATCGGCTCGGTGGTCGTGCCGTAGAAAAGCTTCGCCATGGTGTACCCCTCTGCTGGTTGCTCGTCACCCAACTTACTAGTTAGGCTAGCGAATAGGCAAGCGAGTTATTAGGAGCACGGATGACCACCGGAAGCACCTCGCCCCCGTCCTACTGGTACAGCGAGAGCACCGAGGACGAACGGGGATCGCAGGTCATGGAGGCGATGCGTCTCTACCGCGCCGCGGAGATGACCATGCGTCGACAGACGCAGGCGTCGATGGCCATGGGAGAGAACGAGCTGCTGGTCCTGCGGTTCCTCACGCGCGAGAGCAACCGGCACCACGACGTCACCCCGATCGCCCTGGCCAGACACCTCGGGGTGTCGACCGCCTCGGTCACGGCACTGCTCGACAGGCTCGAACGCTCGGGGCACGTGAAGCGCAGCCCCCACCCTTCCGACCGTCGCAAGGTGGTGGTCGCTCTGACGCAGCGTGCCGACGACGAGATGCGCGAGACGCTGGCCGCGATGCACGCGCGCATGATGCAGGCCACCCGCGGGATGACCGAGAACGAGACGACGGCCGTGACGGCGTTCCTGGACCGGATGCGGTGTGCGGTGGCCGATACCTGCGCGCAACGCCGCGACGGGTGCTGCGGGGTGGCGAGCAACGCGGCGCCGCCTACAGCATCCGCTCCGCTCGCGCCGGGAGCTGCGGCATGAGGGCACGCGTCGCGGTCGATCTCGACCTACACGTCGAAGCGGCCGCCGACGTCGTGCTGTCCATCGCCCCACCCACCTCCTGGATCGAAGATGAGCGCCTCGACGTCGGGGCCGATCGACGATCGCTCGCTCCGCGCGTTCACCTGGATGCGCACGGCGGACGCCTGCACCGACTCGCCCTCCGGCCCGGGACCACGCGCGTCCGATATCACGCCGAGATCAGCGCTCCCCGCGTTCCCGGCCCTCTCGACGAGCTCGACCCCGTCCGCTACCTGCGTCCCAGCCGCTACGCCCCCTCGGACGCCCTCTCCGAGGCAGCCGCGCGGTTTGCGGACGCCTCCGCCCGCGACGCCGTCCGTCGCGTGGCGGACTGGGTTCACGAGAACCTCGACTATGTGCCCGGCTCGAGCGAGCCCACCGATTCCGCGATCGACACCATCCGGAAACGTGGAGGCGTGTGCCGCGACTATGCCCACGTGACCATTGCCCTTCTGCGTGCGAGCGGCGTACCGGCCCGGTTGGTCTCGGCCTACGCCCCGGGGCTGGATCCCATGGACTTCCACGCTGTGACTGAGGCGTTCGTCGAAGGCCGATGGGAGGTGGTCGATGCCACACGGCTCGCACCGCGACCGCATCTCGTCCGTATCGCCACCGGCCGCGACGCGGCCGACACCGCCTTCCTCACGACTCTGTCCGGCGCGGTCGAGATCGACCAGATGATGGTGACGG
Source organism: uncultured Microbacterium sp. (assembly GCF_913776565.1). GTDB lineage: Bacteria > Actinomycetota > Actinomycetes > Actinomycetales > Microbacteriaceae > Microbacterium. The sequence continues at coordinate 2,075 of NZ_CAJYPF010000139.1, read as the reverse complement.
CGGTGGCATCCGGGGCTCTCGAACGGGACGACCACATCAGCAGGGTGCTCCTGCCCTGATCCCGAGCGGGCGGTGGCCGTTCAGCGCGCGAGGCGCGCGACCTCGGTCAGCACGCGCGGCGAGGCGAGCACGCGGAAATGCCCGCTCTCAGCCAGTCGGATGTTGCGCGCCCCCGCGAGCTCACTCCCCTCGGGGATGTGCGGATCGAACCAGCCGTAGATCGACACGATCCGCTCATTGACCTCGGCGGCCGACGAGAGCGCCCTCATGGTCGCGTCCGCGGCGGCGAACGCGCGGAGCGCGGGAGTCGGCATGACGCGGCTGTACCTCGAACCGCCGAACGGCGTCGCGACGGCGACCATGCCGCGGATGCGGGGGCCGATCTCGCCGAAAGCCATGAGGTGCTTGCCGATGAGCCCGCCCTTGCTGTGCGCGAGGAGGACGATGTCGTCGAGGCATCGGGCCTCGATGAGGGCGGCCACCCGGCTCGCCGACTCGACGACGGGGCGTCTGTTGCTGCCGAGTTCCGTCACCACGTGCACGGGGTGACCGAGTGCGTGCACCGCTCCGGCGAGCGGCTCCAGGAACCGCCACGTCTCGTAGATCCCCGGGATGAGGACGATCGGAGCCCCCACGCCTTCGGCGAGCGCCGTCGGGGTCGAACGACCGACGGCGGCCCGTGCCTGGCCGCGCACGGCGAATGCATAATCCCGCGCCCACCCGTCGAGGCGCCGCCGGAGGGGGCACGCGCGAGGCGTGGCATCCATCGACATGCCTTCATCCTCACCCCCGCGACCGCCGTGCGGCGGGGGTTGCGCGACGACCCGCCGCATACTCGTCAAGACGACGCAAGCCCGGCATCGTGATTTTCGCGCCGACCTATCGTGTCGGCATGAACATCTCGGACATCACCTGGAACGAGCCCGCCCGCCAGAAGATCCTCGACGATGCGGATCGCGTGCTGCGCGAGGCGGTCGTCGCGGTCGCACGCGGCGGCGAAGGGATCTCATCGGACGAGGCCTTCGCGCAGATCAACGGCCGCATCAAGGACCGCTTCATCGATTACGAACCGGGCCCCGACATCCGCACCTACGCCGATGCGATCGCCGCGGGGGAGATTCCGACCGACGACACACCGTAGAACGCGAGCAGATGCCTACGGATCTGCTGGCTTGCGCGCCCGCGTGAGCGGGCCCGGCGTACGCTGGCACCCTTCCGCTCCGGCATCGCCGGGTCGGACGGCGTCCCTCGGACGCTCCGCCGACTCCCGTCCGTCGAGCCAGTCCCCCACCTGACTCCGGACGGGAGTCGTCTTCGGACTCAGCGGTCTTCGCCGTACCCGCGGATGCTCCGCAGGTCGTCCTGCAGATCCTCTTTCGCGGCGTCGTCCTCGACAGCCGCATCGGCTGCACGCTGCTGCCGTGCGCCGTCCTTCTTCTCCTCAACACCGGCGTCCGTCGCGCCGTCCATCACGGGGGCGTCTTGGGTTTCTTCTCGATCGGTCATCGTCATCCTCCTGGGAATGGGCTGTTCCGGCATCCTCGCGAACGCCGCTGCGGGGGCGGCGGGGCTTGCGCGCGACGGCGCGGAGTGCTGACGGCGGCTACCACAGTCGCGCGAAAGATGTCCAGTCCGCGCTCTCCCAGGCGACTCCCGTAGAATCGATGCAGCAAGGGGAGTACTCCCGTCGCGACGATCTCGTCAATACGGTCCACGCCATCGTGGGCCCGGGACGTCGGCCCATCTCGTCGGGCGGAGGAGACCTTGGTGTCTTGTCGTACACCGATTTCCCTTGGAGGCCGCCGTGGGCGTCACCCCGCTCATCTGGATCATCACGATCGCCATCACGATCGCGTTCTTCGTCTTCGAATTCTTCGCGCACGTGCGCAAGCCGCATGAACCGACCATCGGCGAATCAGCGCGCTGGTCGGCCTTCTACATCGGCCTGGCGCTGCTGTTCGGCGTCGGCATCGGCGTCGTCTCGGGCTGGACGTTCGGCGGGGAGTATTTCGCCGGCTACCTGACCGAGAAGGCTCTGTCGATCGACAACCTCTTCGTCTTCCTCATCATCATGA
>NZ_CAJYPF010000138.1 GCF_913776565.1 uncultured Microbacterium sp. | reverse complement strand
CCGAGGTCCTCGCCACCGGCTCCCACGAGTGGGAGAACGTCTACGCCGACAAGCTGTGGACCTATTCGCTGGATGCCGTCTGGTCGGGCCTGCAGGCCGCCTATGCCGAGCTGGTCGAGAACGTCCGGCAGCAGCACGGCGTCACCCCCGAGCGCTACGCCGCGATGGGTGTGTCGGCGATGATGCACGGCTACCTCGCGTTCGACGCCGACGGTGAGCTGCTCACCCCCTTCCGCACGTGGCGCAACACCAACACCGGCGTCGCCGCAGCCGAGCTCACGGAGCTCCTGGGTGTGAACATCCCGCTGCGATGGTCGATCGCGCACCTGCACCAGGCGGTCGTGGATGCCGAGCCGCACGTCCCCGAGATCCGCTTCCTCACCACCCTCGCCGGGTACGTGCACGGGAAGCTCACCGGCGAGAAGGTCCTGGGCGTGGGCGACGCATCGGGCATGTTCCCCATCGACTCGGCCACCCGCGACTACGACGCCGAGCTCGTCGCGCGCTACGACGGCCTCGCGGCCGGGCGCGTCCCGGCGCTCGCCGACCTGCTGCCGCGCGTGCTCGTGGCAGGGGCCTCGGCCGGCAGCCTGACCGACGACGGGGCGCGGCTGCTGGACCCGAGCGGGATCCTGCGTCCCGGCATCCCGTTCGCTCCTCCCGAGGGCGACGCGGGCACGGGCATGGTCGCGACCTGCGCCGTGGCGCCCCGTACGGGCAACGTGAGCGCCGGTACGAGCATCTTCGCTATGGTCGTGCTCGAGCGCCCGCTGGCCGAGGTGCACCACGAGCTCGACCTGGTCACGACGCCCTCGGGCGACGCGGTCGCGATGGTGCACTGCAACAACGGCGCGAGCGAACTCGCCGCCTGGGCGAACATGTTCACCGCGTTCGCCGCCGCCGCCGGCACCCCGGTGACTCCGGATGCCACGTACGCGGCGCTGTTCGACGCGGCGCTGGGCGGCGAAGCCGACGCCGGCGGACTGCTGGCGTACAACCACCTCGCCGGTGAGCCGATCGCGGGTCTCGAGGAGGGCCGCCCCCTCGTGGTGCGCACCCCCGACAGTCGTCTGACGCTGCCGAACTTCATGCGCGCGCAGCTGTACGGCGTCTTCGGAACGCTTGCGCTCGGCATGGCGGTGCTCCACGCCGAGGGCGTCGGCCTCGACAGGATGTATGCGCACGGTGGCATGTTCCGCACCGCGGGGGTCGCGCAGCGCTTCCTCGCGGCGGCGCTCGACGCACCCGTCGCCGTCGCCGAGACGGCGTCTGAGGGCGGCGCGTGGGGTATGGCCGTGCTCGCGGCGTACGTCGCCGACGGCGCCGGCCGCGACCTCGACGCCTACCTCGCCGAGGTCGTCTTCGCCGACGCGCCGATCGTGACGGCCGAGCCCGAACCGGCCGACGTGGCCGGCTTCTCGGCCTACCTCGACCGCTACCGCGCGGGACTGGCCGTCGAGGCCGCCGCCGTGGCATCCCTCTGAAGACCCGAAAAGGAACAGTCATGACCCGCACTCCCCTCAAGAACGACCTCGACGGCTACGAGGTCTGGTTCGTCACCGGCAGCCAGAACCTCTACGGCGAGGAGACCCTGAAGCAGGTCGCCGAGCAGTCGCAGGCCGTCGTCGAGGGCCTGAACGGCCTGCCGGTGAAGGTCGTCTGGAAGCCCGTGCTGAAGGACTCCGACAGCATCCGCCGCATGGCCCTCGAGGTCAACGGTCGCGACGACGTCATCGGCGTGATCGCCTGGATGCACACCTTCAGCCCCGCGAAGATGTGGATCTCGGGTCTCGACGCGCTGCAGAAGCCGCTGCTGCACCTGCACACGCAGGCCAACGTCGAGCTGCCCTGGAACGACATCGACTTCGACTTCATGAACCTCAACCGGGCCGCCCACGGCGACCGCGAGTTCGGGTACATCCAGACGCGCCTCGGCGTCTCGCGCAAGACCGTCGTCGGCCACGTGTCGAACCCCGCCGTGCGCCAGCAGATCGAGGACTGGGAGCGCGCCGCCGCCGGCTGGACCGCCGCGCGCACCCTCAAGCTCGCGCGCTTCGGCGACAACATGCGCTTCGTCGCCGTCACCGAGGGCGACAAGACCGAGGCCGAGCTGCGTTTCGGCGTGCAGGTCAACACGTGGGGCGTCAACGAGCTGGTCGAGGCCGTCGAGAAGGCATCGGATGCCGACATCGACGCCCTCGTGCAGGAGTACGTCGACAGCTACGACGTCGTCGAGGAGCTGCTCCCCGGCGGGGCGCGCCACCAGTCGCTGCGCGACGGCGCCGCGATCGAGCTGGGCCTGCGCTCGTTCCTCGAGGAGGGCGGCTTCGGCGCCTTCACCACCTCGTTCGAAGACCTCGGCGCGCTGAAGCAGCTGCCGGGTCTCGCGGTGCAGCGCCTGATGGCCGAGGGCTACGGCTTCGGCGCCGAGGGCGACTGGAAGACCGCGATCCTCGTGCGCGTCGCGAACGTGATGGGCGCGGGCCTGCCCGGCGGCGCCTCGCTCATGGAGGACTACACCTACGACCTGGTTCCCGGCAGCGAGCGCATCCTCGGCGCCCACATGCTCGAGGTCTCGCCGTCGCTCACCACGAAGAAACCGCGCCTCGAGATCCACGAGCTCGGCATCGGCGGAAAGGACGACCCGGTGCGCCTGGTCTTCACCGCCGACGCGGGTCCCGCGCTCGTCGTCGCGATGAGCGACATGCGCGATCGCTTCCGCCTGGTGGCCAACGTCGTCGAGAACGTCGACGCCCCCGACCTGCCGAAGCTGCCCGTCGGCCGTGCCGTGTGGAAGCCCGCCCCCGACTTCGCCACCTCGGCCGGCTGCTGGCTCGCCGCCGGTGCCGCGCACCACACCGTCATGACGACGGCCGTGGGCATCGAGGTGTTCCGCGATTTCGCGGAGATCGCCAAGACCGAGCTCGTCGTGATCGACGACGACACCACGGTTCGCGGTTTCCAGAGCGAGCTGCGCTGGAACCAGGCGTACTACCGCCTGGCCCAGGGCCTGTAAGACCCGTCGCCCCGGGAGCCGCACTGCCCCGGGGCGACGCGGCGCTCGCGCCTCCCGTTCGCTCGGGATGCGCGCCGCGCGTCGACACGACGCACGGAATGTGCCCCGGGACCGGCGCAGCGGTGGGCTGCGCGGGTCCCGGGGCACTTCTTCGTTCCGTGGGAGTACCGTCATCGCTCACCGATCTGGTGGCGATCGCCGCGGCGACCCTCGTCCCACTTATGGGGGTGCATGTCCCATTTCTTGCCGGTTCGAAGGCGCCGGGGCCGCCAAAAGTGGGACAGGGATGCCGCGCCCACCGCGGGCGCCGCCGCGGCAGCCGAAAGTGGGACAGGGATGCCACGCCCCACCGCGGCTTCGAAGAGCGGAGGGTCGCTTCAGCGGCCTCTGTCCACCCGCCCGTCGTCCCCCACCGTCGCGGTCACAGCCGCTGGCCCAGTGCCCACAGCCGATCCGCGCGGCCCGAGATCGCCTCGGAGAGCGCGAACGCCTGCGCGTCGGTGAGCGAGGCGACGTAGTCGACGATGCCGCGGGCCCGCGCGAGTCGGTCGACGTCGGCGGGGCGGCGGTCCGCGGGCAGGGCGGCGTACTGCTCGTGCACGAGCGCGATGAGCTCGCGCAGGCGCCGGGGCGTGCGGGCGCGGTCGAGGTCGTCGTCGAGCCACTCGCCGAGGGCGCGCACCGACCGGGCGAGGATGCGACTCATTCCGCGCTGCTGGATCGCCAGGTCGGGACGACTGAGCACGAAGCGCTTGTGCACGAACTTCAGCACCTCGACGTGGTGCCAGGCCGACGCCGACAGCACGACGGGACCGGCGCGCGGGGTGTCGAGCGGACGCAGCTGCGCCGACTCCTGGAACCGGCGGATCCACCGATCGGTGAAGGCGGCGAGGCGGCGCTCGGCCGTGAGCGAGCCGTCGAAGGGTCGGGCCAGCAGGTCGGTGACCATCTCGGCATCCACGTCGCTGACGGCGGCGAGGAAGGCCTCGTCGTCGGCGATCCAGGGGTCGTCGCGGCGCATCTTGCGGCGCAGGCGTTCCAGGCCCGCTCCGGGGGCGAGCTCGGCGCGCACCTCGGCGTCGTCGCGCGAGCGCCACTCCAGCACGTCGTCGAGCCAGCCGCGGAACTCCGCCGCGATGGGGGCGTGGTCCAGGATGCCGGCGCGGTAGAAGTCGTCGACGTCGTGCACCGAGTAGGCGATGTCGTCGGCCAGGTCCATCACGGCGCCCTCGATGCTCTGGCGGAGGGGGTCGGCATCCACTCCCCGGCGGGCCTCGTCGAGGTCCGCGAGGTCGAGGTCGTAGGCGGAGTACTTGTGCACGCGGTAGGTGCCGTCGGGGGAGGGGCGGATGCCGCGGGGCGGGCCGATCCGATCGACCTCGTCGTGCGACACCGACGGTGCCCAGGGGTATTTCGCCGAGGCCGCACGCACCGCGGCGGTGAGGTTGAGACCGCGCGGGGCCGTCTCGATCACGTCGAGCGCGGTGAGGATGCGGTAGGTCTGCGCGTTGCCCTCGAAGCCGTCGGGCAGCCCCAGCTCGTCGCGGGCCAGGCGGTTCAGCGTCGACTCGCCGAGGTGCCCGAACGGCGGGTGACCGAGGTCGTGCGCGTAGGCGGCGGCCTCGACTACCGTGGCGTTGCACACGTCGCCCTCGCCGGCGCGACGCGAGCGGGTGTTCAGCTGCAGCGCGACGCCGCGAGCGATCGCGCTCACCTTGAGCGTGTGGGTGAGGCGGTTGTGCACGGGGGCTCCGCTGATCGACGGCGACACGACCTGCGTGACGGCCGACAGGCGCGAGAAGTACGGCGAGAACTGGATGCGCTCGAGATCGATCGACCACGGATCGTGCACGTCGTCGCGGTCGGAGAAGATCCGGGATGCCGTGTTGCCGACGACCGTGCCGCGTTCCGCCCGCGCGTCGGTGAAGGTACCGGGAGTCCGGGCGCCGGGCGTTTCGGCACCTGGCGCGGCGGGACCGGGCGCGGCGGACGCCGGGGCGTCGACGCGGGCGTCGGCGGTCGGGGGAGCGGTCTCGTCGTGCAGGGTCATCGGGTCCTTCCGCGGCGTCGATGGCGTGGACCCACGCTAACGCGGATGCGGGTCGCGTTCGCCGCGCGACGGCATCCCCCTCCCCGCCCCCGGCTCCCCGGCGCCCCCGGGGGAATGCCGAGTGTCCCGGACACGCCGCGCGGGTGCGCGCGGACGCGGCGTGTCCGGGACGCTCAAGGGCGGGGTCAGGCCCGGCGCACCTCGACCTCGACCATGCGGGCGTCGTCGGCGCCCAGCTCGTAGGTCGGCCCGGTAATACGCACGCGCACCGCCTCGTCGACGACGGCGCACGAAGGGCCGAGGCGCAGCTCGAGCTCTCCGGCCTCGACGACGCGGCGCAGCGCGCGATCGCTGTAGGCGAGCCGCGAGGCCGGCACGGTGAAGCGCACCTCGGCACTCTCGCCCGGCTCGAGCTCCACGCGCGCGTACGCCACCAGCTGCGCGACCGGCCGCGTGACGCTCGCCACCGCGCGGTGCGCGTACACCTGCACGACGTCGGCCCCGTGCCGGGTTCCGGTGTTGGTCACCTGCGCCGACACGGTGAACGCGTCGCCCGCGCGCACCTCGGCGGAGGGTCCGGAGGCCGGGACCGCCTCGTCCGCGCGCGAAGCGGCGGCCGCGACCCCGTCCACCCGCAGCTCCCCGCGCGCGAACGTCGTGTAGGACAGTCCGAACCCGAAGGGGCGAACGGGGGTGGGATCGGTGCTCGTCACGCCCGAGGGCCCTCCGAGCAGCGGATGCAGGTACGAGTACGGCTGCGCACCCGCCGAGCGGGGCAGCGACACGGGCAGGCGCCCCGAGGGGGTGGCATCCCCCGCCAGCAGGGCCGCGAGTGCCGGGCCGCCCTCCTCGCCCGGGAAGAAGGCCTGCAGCACGGCGGCGGGACCGGCGGCGGTGTCGAGCGCCCAGTCCAGGGCGTACGGACGCCCGGTCAGCAGCACGAGCACGACCGGGGTGCCGGTGGCCACGACGGCCTCGACCAGCTGACGCTGCACGCCCGGCAGGTCGAGCGAGTCGGCGTCGTTGCCCTCGCCGACGGTGCCCCGCCCGAACAGTCCCGCGCGGTCGCCCACCACGACGATCGCGACGTCGGCCTCTCGGGCCGTCGCCACCGCGGCATCCAGTCCCGAGAGGTCGGTTCCCTCGACGGTGCAGCCCTGCGCGTACGACACCTCGCCGAAGCGCTCCGTGACGGCGTCGCGCACCGTCGGCAGCGAGAAGCCGAGCGGCACCCCCGGGTGATGAGCGAGCACGTGGTTCGCGAACGAGTAGCACCCCATCAGGGCGTCGGTGCTGTCGGCGTTCGGGCCGATCAGAGCCACACGGCCGGGAGCGCCGAGCGGCAGCACCCCGTCGTTGTGCAGCAGCACGACCGACTGCTCGGCCAGGCGGCGGGCGAGCGGCCGGTGCTCCGCGTCGTCGAGGTCGATGCCGGTCGGGGGCGTCGAGAAGTCGGCATCCAGCAGCCCGAGCTCCTCCTTCTCGGAGAGCACGCGCACCACGGCGCGGTCGACGACCGCCTGATCGAGGGCGCCGGATGCCACTCGCTCGGCCAGGTGCGGATACGCGTCCGGTCCGGGCAGCTCGACGTCGATCCCGGCCTCGAGGGCCAGCTGCGCCGCCTCGCCGCGATCGGCCGCGACGCCGTGCATCGAGCGCAGGAACTCGACGGCGAAGTAGTCCGAGACGACCGTGCCGTCGAAGCCCCATCGGCGCCGCAGCAGATCGGTCAGCAGCTCGCGCGACGAGGCCACGGGCACGCCGTCGATCTCGGTGTACGAGTTCATGACGCTGCGCACCCCGCCGTCGCGGACGGCCATCTCGAACGGGGGCAGGAAGACGTCCTGCAACTCGCGCGGTCCCGCGTGCACGGGAGCGTGGTTGCGTCCGGCGCGGGAGCCCGAGTATCCGACGAAGTGCTTCAGCGTCGCGTGCACGCCCGCGGACTGCAGGCCCCGCACGTACGCGGTGCCGATGGTGCCGACGACGTACGGGTCCTCGGCGATGCACTCGTCGACGCGTCCCCACCGGGCGTCGCGCACCACGTCGAGCACCGGTGCGAGGCCCTGGTGAACCCCGACCTCGCGCATCGAGCGTCCGATCGCGGATGCCACGAGCTCGACCGCCTCGGGGTCGAATGACGCGCCCCACGCGAGCGGGGTGGGGAAGGTCGCGGCCTTCCACGCCGCGAAGCCGGTCAGGCACTCCTCGTGGACGAGGGCGGGGATGCCGAGCCGCGTCTCGGTCTGCAGACGTCGCTGCTCGCCCCACAGCCACGCGGCCCGTTCCCCCGGGTCGACGGGGCGGGTGCCGTACACGCGGGTGAGGTGACCCAGGCCGTGCACGGTGGCATCCGCGTAGGCCGTCGACGTGACCTTCTCGCCCGAGAGGGGGGCGACGACCTCGTCGCCCTGGTCGACCCAGTACCCGACCAGCTGCGCGAGCTTCTCGTCGAGGGTCATCTCGGCGACGAGCGCCCGGACGCGGGCCGACGTTCCGGCTGCGCGGGCAGCACCGACGTCGGTGTGGTGGATGGTCATGTCTGGTCAGCCCTTCACGGCGCCGGTGAGGCCGCCGACGATCCGACGCTCGAACACGCTGAAGAACAGCAGCGCCGGGATCATCGACAGCGAGGTGAATGCGAGCACGCGGGCGGTGTCGACGGAGTACTGCGAGGCGAACGCCTGCGTCCCCAGCGGCAGCGTGTACGCGGCTTCGTTGTTGAGGATGAACAGCGGGAGCATGTACGAGTTCCAGCTGTTGACGAAGGCCAGGATGCCGACGGTCACCACCGCGGGGACGGCGAGCGGCAGCACCATGCGCCAGAAGAAGCCGAGGCGGCCGAGGCCGTCGATCGAGGCGGCCTCCTGCAGCTCCTGGGGGATGGCCGACAGGAACGGCGAGAGGATGATGATGGTCAGCGGCAGCGCGAAGGCGATCTGCGGGATCACGACGCCGGCGAGCGAGTTCATCAGGCCGAGGTTGCGCACCAGGATGTACAGCGGCGTGATCGCGACCGTCATCGGGAACATCAGCCCGGCCGTGAACAGCGCGAAGACCACGCCCCGCCCGCGGAAGCGGTAGCGGGCGAGGGCGAAGGCGGCCATCAGGCCCAGGGCCACGACGAACACGGTCGTGGCGATCGCCGCGATCGCGGAGTTGCCGACCTGGCCCCAGAACACCCCGCTGGCGAGGACGTCGGCGTAGTTCTGCCAGTTCCACGTGGTCGGCAGCCCGGCCGGGTCGACGGTGATCTCGGCGTTCGAGCGGAAGCCGCCGAGGATGATGTAGACCACGGGGGCGAGCATCATGCCGATCAGCAGCAGGGCGACGAAGCCGACGAGGATCGAGGACGACCGCCGCGATCCGGCGGCGACACGGCGCGGGGCCTTCGGGGTGACGAGGGTGGCGGTGGCGGTCATTTTGTTCCTCCGGTGAGGGCGCCCGCGGTGTCGCGTCGCAGCACGAAGCGCTGGTAGACGAGGGCGACGGCGAGCGAGATGAGGAACATCACCACGGCGACGGCGCTGCCGTAGCCGAAGCTGCCGGCGTTGCGGCCGTTGGCGACCATGTACGTCGCCATGGTGGAGGTCCCGGCGGTCGAGGCCACGTACTGGCCCCAGATGATCCAGACCAGGTCGAACAGCTGCAGCGAGCCGATGATCGACAGGAACGCCCAGACCCGGATGGTCGGGCCCATGAGCGGCAGCACGATGTGCCGCTGGATCTGCCAGTACGACGCTCCGTCGATCGCCGCCGCCTCGCTGAGCTCTTCCGGGATGCCCTGGAGGCCCGCGAGGAACAGGATCACGGCGAAGCCGATGTACTTCCACGTGATGATGATGAGCAGCGTCCAGATCGCCAGCGCGGGGTCCGAGATCCAGTCGGCGCGGAGGGCGCCGAGACCGATCTTGTCCAGGGCGCCGTTGAGCGCTCCGCCCGACTGCAGCAGCAGGCCCCAGCCGAGACCGACGACGACCTCGGAGATGACGTAGGGCACGAAGATCAGCACGCGGATGAGCGACTGCGCGCGCATCTTGCGGTTCAGCAGCAGCGCCAGGCCCAGGGCGAGCGGGCCCTGCAGGACGAGTGACCCGACGACGATCAGGGCGTTGTGCCCGAGCGCGTCGTGGAAGGCGGGGTCGGTGAGGATCGTGACGTAGTTCTGGATGCCGACGAAGTCGACGGGGGTGCCGAAACCCGACCACCGGTAGAAGCCGTAGTAGGCCGCGAGGACGACGGGGAGGATGACGAACGACACGAAGACCACGAGCGCGGGGCCCAGGAGGATCGCGAGTTCGCCGCGGATGCGCCAGTTCTCGAGGCGCCGCCGCGCGGGCGGCCGCCCGGCCGAGGGGGCGCGGCGAGCGCCCTCCCCGGCCGGGCGGCGAGACCCGGCGTCGGTCGCCGTGGTGGCGAGCTGGGTGGTCATGTCGGTCGTCCTCAGCGCGCCGCGGCGGCGTTGACGGCGTCGACGATGCCCTGCGGGCTCCCCTGGCCGGCGAAGAGGTCCACGACGGCGACGTTGAGCGCGTTTCCGACGTTCTGTCCGTAGAGCGTGTCGAGCCAGACCGAGACGTACGGCGCGTCGGTGTACGCCTTCAGCGCCGACTGCAGGGCCGGGGTGGTGACGGCCGCGGTCGCCTCGCTCGAGGCGGGGATGGTCTGGAAGGCGTCGGCGTAACGCTCCTGGTTCTCCTGGTTGACCGCGAAGTTCAAGAAGTCGGTGCACTGCGCGGGGGCGTTGACCCAGCACGCGTACCCGTCGACGCCGCCCATGATGGCGCCTTCTTCTCCGTCGCCACCGGGAACCTCGGGGAAGGGGAACCAGCCGAGGTCGGGCAGGGGCTGCTCATCGGGCGTCAGCGAGGCGATGACCCCCGGGTTCCAGGCGCCCATGAGCTCCATGGCCGCCTGTCGGTTGGCGAGCAGTCCGGCCGAGGACCCGGCGCCCTGCTGCGCGGCGGTGGTGAGGAAGCCGTCGTTGAACGGCTGGGTGGCCAGGAACGACTGCAGGTTCTCGCCCGCCTCGATCCAGCACGGGTCGTCGAAGCTGCGGCTCGAGGCGGCCTGGTCGAGGACGTCCTTGGCGCAGGCGCGCAGCGCGAAGTTGTAGTACCAGTGCGCGGCGGGCCAGGCGTCCTTCGCGCCGACGGCGATCGGGGCGACGCCCGTGGCGCGGATCTTGGCGTTGGCGGCTTCGAGCTCGTCGATCGTGGCGGGGGCGGTGGTGACGCCCGCGGCCGAGAGGAGGTCCTGCGAGGTGAAGATGCCCGAGGGCAGCACCGCGACGGGCATGCCGTAGTTCTTGCCGTCGACCTCGAACGCCCCGAGCGAGTTGCCCAGGGCGGCCTTCGCCTCGGGCGTGATCTTGTCGGTGAGGTCCATCGCCTGCCCGGCGGCGACGATGTCGGCGAGCTTTCCGCCGCCGCGGGCCATGAAGATGTCGGGGGCGTCGCCGGCGTTCAGCGCGGTCTGCAGCTTGCCGTCGACCTCTTCGTTCTGCAGCGCCTGGATCTCGATCGTGACGCCGGGGTTGGCGGCTTCGAACGCGGCCGCGGTGTCCTCCCAGTACTTCTTCCCGTCGCCGGTGGTGGAGTTGTGCCACATCGTCAGGGTGACGCTGCCGTCGGCGTTCTGTCCGCCGGAGCCGCCGGCGGCGCAACCGCCGAGGGCGAGGGTGCCGGCGACGGCGAGGGCCGTTCCGGCGATGATCTTGCGCGTGTTCATGTGATGCCCGTTTCTCTTCGTCGAGTGCGTCGCGGGACGCGTCGGTGTCGGCTGCTCTGCCGGGGTCGCGGGCCGTTCGTCACGGCCGTTCGTTCGTCCCCGGTGGGTGTGCGGCCCGCCGAGGTCTCAGCAGTGTCACCCGGGCGCGAAGGGGTCGTCAAACGTTTTCGAAAATGATTTCCACGCTAGGGTCGGATGCCATGAACAGGCGCGCCACGATTCACGACGTCGCGGCGGCCGCCGGGGTGTCGGTGGCCACGGTGTCCAAGGCGGTCAACGGTCGCTACGGTGTCTCGCCCCAGACCGTGGGGCGCGTGCTCGACGCGGTCGAGGCCCTCGGCTACGAATCCAGCCTCGTGGCCAGCAGCATGCGCTCGCGGCGGACCGGGGTGATCGGGGTGCTCGTCGCCGGCATCGAACCGTTCTCGGCCGAGATCCTCAAGGGCGTCGGGGGAGCACTGTCGGGCACCGGCTACGACCTGCTGGCCTACACCGCCGCCCGTCGCGACGGCGAGGGGTGGGAGCGCCGCTCGCTCAGCCGGCTGAGCGGCACCCTCATCGACGCGGCGATCATCGTCACCCCCACGGTCGTCACCGTCTCGGGAGAGGTGCCCATCGTCGCGATCGACCCGCACACCGGTCGCGGCGACCTGCCCACGGTCGAGTCCGACAGCTACACCGGAGCGCAGCAGGCCGTCCACCATCTCGTGCAGCTGGGGCACCGCCGGATCGGTTTCATCGCCGGTCGGCCCGACCTGCGCTCCGCGGTGGCCCGCGCCTCGGGGTATCGAGCCGGACTGTCGGCCGCCGGCATCCCGTTCGATCCGACCCTGGTCGGGGTGGGTCGCTACGAGCAGGACGTCGCGCGCGAGGCCGCGCACGCGATGCTCTCCCTCGACGACCCGCCGACCGCGGTGTTCGCCGCGAACGACCTGTCGGCCCTGTCGATCGTCGATGTCGCGCGCGAACGGGGGCTGCACGTGCCCGACGACCTGTCGGTCGTGGGCTTCGACGACGTCCCCGAGGCCGCGCGGGCGCAGCCCGGGCTCACCACCGTCGGCCAGCCGATGAAACGCCTGGGCGCCGAGGCGGTGCGCATGGTCCTCGCCCTGCTGGCGGGCGAGACCCTCGCGCAGACGCACATCGAGCTGCCCACGCGGCTGGTCGCGCGCGGGACGACGGCTCCGCCGCGCTCGCGCTGATCCGGCATCCTGTCCGCCCACCCGGCATCCATCCCCGGCACGCCGCGCCGCACCACCCCGCCGCTCCGGTACCGTCGAAGAATGCCTATCGCGAGCAGTAAAGACGACGAGGTCGACCTCCTCATCGACGCCTGGTCGCAACTTCTGCCCGAGGTCGACCTCACCCCCCTCGACGTGATGTCGCGCCTGCGTCGGGCGGCGTTCCATCTGTCGAAGCTCCGCGCCAAGGCGTTCGCGAGCGCTGGCATCGCGGTGTGGGAGTTCGACGTGCTGGCCGTCCTGCGCCGAGCGGGTACCGAACTCAGCGCCACGCGCCTGATCACGGCGACGATGATCGGCAGCGCCGCGATGACCAACCGGCTCGACAAGCTCGCCGAGCGCGGCCTGGTGCACCGGCGTCCCAACCCCTCGGACGGGCGTGCGATCCTCGTCGCGATCACCCCCGAGGGGATCGAACGGGTGGATGCCGCGATGACCGAGCTCGTGCGACTCGAGGCCGAGGCCCTGCGCGACGTCAGTCGCGCCGATCAGGCCTTGCTTGCGAGCGCCCTGCGCGTGCTCGCGGCGGGCGAGACGCACGAGGCGTGATCGCCCTCGCCGACGCCCTGGCCGAGCGTCCCGTCATTCTGGACGGGGGACTCGGCACGCTGCTCGAGTCGCGCGGCAACGACGTCACGAGCGCCCTGTGGTCGGCGCGGGTTCTGCGCGACGACCCCCACGAGGTGCGCGCCGCCCATGCCGAGTTCGTCGCCGCCGGCGCCGAGGTGGTCATCACCGCGTCGTATCAGGTGGGTTTCGGGGGCGACATCCCCGACGCCGAGGTCGAGGCGCTCCTGCGCCGGTCGGTGTCGGTCGCGCGGGACGCCGGCGACGTGGTGGTCGCGGCATCCGTCGGTCCTCTGGGGGCGCTGCGCGCCGATGGCAGCGAGTACACCGGCGCGTACGGCCTGTCGCTCGACGACCTGCGCGCAGCCCACCGTCGCCGGCTGCACGTGCTCGCCGAGGCCGGGGCCGACGTGCTCGCGGTCGAGACCATCCCCTCGCCGCTCGAGGTTGAGGCCCTCGCCCTCGAGCTCGCCGACGTCGACCTGCCCGCGTTCGTGAGCCTGTCGGGCGACAGCTCGGGCTTCGCCGCTCCCGGCGCGCGCGCCCGATCGCTGCGACTCGCGGCCTCCGTCCCCGGTGTGCTCGCGGTGGGAGTGAACTGCTGCGCGCCCGCGTCGGTGGGTGCGGCTCTGTCCGAGGCCCCCGGGGTCCCGCTCGTCGCGTACCCCAACACGGGCGAGACCTGGGATGCCGCGACCCGCACCTGGCGCGGAGGGTCCGCCGCCCTGGCCGACGACGCCCCGTCGTGGGTCGCCGCCGGGGCGCGGTTGGTCGGCGGGTGCTGTCGATCGACCCCCGCCGACATCGCCGCGATCGCGGCGGCCGTCCGGCGCTGAGTCCCCGCGGTCGCTAGTCGAAGTCCGCCGCCAGAGCGTTCCGGTGGTACTCGAAGATGATGCTCGTCCGGGTGGAGGCCACGCTGTGCCGCGCCGAGAGATGATCGACGACGAAACGTCGTACGGCCGAAGAATCATCGACGGCGATATGCACGAGGAAGTCGTCCGCCCCGCCGAGGAAGAACAGCTGGATCACGTCGGGATGCCGCCGGATCTCATGCGCGAAGGCGCGGATGCTCTCCTGTCGCTGGCCGGGCCGCAGGGTGACGCCGACGATCGCCTGCAGCCCCCGTCCGAGGCGGCTCTGGTCCACGGCGGCGTGGAACCCGGTGATCAGACCGCGCTCCAGCAGCGCGCGCACGCGAGCATGGGCGGTGGATGCCGCCACCCCCAGCGCCTCGGCCAGTGCGGCGTTCGTCATGCGGGCGTCCGCCGAGAGCAGCTCGATGATCCGGGCGTCGAGCGGGTGCAGGTCGTCGTCGGTCACCGTAGATCCTTCGCCGTGAGGGGGTGGGGGAGGTCTCGGCATCCGCTTCCGGTTTCGAGAACATCCGTGTGATCGAAGGATATTCGGAGAAACACCCACGAAACACTTCTTTCTGCGATTCTCTCGGCATCGCTCATCCGCTCGAGGAGGAACCCATGCGCGTGTCCGTGCCCACCGAGATCAAGAACAACGAGAACCGCGTCGCCATGACGCCCGCGGGGGTCGACGCCCTCGTCCATCGCGGCCACGAGCTGTTCGTCCAGGCGGGAGCGGGCGAGGGGAGCGGCTTCTCGGACGAGCAGTACCGCGCCGCCGGCGCCGAGATCGTCGCCACGGCCGACGAGACGTGGGCGCGGGCCGAGCTGCTGGTCAAGGTCAAGGAGCCCATCGCGCCCGAGTACGCTCACCTGCGCCCCGACCTGACGCTGTTCACCTACCTGCACCTCGCCGCCGACCGCCCGCTGACCGACGCCCTGGTGGCGGCGGGAACCACGGCTGTCGCCTACGAGACGGTGCAGACGCCCGACCGCGCGCTCCCGCTTCTCGCGCCGATGAGCGAGGTCGCCGGCCGACTGTCGATCATCGAGGGCGCGCACCACCTGCTGCGCGCCTCGGGCGGGCGGGGACTGCTGCCCGGCGGTGTCCCCGGCACCCCGCGTGCGAAGGTCGTCGTGATCGGCGGCGGTGTCGCGGGAGAGCACGCCGCGGCCAACGCGCTGGGCCTGGGGGCTCGCGTGACCGTCGTCGACATCTCGCTGCCGAAGCTCCGTCAGCTCGAGGAGCGCTTCGGCGGGGCGATCGAGACGCGCGCGTCCACCCGTCTCGAGATCGCCGAGCAGCTGGCCGACGCCGACCTGGTCATCGGGTCGGTGCTCATCCCGGGTGCCGCGGCCCCCAAGCTCGTCACGGACGACATGGTCGCCGCGATGAAGCCCGGGTCGGTGCTCGTGGACATCGCGATCGATCAGGGCGGGTGCTTCGAGGGGTCGCGCCCGACGACCCATGACGCGCCGACGTTCCGCGTGCACGAAGCCCTCTACTACTGCGTCGCCAACATGCCGGGCGCGGTTCCGCACACCTCGACCCGCGCCCTGTCGAACGCGACGCTGCCCTACATCATGCGCATCGCCGACAACGGGTGGGAAGCCGCCGCCGACGCGGACCCCGCGCTCGCGAAGGGCCTCAACGTGCGCGCCGGCGTCGTCGTGAACGAGGGCGTCCGCGCCGCCTTCGACCTCTGATCCCCGGTTGAGGTGGCTCAGGGACCTCGTGGCGGGTCGGTCCCTTCGACGGGCTCGGGGACCGCGCGGGAGCGACGGTCAGGCGCGCACCCACGCGTAGGTGATCTCGGGGCGACCCTGACCGCCGTACCGGGGGACCCGGCGGACACGGCCGACGTCGGCCAGGTGCTCGAGATAGCGTCGCGCCGTGACGCGGGACATGCCCTCGCTCTCGCCGACCTCGGTCGACGACACGGCGCCCTCTGCCGTGCGGACGCGCTCGGCGACCGCCTGCAGCGTCTCGTCGCCGAGCCCCTTGGGGAGCGTCGGGGCCGCGACCGTGCGCAGCGATCCGAGCAGAGCGTCGACCTCGGACTGGGTGGCATCGCCCGCGGCGCGGTCCAGGCCCTCGACGTACGTCCGGTAGGCCTCGAGCCGCTCCCGGAACGCCGCGAACGCGAACGGTTTGATGAGGTATTGCACGACGCCGGTCGACACCGCGGCGCGGACGGTCGCGGCATCCCGCACCGCCGTGACCGCGATGATGTCGACGCCCGATCCCATCGCCCGCACGCGCCGCGCGACGTCGAGGCCGCCGCCGTCGGGCATGGTCATGTCCAGCAGCACGAGGTCGATCTGCCGCCCGGGGTCGGTGATCGCCGTCAACGCGGCGCGGGCGCCCGACGCCTGCCCGGCGACCGCGAAGCCCGGTACGCGCTCGACGTACGCCGTGTGCAGCTCGAGCGCGAGGGCGTCGTCGTCAACCACCAGTACCCGGATCACGGGCCGACCGCCGGAGCGACGGCGGGGAGGAGCACCCGCACGGTGGTCGGGGCGTCGCCGACCTGCAGCGTGCCCCCGCGGGCGGCGACGATGTCGCGCACGAGCGTCAGACCCACGCCCCGTCCGCCCGGCGCGAGCGCGGTCTTGGTCGACGCGCCGAAGGCGAAGGGGTCGACCAGGGCGGGGTCGAAACCGGGGCCGCTGTCGACGACCTCGACGAGGACGTCGTCGCCGCTGTCGCGCAGCGTCGCGCGCACCCAGCGGGGCTCGGCGCCGGCGGCCGCGGCATCCAGGGCGTTGTCGACGAGGTTGCCGACGACGGTGACCGCCTCGGCCGCGGCGAGAGGGAGCGCCGGGGTGGGTTCGGCCACGTCGATGTCGAGGCGCACGCCGCGTTCGGCGGCGTCGTCGAGCTTGCCGAGGAGCAACGCCACGACGGTGGCGTCGTCGTCCGAGACCAGGCGGTCGGCGAGTTCCTGTCTCTCCCCGGTGGATGCCACGATCAAGCGCCGTGCCTCGTCGATGCGACCGAGTTCGAGCAGAGCCAGCAGGGCGTGCAGCCGGTTGCCGTGCTCGTGCGTCTGCGAGCGCAGGGTGTCGCTCAGCGTGCGCACACCCTCCAGTTCGCCCAGGAGCGCCTGCAGCTCCGAGCGGTCGCGCAGGGTCATCACCCGTCCGCGCTCGGGCGCGCGTCGACCGTTGAGGTCGCGCGCCTCCTCCTGGTTGACCAGCAGCACGCGCTCGCCGGTGACGACGGTCTCCTCGACCATGCGCCGCCCGGTCGCGATGGCATCGGCGAGTCCGGCATCCATGTCGATCGTCCGCGGGTCCAGCGAGACCTGCCCGCTCGTCGCGGGAGGAAGCCCCAGCAGGTCGGCGGCTTCGTCGTTGTAGAGCACGATGCGCCCTGACCGGTCGGTGACGACGAGCCCCTCGCGCAGCGAGTGCAGGACCGTCTCGTAGCTCTCGACGAGACGCGACAGCTCGGTGGGCGTGTACGAGCCGGTCACGCGTCGCGCGCTGCGGCGGACGTAGAGTGCGCCCAGCACGCCCATGCCGACGATGGCGGCGGATGCCAGGACGATGAGCGGGGCGCGAGCGGCGATGTCCTGCTGCACGGCGCCGAGGGTCACGCCGACCGACACGAGTGCCACGATGGGTCCTTCTTCGGCGCCGTCCCCGCGGATCGGCGCGATCGTGCGCACCGACGGTCCCAGGGTCCCCTCGTACACCTCGGTGAACGTGCGTCCCGCGAGCGCCTCGTCGCGCGAACCCAGGTAGGGATCGCCGATCTCGGAGCGATTGCGGTGGGTCAAGCGGGTGCCGTCGGGCGTCATGATCGTGACGAACGACACGTCGGCCTCGGCGAGGATCTGCTCGACCATGGGCTGCAGGGTGCCGGAGTCCCGGGCGGCGGCCAGCTGGGCGACGTCGGGTTCGTGCGCGATCGTCTCGGCCACCGATCGCGTGACCTTCTCGGCCTCGCGCTGACCCGAATCGCTCAGCTGCACCGACAGCAGGGCCGCGAGCACGCCCGCGACGAGGATGACGACGCCCAGCGACACCAGCGCCAACCGCCCGCCCACGCTCAGCCGCATGCTCACCGCCCTTCGTCGCGCCTGCCGTGAACAATACGACCACAAATCGTCACCGCGCTCGCCGTCGACCACAGTCGTGACATCCACCCGGCGCCTCCGCCGGACAACGAAGACGTTAGGAAAGGGATAGGCGCTGATGGCTCTCTCACTCCGCACCACTCGCGACGGTCGGCCGCGTAAGAAGATCGACCGCAACCACTGGCTCTACATCGCCGTGATCATCGCCGTCGCCGGCGGCATCGTCGTGGGCCTGGTCGCCCCGGCCTTCGCCACGACCCTCGAGCCGATCGGCAAGGGCTTCGTCAGCCTCATCAAGATGATGATCGCCCCGGTCATCTTCTGCACGATCGTCGTGGGCATCGGCTCGATCGCGAAGGCCTCGACGGTCGGCAAGATCGGCGGGCTGGCGATGATCTACTTCCTGGTCATGTCGTCGTTCGCGCTGATCATCGGTCTCATCGTCGGCAACATCATCCACCCCGGCGAGGGGCTGAACATCGCCGGTGCGCAGTACGACGCCGTTCCCGAGGCCACCACTACGCAGGAGTTCATCCTCGGCATCATCCCGACCACCTTCTTCTCGGCCTTCACCGGCGGCAGCATCCTGCAGGTCCTCTTCATCGCCCTGCTCGTCGGCTTCGCCCTGCAGGGCATGGGCGAGCGCGGTGCGCGCATGGTCGAGGGGATCCGCAACTTCCAGGCGCTCGTCTTCCGCATCCTCGGCATGATCCTGTGGCTCGCCCCGATCGGTGCGTTCGGCGCGATCGCCGCGGTCGTCGGCAAGACCGGCTTCCAGGCCGTGATCAGCCTCGGCATCCTGATGGGGGCGTTCTACCTCACGTGCTTCCTCTTCATCACCCTGGTGCTGGGCGTGCTGCTCTACGCCGTCACCCGCGTCAACATCTTCACCCTGATGAAGTACCTCGGCCGTGAGTACCTGCTCATCGTCGGCACCTCGTCCTCCGAGGCCGCCCTGCCCCGCCTGATCGCCAAGATGGAGCACCTGGGCGTGTCCAAGCCCGTCGTGGGCATCACGGTGCCGACCGGCTACTCGTTCAACCTCGACGGCACGGCCATCTACCTGACCATGGCGTCGCTGTTCATCGCCAGCGCGATGGGCACGCCGATGTCGATCCCCGAGCAGATCGGCCTGATGATCTTCATGATCATCGCCTCGAAGGGCGCCGCGGGTGTCACCGGTGCGGGCCTCGCCACCCTGGCGGGCGGTCTGTCGGCCTACCGTCCCGACCTCGTCAACGGCGTCGGCGTCATCGTCGGCATCGACCGTTTCATGTCCGAGGCCCGCGCCGTGACCAACTTCACCGGCAACGCGGTCGCGACGATGCTGATCGGCGTCTGGACCAAGCAGTACGACGGCGAGCGCGTCCGTCAGGTCCTGGCGGGTCAGATCCCCTTCGACGAGTCGCTCCTGACCGGTCATGACCACTCGGCCACTCCCGCGGCGGATGCCGAGGAGCAGGCGTCGCTCCAGGCCGGTACCGGTCCCGCGCCGGTGGACACCCAGGCGCTCGACGCCTTCCGCGCTCAGGCGGAGGCGGAGGCGGCGGCCCGGAGCCGCTCGTGACGCTCGCGCACACCCCGGCGGGGGCGGCTTCGGCCGCCCCCGCCCCCGCGCGTGTCGC
>NZ_CAJYPF010000137.1 GCF_913776565.1 uncultured Microbacterium sp. | reverse complement strand
GTCGCCATGCCGTCGAGTTCGGCCGTCAGCCAGACCCCGCGGTCGCGCCCCGCACGACGGTGACGCTCCTCGAGCGACTCCGCGTGCACGCGCTCGCGAAGGGCGCGCGCCGCGACGGAGAAACGGGCGGGTGTCAGTCGTGACGCACGGTCGGCGGCGCCGACGTCGAACGCCGTCCACGACGCGGGATCGTCGTGGGGGAGGGACGAGGCGAGACGAGCCGTCTCGACCGCGTGACGCTCGGACGTGCGACCGTCGACGAACGTCTGCCACGACACGGGACTGCGCTCCTGCAGCGTGCGGGCCTGGCTCGCGCGAACCCGCACCGTCTGCTCGGACACACGCAGGCGAACCGCGATCTCGGCCACCGCGGCGCGCTCGGCCATGTCGAGGCGGTCGCGTCTCACCGCCGCGACGGAACGACCTCGCGTGTCGTCCCACGCGAGGTCGAGAGTCGGGTCCTGGCCCACCCAGGGCTGGGGACGAGCGACCGCGTCGTCGAGGATCAGCGCGATCAATCGATACTCTTCGGCGGTCGCGCGGCGACGCTCGACGGCGACGGCCTGGAGTGCCGTCAGGTGCGCATCGGGGGAGTCGGGTGCGGTGGGCTCGGGGGTCGCCGTTTCGGCCGCCGAGGCGTCGAGTGCGGGGAATTCGGGTGCGGTGGGCTGGGGGGTCGCCGTTTCGGCCGCCGAGGCGTCGAGTGCGGGGGAGTCGGGCAGCAGGGCTTCCGGTGCGGCCCAGCCCATCGCGACGGGGCCGGCCGCGCCGAGGTCGTGGCTCACCGGCCACTCCTCGTCGAGCTCGGGCCACGGCGACCATCCGTCCACGTGCCGTCTCGCCCACGCGGTGTCGGCGTCGAGTCGCAGGTCGTCTTCGTCGACGGACGGCACGTCGAATCGGCGTCCGGGAGAGAACACGGCATCCGGATAGCGATCGAAGCCGACCGCCGACGCAGACGCGCGCGACTCGTGAGCCGGCCACGGCCGGTCGAGAGTCACGCGAGGGTCTGTCATGCGAAGACGGTATCGCTGACCTCCGACATCGAAGAGAAAGCCCGGTCAGGAGTGAATGGTGCGCTCATCGTCGCCGCGCACGGGCGGGCACCGTCGTCGCGCTCGCCCCCGCACAGGGGCGGGTGCCGTCGTCGCGCTCGCCCCCCGCGGCGCGGAACCGATGCGCGATCGACGCCCGCGTGCCAGCATTTCCCCCATGCACGAGGGCGGCGGCGCGGATCAGTCCGACACGAGCGACAGCGCAGAACAGCCCGACGCCGGCGAGGGAGCCGAAAACCGCGACGCGCGCGACGGCGCGGAACGTCGTCACGCGACAGACGGCGCGCAACGTCGCCACGCGGCAGACGGCACGGAACGTCGCCACGCGACAGACGGCGTCGAAACACGCCACGCAACAGACACCGCCGAGAAGCTCGACAGCCACGACGACACGGGCGCATCCCGCCCGAACACTCCCGCAACCGGCGAGCCCGCGCCCTCCTCCACCGACATCTCCGTGCCGGGCGGAACCCTGCGGGTGGGGGAATGGCATCCGGATGCCGAGGGCATCCCGTGGCTGCTCGTGCACGGGATCACGGCGTCGCACCTCGCGTGGGCGTGGGTCGCGCGCGAGACGACCGCGCGTCTGATCGCGCCGGACCTGCGCGGACGCGGACGGAGTACGGCCACGCCCGCGCCGGCGACGGGGAACCGGCCCGGAGACGCCCCCCTCGCCCGTCACGCCGACGACCTCGTCGCCGTGCTCGACGCGAAGAACATCGACCGGGCCGTCGTCGTGGGGCACTCGATGGGGGCGTTCATCGCGCTCGTACTCGCCGACCGGCATCCAGACCGCGTCGATCGCGTGGTGCTCGTCGACGGCGGCCTTCCGCTCGATCTTCCCGCGGGGATGCACCCGCGCGACGCGGTGCGTCACGTGCTCGGTCCGACCGCGGCCCGCCTCGACATGCGGTTCGCGACGACCGGCGCCTACCGCGACTTCTGGCGCGCGCACCCGGCGTTCACGGGCAGAGAGGACCCCCTCCTGGACGCGTACTTCGCCTACGACCTGCAGGGGACCCCGGGGCACCTGCGTCCCGCGACGACCTTCGCGACCGTCGAGGCCGACTCGATCGATCAGAACACCGGCGCGTCCATCGAGCGCGCGAGAGAGCGGATGCCACGCCCCACCGCCCTGCTCGCGGCGGAGCGGGGGCTGCGCGGCGAGACGCCGCCGCTGTACCCCGACCTCGACACGCTGCGCAGCGCCCACCCCGCCCTTACGACGACGCGCCGGGTGCCGCACGTCGATCACTATTCGATCGTCATGTCGGCACCCGGCGCGAGAGCCGTGGTGCACGCGGTGGGGTGACTGCCGCGCGAGGATTACGCGGCGTCGCCCACCAGGACCGCGGCGCCCTCGTCCGCGGCATCCGGGTGCGCCCCGTCGACGTGCGCGAGCAGACGCCGACCGAGAAGGATGCACAGCGCCGACAGCGCGACCGAGACGGCGGCCATCACGTAGGGGACGCCGGCGCCGTACGCGTGCCAGAGCAGCGCGGCGAGCGGGGGAGCGACGGCCCCACCCAGGAAGCGCACCGCGGAGTACGCCGACGACGCGACCGAGCGCGGAAGGTCGGTGGCCTCCATCACGGCCTCGGTCAGCGCGGTGTTGACCACACCCAGCACGAGACCACCGACGATGATGCACACCACCAGGGCCGCAGCCGACGACACGATGAACGCCGCGACCAGCAGGTCGACCGCGAGCAGTGGCAGCGCGATGAGCAGCACCGAGGTCAGGCGCATGCGCCGCAGCAGGATGGGGGCGACCCACACGCTCGTGATCGCGAGTCCCACGCCCCAGCCGAAGAAGGTGAGGCCGATCCCCATCGCGCCGAAGCCGAGGGGGAACGGCGAGAACGCCAGCAGCGTGAAGAAGCCGATGTTGTAGAACAGCGCGGTCGCGGCCAGGATCGCCAGCGCCGGACGCCCGAGCGCGCGGAACGGGGCGCTGAAGGGCAGCGGGGTGCGCGCCGGCGCCGGCCCGCGGAGCAGGACCATCACCGCGACGAACGCGATCGCCATCAGCACCACGACACCGAAGAACGGGCCGCGCCAGCTCACCTCGCCCAGCACGCCACCGAGCAACGGGCCCACGGCGATACCCAGACCCAGGGCGGCCTCGTACAGGATGATCGCGGCCGAGCTGCCGCCCGAGGCGGCGCCGACGATCGTGGCGAGAGCGGTCGAGATGAACAGGGCGTTGCCCAGGCCCCAGCCGGCGCGGAAGCCGATCACGGCGTCCACGCTGCCGCTGATGGCGCACAGGAACGAGAAGACCACGATGAGTCCCAGGCCCACCAGCAGAGTGGCTTTCGCGCCGATCCGGCTCGAGATCCAGCTGGTGACCAGCATCGCCAGTCCCGTCACGACGAGGTAGCTCGTGAAGAGCAGCTCGGTCTCGACCGGCGACGCCTTCAGCGACTCGGCGATCGCGGGCAGGATCGGATCGACCAGACCGATCCCCATGAACGCCACGACGCACGCGAACGCGACGGCCCACACTTGGGCGGGCTGTTTCCAGACACTGGGTGCTGCTGCGGTACCGGTGCTCACCGGACGGCCTCCTTCTGCTCGATTCGTGAAGAATTCTCGTGCGACCCGACGGGTGCGAGTCCGACGCG
>NZ_CAJYPF010000136.1 GCF_913776565.1 uncultured Microbacterium sp. | reverse complement strand
CAGCAGCACCGCGCCCTGCGTGATGAGCTGCACGCGCACGTACGCCCGCGCCAGCTGGTACCACGTCCCGTCGCCCAGCGGCAGGCGACGCGGAGAGCGGGGTTCGAGGATGCGATCGTACGTGCCCGTGCCCAGCGCGTCCGCCTTCGCCGGCGCGCGCCCGGCCGGCACGGCATCGGCGCCCGGCGCGCCACCCGCGACCGAAGCCTCCGCCACCGGCTCAGCGCTCGCGACAGGCTCAGCGCTCGCCACCGGCGCAGCGCTTGCGACCGGCGCAGCGCTCGCGACCGGCTCAGGCCCCGACGGGTCCGGCGGGGGTGTTCCCGGGGGTGTCGTCATCGTCGTCCTTCCGGATGGTGCACAGCTGCTCGGCCACGAGTCCCGCCACGACCAGCACGGCGCCGGCCACGAGCGTCGCGATGATCGATCCCATCGAGCCTATCGACGGCGTCACCGGTCGGGTCAGCAGGAACCCCAGCAGACCGGCCGCGAATCCGGCCGACACCGCACCCAGCAGCGACGAGGCCTTCGCCAGCATCGCGATGCGCAGCGCCCGGAAGGGGTCGATGCGCTGACCGCTGCGACCCCGCGAGGCGCGGAAGATCGGGACCGCCAGCACCACCACCACGGCGCCCAGCAGCAGCAGGATCGTGGGCAGGCTCGCCGCCGGCGAGAAGGTCGTCCGTCCCATCGCGGTGAGCATCGTGTCGACGACGAACCCGATCACCGCGCCGATGACGACGGCGATGATCAGGATGCCGGCCCCCGTCCGCTTCATCGACCGAGCCCTTCGAGCAGGTCGACGACGCGTCCTCGGCCGGGGAGCTCGGCATCCGGATCCACATCCGCCCACGGGGCGAGGACGAACACGCGCTCGTGGGCGCGCGGATGCGGAACGACCAGGTCGTCCCGCCGGATCACCTCGTCGCCGTAGGCGATCAGGTCGAGGTCGAGGGTGCGGTCGCCCCAGCGTTCGCGGCGCACGCGGCCATGGCGCGCCTCGATGCGGTGCAGCGAGGCGAGCAGTTCGGCCGGAGCCAGCCGGGTCTGCAGCAGCGCGACGGCGTTGAGGTAGCGGGGCGCGTCCTCGTCCTCGCCGTCGAGGGTGACCGCGACCGTCTCGAGGGGCTTGGACACCCGCACATCCGAGGTCAGCGCGAGGTGGCGAAGCTCGTCGACCGCCGCCTCGAGGGTGGCGGCGCGCTCGCCGAGGTTCGCGCCGAGGGCGACGACGGCGCGCACCGGCGTCGACCGCGGCGCTTCTCCGATGCCGTGCGCCAGACGGACGCTCACGAGCGTCCCCGCGTGATGGTGACCGATACGTCGCCGAACGGCACGGTGATCGGCGCCTGCGGCTTGTGCACCGTGAGGGTGACCGCATCGACGCGGGCATCGCTCAGCACGTCGTCGGCGAGGCGTTGCGCGAGCGTCTCGAGCAGGTCGACCGGCTCTCCCTCGACGACGGCGACCAGGCGCTCGGCCAGTTCGCCGTAGTGCACGGTGTCGACGACGTCATCGGTCTCGGCGGCGCGGCGCAGCGAGAGGGCCAGCACGGCGTCGATGACGAACTCCTGGCCCTCGCGCTTCTCGTCGGGGTACACCCCGTGATAGCCGAAGGCGCGCACCCCCGTCAGGGTGATTCGGTCGACGGCATCCATCAGGACTCCCAGGCGCGGGCGACGGCGAGAGCGTCGCGGGTGGTCGGTACGTCGTGCACGCGCACGGCCCACGCGCCGGCTCCGGCGGCCAGAGCGCTGGTCACGGCGGTCGCCAGGTCGCGGCGCGCGAGGTCGGTGTCGTCGCCGATCGTCTCGGCGAGGAACCGCTTCCGGCTCGTGCCGACGAGGATGCGGTGTCCGCGGGCGGCGAGTGCGGGGAGCGCGCGGAGAGTCTGCCAGTTCTGCGCGCCGCGCTTTCCGAACCCGATGCCCGGGTCGACGACGATGCGGGACGCGTCGATGCCGGCGGCCGCGGCGGCGGCGACGCGCTCGTCGAGTTCATCGGCCACCTCGCCGGCGACGTCGGCGTAGTCGGCGCGGGCGTACATCTCGGCGGACGGGCCGCGCCAATGCCCCAGGGCGATGTGGGCGTCGGTCCCGGCCACGGCCGCGAGCATCTCGGGGTCGGCGAGCCCGCCCGACACGTCGTTGACCAGGCGCGCACCGGCGCGCACCGCGGCGACCGCGGTCGAGGCGTTCATCGTGTCGATGCTGACGAAGGCCCCCTCGGATGCCAGCATCTCGACGACCGGAAGAACACGCTGCTGCTCGACGCGGGGCGCCACCCGCTGGGCACCCGGACGCGTCGACTCGCCGCCGACGTCGAGCAGATCGGCGCCCTGCGCGCGCAGCTGCCGCGCATGGGCGATCGCGACGTCGGGGTCGAGGTAGCGACCGCCGTCGCTGAAGGAGTCGGGGGTGACGTTCACGATCCCCATGATCAGCGTCACGCGCGCGCTCCGATGAGGGCCACCAGCTCGGCGCGGGCGACCGGCTCGGCGTAGACCCCTCGCGCGGCGATGGTCACGGTCGAGGCGTCGGGCTGGCGGCCGCCGCGCATCGTGACGCACTCGTGCGTGGCATCCAGGACCACGAGGACTCCGCGTGCGTCCAGGGCCGTCGCGATCGCGTCCGCCACCTGTTCGCCGAGGCGCTCCTGCACCTGCGGGCGCGCCGCGAGGATGTCGATGACGCGCGGCAGGGCGCCGAGGCCCACCACCTCCTCACCCGGCAGGTACGCCACGTGGGCGCGACCGCGGAAGGGCAGCAGGTGGTGCTCGCACATCGAGCGGAAGGCGATGTCGCGCAGCATCACGGCCCCGGAGGGCAGCGTGTCGGGCGCCGGCCCCCGCGACACCGAGATGGTGTGGGCGAGGGGGGCGGCGGCATCCTGGTTCACTCCCGAGAAGAACTCGGCCCAGCTGTCCGCGACGCGGGTCGGCGTCTGACGCAGGCCGGGGCGATCGGGGTCCTCCCCGATCGCCTCCAGCAGCTCGCGTACCAGCGCGGCGACGCGTTCTCGATCGACGGCCACGGCGCCTCAGGCGGTGGCCGGGCGCGTCTGTCCGCTCGGACGGGGCTGCGCCGTGGTCGCGGCCTGCGCGTCGGCCTCGGTCGCCGCGGCGACGCCGGCGGGCTGCGGGCGGCGGGGCACGTCGACCGGCGGCAGCGTCGAGACGGGACGGTCGCCCGACGACAGCCACTGCGGGCGCGGGGTCAGGCGCTTGACGTCCTTGAAGATCTCTGCCAGCTCGATGTGGTCGAGCGTCTCTTTCTCGAGCAGCGCCAGGGCCAGGCGGTCGAGCACCTCGCGGTTGTCGTTGATGACCTGGTAGGCCTCGTTGTGCGCCTGCTCGATGAGGGCGCGCACCTGGGCGTCGACGCGCTCGGCGATGCGCTCTGAGAAATCACGGCCGTGTCCCATGTCGCGGCCCATGAACACCTCGCCCGACGACGAGCCGAGCTTGACCGGGCCGACCTCGTTGGTCATGCCGTACTCGGTGACCATCTTGCGGGCGATGCTCGTGGCCTTCTCGATGTCGTTGGACGCGCCCGTGGTGGGGTCGTGGAAGACGATCTCTTCGGCGACGCGACCGCCCATCGCGTAGGTCAGCTGGTCCTGCAGCTCGTTGCGAGTGACGGAGTACTTGTCGTCCAGCGGCAGCACCATCGTGTAGCCCAGCGCCTTGCCGCGCGGAAGGATGGTCACCTTCGTGACGGGGTCGGTGTGGTTCATCGCCGCGGCCGCGAGGGCGTGACCGCCCTCGTGGTACGCCGTGATGAGCTTCTCCTTGTCCTTCATCACGCGCGTACGACGCTGCGGACCGGCGATGACGCGGTCGATGGCCTCGTCGAGGGCGCGGTTGTCGATGAGCTGGGCGTTGGAGCGCGCGGTCAGCAGAGCGGCCTCGTTGAGGACGTTCGCCAGGTCGGCGCCGGTGAAGCCGGGGGTCTTCCGCGCGACGACCTCGAGGTCGACCGAGTCGGACAGGGGCTTGCCGCGGCCGTGCACCTCGAGGATGCGCTGACGACCCTTGAGGTCGGGCGCGTCGACGCCGATCTGACGGTCGAAACGACCGGGGCGCAGCAGCGCGGGGTCGAGGATGTCGGGGCGGTTGGTCGCCGCGATGACGATGACGTTGACCTTGGGGTCGAACCCGTCCATCTCGACGAGCATCTGGTTCAGCGTCTGCTCGCGCTCGTCGTGACCGCCGCCCATACCGGCGCCGCGGTGGCGACCGACGGCGTCGATCTCGTCGATGAAGATGATGGCGGGCGAACTCTCCTTGGCCTGGTTGAACAGGTCGCGGACGCGGCTTGCGCCGACGCCGACGAACATCTCGACGAAGTCCGAACCCGAAATTGTGAAGAAGGGCACGCCCGCCTCACCCGCGATCGCGCGGGCGAGCAGCGTCTTGCCGGTACCGGGCGAGCCGACCAGCAGCGCACCCTTCGGGATCTTGCCGCCCAGCCGGGCGAACTTCGACGGGTCCTTCAGGAACTCGACGATTTCCTGCAGCTCTTCGCGCGCTTCGTCGATGCCGGCCACATCGTCGAACGTCACCTTGCCTTCCTTCTGGGTCAGCATGCGCGCGCGGCTCTTGCCGAAGCCCATCGCGCCGCTGGCGCCGCCGCCCTTCTGCATCTGGC
>NZ_CAJYPF010000135.1 GCF_913776565.1 uncultured Microbacterium sp. | reverse complement strand
GGCAGACCGGCGGCACGGTGTGGTTCACACCCGAGCTGGTCGTGACGTACCGGCCGCGCCCGAGCCTGAAGCGCCTGGTGCGGCAGTTCGTCGCGACCGGGCTGTGGCGTGGCGAGCTCGCCCGGCGCTTCCCGGCGAACAACGGCCTGCGGTACTTCGTGCCCCCGGCGATGGTCGCGGCGATGGCCGTCGGCATCCTCGCCGGCGTCGTCGGGATCATCGGTGCGGCGACCGGCACCGGCGCGGTCTGGGCGCTGCTCGGGTTCGTCGTCCCCGCCGTCTACCTCGTCTTCGTCGTGGTCGGCGCGGTCGCCGTCGCGCGGCGATCCGGGGCGGCGACGCTCCTCTGGCTCCTCGTCGTCCTGCCGTGCATCCACGTCGGCTGGGGGATCGGGTTCATCATCGGCTTCCTGACCAGGACGTCCGAGCTGACGACGCACACGGGACGGTGACCGACATGACCGACGACGCCACCACGGGACGCGCCGCGCGGCCGACCTCGATCGCCGAACTCCGCGCGGTCGCGCAGCCGGACGCGGTCCGGATGCGGGCGAACGCCGAGCACTGGACCGCGTCGCTGTACCTCCGAGACGTCTCGCCGTACCTGACGTGGGTCCTGCTGAAGACCCGGGTGAGCGCCAACCAGGTCACCGGGCTGATGATCCTCGTCGGGTGGAGCGTCGCCGCGGCCCTGCTGATCCCGGGCATCTGGGGTGCGGCGCTGGCACTCGTGCTCGGGCAGCTGCAGATGCTCGTGGACTGCAGCGACGGGGAGGTCGCCCGGTGGCGCGGCACGCACTCGCCCGCCGGGGTGTTCCTCGACAAGGTCGGGCACTACACGACCGAGGGGCTCATCCCGATCGCACTCGGCATCCGCGCGGCCACGTGGCCGATCCACGACGCGGACTGGATGTGGACGACGATCGGCTGCGCGCTCGGGCTCGTCATCGTCCTGAACAAGGCCCTCAACGACATGGTGCACGTGGCCCGCGCCAACGCCGGGCTCGAGAAGCTCGTCGACCGCCGCGACGCCTCGACCGCCCCGTCCGGCCGCCGACTCGCCACGCTCCGCAAGGCCGCCCGGTTCCTGCCGTTCCACCGCCTCTACCACTCGGTCGAGCTCTCGATCCTCGCGTTCGTCTTCGCGCTGCTCGGACTCGTCATCGGGGACACCCTCGCGTCACGCGTCCTGGTCGGGGCGCTCCTGCCGCTCGCGGTCCTCGCGACCGCCGGACACTTCCTCGCGATCATCGCCTCGAAGCGGGTCCGCGCGTGACGCCGGGGACCGTGGGACGCCACGCGGTCCCGCACCGCTTACGACCCCGTGTGGCCGTGGTGAGCCTCTCGCAGGGCACCCGCCCCGACGACCTGCGGCGCGGACTCGAGAGCGTGCTCGCGCAGCAGGACGTCGAGCTCGACGTCGTCTGCGTCGGCAACGGCTGGGAGCCGACCGGGCTGCCCGAGGGTGTCCGTGCGCTCGCACTGCCCGAGAACGTCGGCATCCCGGCCGGACGGAACGCCGGTGCGGACGTCGTCCACGGCGATTACGTGTTCTTCCTCGACGACGACGCCTCGGTGCCGTCACCGACGTTCCTCCGAGACGCGATCGCGTTGTTCGAGCACGATCCCTCGCTCGGGCTCGTCCAGCCCCGTGTCATCGACCCCACCGGCGCCGCGAACCCCACGAGGTGGATCCCGCGCATCCGCAAGGGATCGCCGTCGGGGTCGTCCCCGGTGTTCTCCGTGTGGGAGGGCGCCGTCGTGCTGCCCACGGACGTCTACCGGGCGGTCGGCGGCTGGGGAGCGCCGTACTTCTACGCGCACGAGGGCATCGAGCTGGCCTGGCGGGTGTGGGACGCGGGCAGACGGGCGTGGTACGCGGGAGACCTCGTCGCCCACCACCCCGCGATCGACCCGGCGCGGCACCGCGAGTACTACCGGCTGAACGCCCGGAACCGGGTGTGGCTCGCGCGGCGCAACCTGCCGCCGGTGCTGCGACCGCTGTACGTCGGCTCGTGGGCGGCGATCCAGGTGGCGCGCTGGTGGCGACACCCGCGGCGTCTCGCGACGTGGTTCGGGGGCGTCCGCGAGGGGTGGACCACCGACTGCGGACCCACCGCGACCATGGGGTGGTTGACCATCGGACGCATGACGCTCGCCGGCCGTCCCCCGATCATCTGAGGAGACCCATGTCGATCCTGAGCGACGCACGCACGGCCGTCCGGCTCGTGCAGCGACTCCTGAAGTCGCGGCAGAGCCGGAACGCCCTCGCCCGACGTCTGCGCGAGGAGCCGCCGCTGACGCCGGGCTCCGTGGAGATCGCGGTGTACTTCGCCGACGGTCCGGTCAACCTGTACCAGGTCCGTCAGTGGTACGCGCCGCTCGCCGAGCTGCACGCGCAGCACCCGGTGGCGATCATCTCGCGGAGCCCCGGCGCGATGCTCGCCCTGCTCGAGGAGTCGCCGGTGCCCGTCGTGTACGCGCGGCAGGTCGTCGACCTCGAACGGTTCGTCGACGAGCAGGCCCCGAAGGTCGTCTTCTACGTCAACCAGAACGCCCGCAACTTCCAGATGATGCGGTACGGGCGCATGTGGCACGTCTTCGTGAACCACGGCGAGAGCGACAAGATGTACATGACGACGAACCAGTTCAAGGCGTACGACCA
>NZ_CAJYPF010000134.1 GCF_913776565.1 uncultured Microbacterium sp. | reverse complement strand
CGATCACGCGGGCGGTGCTGCGCGACCGGCACCCCGAGGTGGCGCGCGCGGCGTGGCGGACGGCATCCGGTCTCGTTCCCGACGACGCGCACGAGACGTTGGCCGAGGAGCTCGCCACCCAGTTCGGGCGCGGCGACCACGACACGCAGCGCAGCCTGAGCCGGGCGTTCGCGGCCATCGGCCCGCGCGCCGAGCCGATCGTCGAGCGGGCCGCGTCCTCGTCGTACGACGTGGTCAGCGCGCACGCGCGCGCGACGCTGATCGTCATGGACGATCCCGACACCGAGTTCGCCGAGGCCGTCGTCGAGGCGCGCCGCGTGGTGGCGCAGCGGGCGCTGGCCGGCGAAGACTGAGCGCTCTACCCCCGCCGCGTCAGCGCCGGAACCAGCGCCGGCGTGCGTTCGCGGTACGCCACGTAATCCGCCCGGTCGCCCCACTTCTCGTCGGCGCGCTTCTCGAGCAGCGGGATGCCGCTGACCCGCGTGAGCAGCAGGATCACGAACACCGGCGACAGCACCGCCACCCACTGCCACCCCTGCAGGACGGGCACGGCGACGACGAACACGCCGACCCAGATCAGGATCTCGCCGAAGTAGTTGGGGTGACGCGACCGCGACCACAGGCCGGTGCGGATGAACTCGCCCTTGTTCGCGGGGTCGGCGCGGAACGCCTGCTTCTGCAGGTCGGCGACCACCTCGATGACCATGCCCAGCAGCCAGATGACGATGCCCGTGACGGCGAAGGCGTCCAGGGGCGTGCGGGCGTCGGCATCCGCGCTCATCGCGATCCATGCGGCCGAGGCCGTCAGCGACACCCAGACGCCCTGGATCGTCCACACCTGCAGGAACCGCAGCGGCTTGGTCTTGATCTCGTCGAAGCGGCCGTCCGAGCCCGAGCGGTGCACGCGCGCGAACAGAAACGAGCCCAGCCGTGCCGCCCACACGATCACCATCGCCGCCAGGATCCACCCGCGCGCATCCTGGCCCGGGGCCAGCAGCACCACCGCGAGCGACACCGCGATGAAGGTCAGGCTGCCGGTCAGGTCGAAGAACCGCTCGGTACGCAGCAGCACCGCCGGGATGTAGGCCGCGAACTGGATGAGAAACGCCGCCGCCACCGCCAGGACGAACAGGGGGATGCCGCCCACCTGCGCGCCGCGGAACCCACCGGCCGCGGCGAGCCCCGCGCCGATCAGCACGGCCACGATCACCACGACGACCGCCGCGCGGTCCTGCTTCGCGGCGGAGCCGGTGGCGGGGGGAACGGGTGCGGTCATGATGCGGCTCCTCGGTACAGGGTGTCGATGGTGTCGGCGGCGCGGGTGAGCACCTCGCGACGCTTGATCTTCATGGTCGGGGTGACGAGCTCGCGGTCGTCCAGGTCGGCGAGCACGATCGTGAACCGGCGCACCTGCTCGCTGCGCGCGACCAGGGCGTTCGCCGCGTCGACGACGTGCTGCAGGCGCGCGACGAGCCGCGGCTCGTCCACGGGGCGCAGGGTCGTGGGCGTGCGCAGGTCGATCTCGACCCCGGTGGATGCCGCCCACCCGGCGGCCTGCTCGGCATCCAGGATCAGCAGGGCCGACAGGTACGGACGGTCGTCGCCGACCACGACGGCGTGCTGCACGAGGGGGTCGGCCTCGACGGCGCCCTCCCAGCGGGCGGGCACGACCGTCTTGCCGTTCGAGGTCGTGACGACGTCCTTCAGGCGCCCCTCGAGGACGAGCCGGCCGCCGTCGTCGAGGCGACCCAGGTCGCCGGTGCGGAAGAACCCGTCGACGAACGCGTCGTGATCGTGGCGGTCGTCGCGGTAGCCGACGAAGACACCGACGCCCTTGGCCAGCACCTCACCCTGGTCGCTGATGCGCACGGTCGAGCCGGGGAGCGGCAGGCCCACCGTTCCCGAGACGATGCGCCCGGGCAGGTTGCCCGTCAGCGGCGCCGTCGTCTCGGTCAGGCCGTAGCCCTCGATCACGGGCACGCCCAGGCCCCGGAAGAACAGCGACAGCTCGCCGCCGAGCGTCGCTCCGCCCGACAGCATGTAGTCCACCCGCCCGCCCATGACGGCGCGCAGGCGCCGGTAGAACAGCGCGTCGAACAGCGCGTGCCGCACCCGGTGGCCGAGAGGCACGCGGGGCGGGGTGCCGGCATCCCGTCGCTCCGCCACCCGACCGGCGGTGATCGCCGTCTGCCGCGCGCGCTCCCACACGCGGGTCAGGCCCTTCGCGGCGGCCTTGTCGCCCGCCGCGGCCTGGATCTTCTGCAGCACCCGCGGCACCACCACGAGGAACGTCGGCTTCAGCACCGCGAGCGTCGGCACGACCCGTGCGGGATCGGCCAGGTGCGCGATGCGCATGCCGCTGGCGATGCAGATGAGCTGCAGGCCCCGCGCGAGCACGTGCGCGAGCGGCAGGAAGATGATCGTGTTGCCGCCGGCGTGCACGACCTCGCGATACGCCGCGGCGATGTTCAGCACCTGCCCGAGGAAATTCGCGTGCGTCAGCACCGCTCCCTTCGGCTCGCCGGTCGTGCCCGAGGTGTACACGATCGTCGCGGGATCGTCGTGCCCGGCGCGCGTGCGGCGGTGCTCGAGCTCGTCGTCCGACACTCCCGCACCGCGCGCGACCAGGTCGTCGAGAGAGGGGATGCCGCTCCCGGCATCCATCAGCCAGATCCCGAGGGCGTCGGTCAGCGCCGCCCGCAGCAGCTCGCCGTGGGCGGTGGACCCGCCGATGGCCAGGCGCACGCGCGCGTCGGCGGCGATCGCAGCGACCTGCGACGCCGACGAGGTCTCGTACACGGGCACGACCACACCGCCGGCGAACCACGTCGCCAGGTCGGCCACGGCCCACTCGTAGCGCGTGGGCGCCATGATCGCGACGGCCTCGCCCGGGGCCAGCCCCGCGGCGACCATTCCCTTCGCCAGCGCCCGCACCTCGCCGAGGAACGCCGCCGTGCTGATCGGACGCCACTGCTCACCGGACGACGGCGGCACCTCGAACGCGACGTGGGCGGGGGCCTCGGCCGCGCGCCGCACGAGCAGGTCGGTGACGTTCGCGTACGCGTCGAGAGACGCCAGAACGGGGGTGTGCGACTCGCGCATCGGGTCCTCCCGGGATCAGCCTAGGGCGCTGCGGACAGACGCCGTGGTGCGGGCGATCGCACCAACGGGGTTCTTCGGAGACACGGGGGAAACGGATGGATGCCGTGCCGTCAACCCCCTGGCCTCGTTGAGGTTGTGCTCAAGGAGGGCCGGTACCGTCTGACCCGGTTCGCCGCGAGGCGCCCACTCCGGGCGCCCACCGCGCAGCTCGAGAGGAGGCGGGGGACATCAGCACGACACTGGCCCGCCCCGCCGTGGGCACGGCATCCGCTCCGCGTCCGGCTCTGCGCACCCTGCCCTCGCTCACGGGGCTCCGCTGGGCCACGGCGATGCTGATCTTCGGACACCACTTGATGGCCGTCGAGTACTTCGGCGGCGCCCCCGGCGATGTCTGGGCGTTCGTCTTCGAGGCCGGTAAGACCGGCGTCACGCTCTTCTTCATCCTGTCGGGCTTCGTCCTCGCCTGGGGGTACAAGCCGCAGCAGTCCGCCGGATCGTTCTGGTGGCATCGCGTGGCGCGCATCTACCCCCTGCACGTCATGGGCGTCGGACTGGCCCTCGTCGCCGCCGCCACCCTGATCCCCGAGATCCGCACCGACGGCGCAGCACCTCTCGCCGCCAACCTGCTCCTGGTCAACGGGTGGGTGCCCGACTGGTGGCAGGCCGGTAACCCCGCCAGCTGGTCCCTCGTGTGCGAGGCGTTCTTCTACCTCGCTTTCCCGTTCCTCATCCGCCCGCTCGTCCGGCTGTCGACCCGCGGACAGGCGATCGTCGCCGCGGTCGCCCTCGCGCTGGTGGCGCTGGCCCCGCAGATCGCCGCCTTCGCCCCGGGCGCGCTGTCGTCGGCATCCACCCCGCTCCTGCGCCTGCCCGAGTTCGTGATCGGCATGAGCCTCGCGCTGCTGGTCAAGAGCGGGGCATGGATGCCGCTGCGCCTGCGCTTCGCGGTGCCCCTCGCCGTCGCGGGATACGCGCTGTCCGAGGCCCCCACCCTTCCCGGCACCGACGTGCACCCGGGCCTGGCCGCGACCGTCGGCTTCTTCGCGCTGCTGGTCGCGTCCCTCGCCGCCGCCGACGCGCACCGCGGATCCACCTTCCTCGCCCGTCCGCTCTGGCAGGAGCTCGGACGCGTGTCGTTCGCCTTCTACCTCGTGCACCTGCTGGTCATCGCCTCGGTGTCGTCGGCCTGGCCCGACGGCCACCCCGAACTGCCGTGGCGACAGGCCGTGCCGCTCGCGCTCGCCGCGTTCGGCATCGCGCTCGCGATCGCGTGGGTGCTGCACCGGGCCGTCGAGATTCCCGCGCAGCGGTGGCTGCTGCGGTTCGACCCGGCGCGGCGGGCGGGTGCGGGCGGCTGACGCCCCCGCGACACGCCCGGCCCACCGGGCGTTCAGCAAGGCCTCGGTACACTGCCCCGTGCCCGAAACACTGCTGAGCCCCGACCGCGATGCCGCGCGGTCGACCACCATCGACCCGCTCGAGCTCGAGATCGCGCTGCGCGTCATCGACGCCGCGTCCTCGCTCGACCACGACGACCCCGCCTACATCGCCCTGCGCCGTCAGACCGGCAAGCTCTACAAGGACGTCAAACGGCAGTCGCGCAAAGAGAAGCGTCAGCGCATCGCCGACGCGGACCGCGCCGTCGTCGCCGCCACCGCCACCGGTGCGCCCGACCGCATCGACGACGAGACCCGCGGCATCCCGCTGCAGGCCCGAACGGCCATGCCGTTCGCCGGAGAGCTGATCAAGGCGCGCGCCTGCTACATCTGCAAAGAGGACTACACCCTCGTCGACGCGTTCTACCACCAGCTCTGCCCCGACTGCGCGTCGATGAGCCACGAGAAGCGCGACGCCCGCACCGACCTGACCGGCAAGCGCGCCCTGCTCACGGGCGGTCGCGCCAAGATCGGCATGTACATCGCGCTGCGGCTGCTGCGCGACGGCGCGCACACCACCATCACCACGCGCTTCCCCCGTGACGCGGTGCGCCGCTTCTCGTCGCTTCCCGACAGCGCGGACTGGCTGCACCGCCTGAAGATCGTGGGCATCGACCTGCGCGACCCGGCCCAGGTGATCGGGCTGACCGAGTCCGTGGCATCCGAGGGTCCTCTCGACATCCTGATCAACAACGCAGCTCAAACCGTCCGCCGCTCGCCCGGGGCGTACAAACCCCTGGTGGATGCCGAACTCGAACCGTTGCCGGACGGGCCGCTGCCCGAGCTCGTCACCTTCGGGCACACCAACGACGCCCACCCGCTCGCCCTGGCGCAGTCGGTGTCGGCGCACCCGATCCTCGCGTCGGCGGCGCGCACCGCGGACGAACTGACCGCCGAGGCCATGGCCGCCGGCTCGTCGTCTCTCGAGCGCCTGATGGCCGGGACGGCGATCGACGCGGGCGGACTCATCCCCGACGAGGACCGCATCAACAGCTGGACCCAGCACGTCGACCAGGTCGAACCCCTCGAGATGCTCGAGGTGCAGCTGGCGAACATGACCGCGCCGTTCCTGCTGGTCAGCCGCCTGCGCCCCGCGATGGCGGCATCCACGGCGAAGCGGAAGTACATCGTCAACGTCTCGGCGATGGAGGGCGTGTTCGGCCGCGGCTACAAGGGGCCCGGCCACCCGCACACCAACATGGCCAAGGCCGCGCTCAACATGCTCACGCGCACGAGCGCGCGCGAGATGTTCGAGTCCGACGGCATCCTGATGACCGCCGTCGACACCGGCTGGATCACCGACGAGCGCCCCCACTTCACCAAGGTGCGCCTGGCCGAGGAGGGCTTCCACGCCCCGCTCGACCTCGTCGACGGCGCCGCCCGCGTGTACGACCCGATCGTGCGCGGCGAGGCCGGCGAAGACCTGTTCGGCATCTTCCTGAAGGACTACCGCAAGAGCTCGTGGTGACGCCCCGCCCCGTCGCCGGGCCGGGAGCGGCGGCCGGGGGCGCCGCGACGCGTCAGGCCGGCAGGAAGAACTCCCGCGCGAGCGGGGCGATCTCGATCCCGGATGCCGTGGCCGCGGTGACCCAGCGGAGTTCGGCGATCTCGGCATCCGGGACCGGGCGCTGGTCGCCGATGTCGACGCCGAACACGTCGGCGACCACCACGAAGCCGGGCTCGTTCGCCGCGCTCGCGGTGAACCGGCCGAGGGGCTCGAGCGCGTCGGGGGAGACTCGGATGCCGACCTCTTCGGCCAGCTCGCGGGCGAGCGTCTCGGCGGGGGTCTCTCCGGGCTCGGGCTTGCCGCCGGGCTGCATGAATGCGGTGGTTCCGGCCTTGCGCACGAGCAGCAGGCGGCCGTCGGCGTCGGTGATCACCGCGGCCGAGACGTGGATACGACGCGGGGTGGTGGCATCCGGAATCACTCCCGCACGCTAGCAGGAGCGGCGCCCGCGCGGTGGCGCGCACGCGTGCGGTCCCTCCGCCCGCGTCGGGAGCGGCGGCGAACGGACCGCGACCAGCTCCGGTCTCAGCGGCGCAGGCGCCGCGCGGCGGTCAGGTCGAGCAGGAACAGTGCGGCGCCCTGGACGACGACGGCCACACCGTGACCGCGCGCGTCGGCAGCGCTCAGACGTCCCCCGAACGTCGGCCGGCGAACCGCGAGATGCGCGCCCGCGGCGACGTAGCCGACGTCGAGCGCCGTGTTGATCAGCAGCAGACGCCGCAGCGGGCGACGCTTCGGCGCGGCCCCGCGGCGGACGGCGAACACCGCCAGGCCGAGGTCGACGGCCCCCCACATCGCCGTCTGCACGCCGAAGGCGCGGGTGCGCGGGAAGAGCGCCAGAGCGCCCCCCACGACGACGGATGCCGTGCCCCATCGCCGCAGACGACGCACGAGGGTGCCGGCGACGGCTTTCGCTGATGCCATGACAACCATGATGCCGCCCCGCCGGCATCCCCGGGCGCACCGCCGGCCCTGCCCGCTCGGGCGCGGGTCAGCGCGCGGCGCGCGGGACCGCCATCGACGGCTCGGCGTCGTCCGGCAGGCCGTAGGTCGCGACGACGCGTTCGAGGTAGCGCTCGATGATGCGCTGCTCGGCGTCGTCGAACTCGTCGAGCACCGCGTCGACGCCCGCGATCATCGGCATGAGGTGGCCCATCGCGCGCTGCACCGACGAGTCGGTGGGCACGACCAGGACGCTGCGCCGGTCAGTGGGGTGAGGCATGCGGGTGACGTGGCCGAGATCGACGAGGCGGTCGATCGCGGCGGTGGTGGCCGCGGTGGTGAGGTCGAGACGCCGCGAGAGTTCACCCGGCGACAGGGGACCCGACATGACGAGGTGGCCCATGGCAT
Organism: uncultured Microbacterium sp.; assembly: GCF_913776565.1. Lineage (GTDB taxonomy): Bacteria > Actinomycetota > Actinomycetes > Actinomycetales > Microbacteriaceae > Microbacterium. Next base: position 14,025 of record NZ_CAJYPF010000134.1, on the reverse strand, counting down.
CCAGGCCCGTCGGATTGACCGCGAGCTCGCGCTGCAGCGACTTCTCGAACGCCGAGCCCGCGGTGAACAGATCGCGCACGAGCGCGGTGGGGCGCCGCGTGCGGGGCATGGGGGCACCGCCGACGGTGGGGGGAGGGGTGGAAGATTCCGACGCTTCCATGAGTGGCACTCTACGCCGGTTTTGGGATACCTTTCACGTATCTCGAAGATCGAGATACAAGAAAATCTAGGAAAGGCATCCCATGAACCGGTTGCTGCGCGTGCTCACCTCGGCACGCACGTCATGGATCGTGCTCGTGGTCGCCTTCGCGGGCGTCGCCGCGCTGTTCGCGCTCGGGTCGAGTTCGTCGGCCGAGACCGCGCCCGGAAACGGGCTCCCCGACTCCGCCGAGTCGGTGCAGGTGTCGAAGATCCTCGAGACCTTCCCGGATGCCGACACCACCAGCGCCCTGCTCGTGTTCGCCGCCGACGACGGCCAGGCACTGAGCCCCGAGACCGTCGCCGCGATCCAGCAGAAGGCGTTCGGCGACCTCGTCGACCTCACCCCCGACGGCTTCATCCCGCCGCCGCAGGTGTCGGAGGACGGGACGGTCGCCCTGCTCGTCGTGCCGCTCGAGCCCGAGAGCGACGTCGCCGCGCAGACCGCGCGCGCCGACGAGATCCGCGCGCTCGCCGCCGACGGTCTCGACGGGGTGCGCACCTACCTGACCGGCCCCGAGGGCTTCGAGGTCGACATCGCCGCGGTGTTCGACGGCGCCGACTTCACCCTGCTGCTCACGACCGTCATCGTCGTCGCGGTCCTGCTGCTCATCACCTACCGCAGCCCCTGGCTGTGGCTCGTGCCCCTGATCGTGATCGGCACCGCCGACGCCTCGGCCGGGATCGTCGCGCGCCGGGTCGCCGAGGCGGTGGGCGTGCAGCTGGACGCCTCGATCACCGGCATCCTGTCCGTCCTCGTCTTCGGCGCGGGCACCAACTACGCCCTGCTGCTCATCGCGCGCTACCGGGACGAGCTGCGCCTGGCCGAAGACCGCCGCGAGGCGATGCGCCGCGCGGTGCGGGGCGCGGGACCGGCGATCATCGCGAGCGGATCCACCGTCGCCCTCGCCCTGGCGACCCTGCTGCTGGGCGAGCTGTCGGGCAACCGCGCCCTGGGGCTGGCGTGCGCCGTCGGCGTCGTGGTGGCGATGGCGTTCGCGCTCATCGTGCTGCCCGCCGCGCTCGTGCTCTTCGGTCGCTGGTTGTTCTGGCCCTACATCCCGCGCTTCGGGTCGCCCGACGCGATCTCGCGCAGCCCGTGGGGCAAGCTCGGCCGCGGCGTCTCGCGGCGCCCGGTCGTCGTCGCGATCACCGGGGCGGTCGTGCTCGGCGCGCTCGCGAGCGGCCTGTTCTTCGTCCAGACGGGCCTGTCGCAGAACGACCGCTTCCTGCAGAAGCCCGACGCGGTCACGGGACAGGAGGTGCTTGCCGAGGCGTTCTCGGCAGGGGCGACCTCGCCCGCCACAGTGGTCGCCAAGCCCGCCGACGCCGACGCGGTCGTCGAGGCCGCCGCGGGACTCGAGGGCGTCGACTCCGCCCGCATCGTCGAGGCGACCACCGACTGGACGCGCATCGACGTGACGCTGAACGCGTCGGCCGAGACGCCCGAGGCCTTCGCCGCGATCGAGCGCATGCGCGCCGACTTCGACGGCATCGGGTCGGGGCAGACGCTCGTCGGAGGTCTCGACGCGCAGGCGCTCGACGTCGCCGGTGCGCAGCAGCGCGATCAGTCGCTGATCATCCCGCTCATCCTCGTGCTGGTGTTCATCGTGCTCGTGATCCTGCTGCGCTCGCTGCTGGCGCCCGTGCTGCTGCTGCTGGCGGTGGTCGCGAGCTTCTTCTCGGCCGTGGGCGCCGCGTGGTGGCTGTTCCAGACGCCGCTGTTCGCCTTCCCGGCGATCGACACCAACGTGCTGCTGTTCAGCTTCCTGTTCCTGGTGGCGCTGGGTGTGGACTACAGCATCTTCCTCGTCACCCGCGCGCAAGAAGAGAGCCGCACCCTCGGCACCACGCAGGGCATGATCCGCGCGCTCGCCGCGACCGGAGCGGTCATCACGAGCGCCGGCATCCTGCTCGCCGCGGTGTTCGCCGTGCTGGGCGTGCTGCCGCTGATCACCCTCACGCAGATCGGCATCATCGTCTGCATCGGCGTTCTGATCGACACCCTGCTGGTGCGTACCGTCATCGTTCCGGCGATGGCGTTCATCGCCGGGGACAGGTTCTGGTGGCCCCGCAAGCCGAAGGTGACGGATGCCGAAGCCGCCGCCCACCAGGCGCCGGACGCCCCGCAGACCCGCGCCGCACGTCGGAAGGACGTGCCGGTCGGTTGAGCGCCGCGGGCCGGGAGCGGGCCCCCACGTCCTCCCGGTCCGCGGTCCCACCCCATCCGACAGGGGCGGGTCGCTCGACGGGCCGCACTCCCGCGGCCCGTCGATGAGGGGCGGCCCGGCCTCGGCGCCTGGCCGCCCCTCATGTCATCGCCGCGGCGAGACCGCCGAGGCCGCGGCGCGGGGCACCAGGCGCTCCAACTGGGTGACGTGCGCCGGCGTGAGCTCGGCGAGCGAGGTGACCTGCAGCAGCTGCATGGTTCGCACGACCTGGTCGGCGAGGATCTGGATCGCCCGATCGACGCCCTGCCGTCCACCCGCCATGAGGCCGTACAGATACGCGCGCCCGATCAGCGTGAACTTCGCCCCCAGGGCGATGGATGCCACGATGTCGGCGCCGTTCATGATGCCCGTGTCGATCGCGATCTCGGTGTCGGCGCCCACCTCGCGTACCACCTCGGGCAGCAGGTGGAAGGGGACGGGTGCGCGGTCGAGCTGGCGTCCGCCGTGGTTGCTGAGCACGATGCCGTCGACCCCGAGATCGGCGAGACGGCGCGAGTCCTCGACATTCTGCACGCCCTTGATGACGAGTTTGCCCGGCCACAGGGCGCGGATCTCGGCGAGGTCGTCGAACGAGATCGAGGGGTCCATGGCGGCGTTCAGGAGCTCGCCGACGGTCCCGCCGGTGGCGCTCAGCGAGGCGAACTCGAGCTTGGGGGTGGTGAGGAAGTCCCACCACCACCAGGGGCGGGGGAGCGCGTCGACGATCGTCGACACGCTCAGCTGCGGTGGGATCGAGAAGCCGTTGCGCTTGTCGCGCAGGCGAGCCCCCGCCACGGGGGTGTCGACGGTGAAGAACAGGGTGTCGAAGCCCGCTTCGGCGGCGCGCTCGACCAGGCCGTACGAGATCTCGCGCTGCTTCATCACATACAGCTGGAACCAGTTGCGCCCGTGGGGGTTCGCTTCTTTGACCGATTCGATCGAGCTGGTTCCCAGCGTCGACAGGGTGAAGGGGATGCCGGCGGCTCCGGCCGCGCCTGCGCCCGCGATCTCGCCCTCGGTCTGCATCAGTCGGGTGAAGCCGGTCGGGGCGATGCCGAACGGCAGTGCCGACGAGCCGCCGAAGATCTGGCACGTCGTGTCGACCCGCGAGACGTCGCGCAGGATCGACGGGTGGAACTCGACGTCGGCGAACGCCTGACGGGCGCGGGCGAGACCCTCCTCGCTGTCGGCCGCGCCGTCGGTGTAGTCGAACGCTGCGGCCGGGGTCCGGCGCTTGGCGATGTCGCGCAGGTCGCCGATGGTGAGTGCGGCGTTCAGCCGGCGTCGACGGCCGTTGAAGTCGGGGCGCTTGAACTGCATGAGTTCGAGCAGCTCGATCGGGTTGGGGAACTGACGTGTCACGGCGGACATGGCGTGCCTTTCGGAGGAGGGGGGACGGGTTACGGGAGCATCCACGACAGGACGGAGGACTGCAGGCCCACCAGCAGGCACATGACCACGAGCATGCCGAGGCTCCACCAGATGACCTTCCGCAGGATGGTGGCCTCTTGGCCGACGAGGCCGACCGCGGTGGCGGCGATCGCGAGATTCTGCGGACTGATCATCTTGCCGATGACGCCACCGGAGGTGTTCGCGGCGACGAGCAGGGTCGGGTCGATGCCCGCCTGCACTGCCGCGCTCTGCTGCAGCGTGGCGAACAGCGCGTTGGCGCTGGTGTCGGAGCCGGTCACGGCGGTGCCGAACCAGCCGAGGATCGGCGAGAGGAAGGCGAACAGGGCGCCGGTTCCGGCGATCCAGGCGCCGATGGTGAGGGTCATGCCGGACATGTTCATGACGTACGCGAGGGCGAGCACCGAGCCGACGGTCAGCAGGGAGAAGCGGAGCTTGACCAGCGTCTGCCACCACGTGCGTGCGGCTTCGCGCAGCGGCAGTCGGTACACCAGCGCCACGACGATCCCGCAGATGATGAGCAGGCTGCCCGCCGACGACAGCCACCCGAGCGTGTAGACCGTCGAGGTGGCGGCCTTGCCGCTCGCGGTGAGGATGTTCCCGTCCAGGCCGGGCCACGGGATCTTGACGTCGGTGGCCGCGAGGAAGGTCTTCAGCGGGACCCACAGCTTCGCGAGAGAGAAGACGACGACCACGAGCAGGTACGGGAAGAGGGCGAAGAAGACCGTGCGCGGCGTCAGTCGCGGACGCGGGGCCGAGGTGTCGGCATCCGCGGATCCGGTGCCGCCGCCCGAGGTGGTCACGCCCGCGCCCACCAGGCTCGCGGAGCGCTCCTTGAGCAGGCGCTCGCGGGCGGCGGTGGTACCGCACGGCTGCCAGAAGCGCAGCAGGACGACCGCGGCGGCGATTCCGGCGAGGGATGCCACGATGTCGGTCAGCTCGACCGAGATCCAGGTCGCGCTGACCCACTGCGCGATCGAGAACACCACGCCGAAGGTGAGCGCGGCGGGCCAGGTCTCTTTCAGGCCGCGCCAGCCGTCGGCGATGAGCACGAGGATGAACGGGACGAAGAGGGCGACGAGCGGAGTCTGGTGCCCGACGTAGGCGCCGATCTCGTGGTAATCGATCCCCGTCAGGCTGCCGGCGGTGACGATCGGGGTGCCGACCGCTCCGAACGCGACGGGGGCCGTGTTGGCCAGCAGCACGATGACGGCGGCGCGCATCGGGGTGAACCCGACGGCCATGAGCATGACCCCGGTGATCGCGACCGGGGCGCCGAAGCCGGCGAGGGCCTCGAGCAGGCCGCCGAAGCCGAAGGCGATGATGATCGCCTGGATGCGCGGATCGTCGCTGAGGGCGTTGATGACGAGGCGCAGGTCTTCGAAGCGGCCGCTGCGGACGGTCAGCTCGTAGAGCCAGATGGCGTTGAGGACGATCCACATGATCGGGAACAGGCCGAAGACGAAGCCCTGGGCGGCCGACAGGGCGGCGAGGTCGACGGGCATGCGGTAGCCGAGGACGGCTACGAGCAGGGCGACGCCGAGACCGGACAGGCCCGCCCAGTGGGCTTTCCAGCGCAGCAGTCCGAGCGTGACGAAAACCGTGAGGAACGGCAGGCTCGCGACGAGCGCCGACGTCACGATGCTGGCGCCGATCGGCGCGAGTTCGGGGGTGTACATGCGGGCCTTCCTTCGAACGTCGTTGTTGCGAAGCGTCCGACCATTTAGAGGTCAGACCGCTAACGCACGGTAACGGCTGGACCGGTACGCTGTCAACACTCTCTTCCGAAGGCGGCAGCGCATGGCATCCCCCTCTCCCTCCGACGAGGCCGCGGACGGCCTCTGGCTCCCCGTCAAAAGAGCGCGCGCGCACGAGCTCGTCATCGAGGTGATCGAGGACCGGATCCTCTCGGGTGCGCTCAAGGTGGGCGACGCCCTGCCCCCGGAGCGGGAGCTGGCCGCCAACCTCGAGGTGAGTCGCGCCGGCGTTCGCGAAGCGGTGCGCGTCCTCGAGAGTCAGGGCGTCCTGCGCTCGCAGCCGGGCGCCGGAGCCGCCGCCGGCACCTTCGTCGCCGCGCTGCCGCGCGAGGCTCTCAGCCGCTTCCTGCGTCTGCACGTCGCCCTGTCGAACTTCACCGTGCAGGACGTCACCGAAGCGCGCGTCGTCCTGGAGCGCGCGAGCGCCGCGTCGGCCGCCGCCCAGCTCGACGAGCCCGGACGTGCGCGCATCGCCGAGGCGCTCGCCGCGGGCGATGCCGCGATCGGAGATCGGCAGGCGTTCAACGAGGCGGACACCCGCTTCCACCTCGCGATCGCGGATGCCTCGGGCAGCAGCCTGTCCGCCGCGCTGACCGGCGCCATCCGCGAGGCCGTGCGCGTGCCCCTGCTGCACGCGATCGAGCGCAACGCCGCATGGGGAGACCAGTCGGCGCTGCTGCAGAAGGAGCATCGCGCGATCTTCGACGCCATCGTGACAGGAGACGGCGACCGGGCCGCCGCCGCGACCGAGGCCCACATCCGCCGGGCGTCATCGGTTCTCTTCGTCGACTGAACGTCGGCCGGGCCGGTGGGAGCGGCCCGGCCGACGTCGGCGTCACAGCCGGGAGAGGTGCGCCTGCGCGAGGATCTCGGCCTTCGGTCGTTCGTTCGCGGCCAGGGTCAGCCAGGTCTCGACGACCGTGTCGGGATTGAGGGACAACGAGTGGATGCCGCGCGCCACGAGCCACTGCGCGAAGTCGGGGTGATCGCTGGGTCCCTGCCCGCAGATGCCGACGTACTTGCCCTGCCGCTGACAGGCGTCGATCGCCATGCCGAGCAGGTGCAGGACCGCCGGATCGCGCTCGTCGAACGACGCCGCCATGAGCGCCGAGTCGCGGTCGAGGCCCAGGGTGAGCTGCGTCATGTCGTTGGACCCGATCGAGAACCCGTCGAAGTGCTCGAGGAAGCGCTCGGCCAGGATCGCGTTGGCCGGCAGCTCGCACATCATGACGACCTTGAGCCCGTTGTCTCCCCGGCGCAGTCCGTTCGCGGCGAGCAGCTCGACGACCGCCGCCGCCTCGCCGAGCGTCCGCACGAACGGGACCATGACCTGCACGTTCGTCAGACCCATGTCGTCGCGCACGCGGCGCAGCGCCTCGCACTCCATGTCGAAGCACGCCCGGAAGTCCGGCGACACGTAGCGCGCGGCCCCGCGGTAGCCGAGCATCGGGTTCTCTTCGTCGGGTTCGTACAGCGGGCCGCCGACGAGGTTGGCGTACTCGTTCGACTTGAAATCCGACAGGCGCACGATCACCGGCTCGGGCGCGAACGCCGCCGCGATCATCGAGACCCCCTCGGCGACGCGCTGGATGAAGTACTCCTCGGGGGAGGGGTAGGCGGCGATCCGCGCGCGGATGTCGTCGGCCAGGTCGACGGGGAGTCGGTCGAGCTCGAGCAGGGCGCGCGGGTGGATGCCGATCTGACGATTGATGATGAACTCCAGCCGCGCCAGCCCGACCCCCGCGTTCGGAAGACGCGAGAAGGCGAAGGCCTGGTCGGGGGTGCCGACGTTCATCATGACCTTGACCGGTGCCGACGGCATCCGATCGAGCTCGGTCTTCTCCTCGGCGAAGCTCAGGATGCCGTCGTAGACGACGCCGTCGTCGCCCTCGGCGCACGAGACGGTCACCTCTCGACCGTCCTCGAGCACGGTGGTGGCGACACCGGTGCCGACGACCGCGGGGATGCCGAGCTCGCGGGCGATGATCGCCGCGTGGCACGTGCGGCCGCCGCGATCGGTGACGATCGCGGACGCCCGCTTCATGATCGGTTCCCAGTCCGGATCGGTCATGTCGGCCACCAGGACGTCGCCGGGGGAGAAGTCCGCCATCTGCTCGATCGAGGTGAGCACGCGCACGCGTCCCGCCCCGATCCGCTGACCGATCGCGCGGCCCTCGACGAGCACCGGACCGCGTTCGGCGAGGACGAACCGGCTCAACACGTTCGCCGAACGACGCGACACCACTGTCTCGGGTCGCGCCTGCAGCACGTACAGCCGGCCGTCCACGCCGTCCTTGCCCCACTCGATGTCCATCGGGCGGCCGTAGTGCGCCTCGATGACGAGGGCGATCCGGCCCAATTCCTCGACCTCGGCATCGGTGATCGAGAACCGGCCGCGGTCGGCGGCATCCACTTCGACGAAAGCCGTGCTGGCGTCCACCTGGCGGCCGTCGGTGTACCGCATCGCGATGGCCTTCTCGCCCACGCTCCGCTTGAGGATCGCGGGGCGACCCGCGCGCAGGGCCGGCTTGTAGGCGTAGAACTCGTCGGGGTTGACCGCGCCCTGGACGACGGCTTCGCCCAGGCCGTACGAGCTGGTGATGAAGACCGCGTCCTCGAACCCCGACTCGGTGTCGAGGGTGAACATGACGCCCGACGCACCGACATCGGAACGCACCATCCGTTGGACCCCCGCCGAGAGCGCGACCTCGTGGTGCTCGAAGCCGTGGTGTGCGCGGTAGGCGATCGCGCGGTCGTTGTAGAGCGAGGCGAAGACGCGGCGCACCGCGTGCAGGATGTTGTCGATCCCGCCGATGTTGAGGAACGTCTCCTGCTGCCCGGCGAAGGACGCGTCGGGCAGATCCTCCGCCGTCGCGCTGGAGCGGACGGCCCAGGTCACGGCATCCGGATCCTCCTCCCCGGCGACGAGCGCGGCGTAGGCCGACCGGATGTCGGACTCCAGGTCGGCGGGAAAGGGCTGCTGCTCGATCCAGGCGCGCACGCGCGCGCCCAGCCGGGCGAGGGCGGTGACGTCGTCGACGTCGACCCCCTCGACAGCCGCGCGGATGCGGCCCGCGAGATCGCCCTCGGCGAGGAAGCGTTCGAAGGCGTCCGAGGTGGTCGCGAACCCCGGAGGAACGCGGATGCCGGCGGATGCCAGGTGCGAGACCATCTCGCCGAGCGAGGCGTTCTTGCCGCCGACGCGGGCGAGGTCGCTCATGCCGATCTCGTCGAAGCGCAGGATGGTGGTCATGGGAGGGGCCTTTCGTTCGGTCGGTCCCGCAGCGTCATCGACTGCAGGATCACGGCGGACATCTCCTCGACGCTCCGGGTCGCGGAGCTGAGGAAGGGAATGCGGTTGCGGCGGTAGAGGTCTTCGGCGCGGCGGATCTCGAGGGTGCACTGCGCGAGGCTGGCGTAGGTGGAGTTCGGCCGGCGCTCGTGCCGCACCTGACTGAGGCGCAGGGCGGTGGTGGTCAGCCCGAAGCATCGCTCGGCGTGCGGGGCGACCGTCGGCGGCAGGGCGTCGGTGGGGAAGTCGTCGTCGGTCAGCGGATAGTTCGCCACCAGCAGTCCGTAGTGCAGGGCGAGGTACATGGTGGTCGGCGTCTTGCCGCACCGGGACGGCGCCACGATGATGACGTCGGCGCGGTCGAGGGCGCGGCGGCTCTGCCCGTCGTCGTGCTCGATCGCGAACTCGACCGCGCGCATACGGGCGAAGTACTGCTCCAGGTCGCCCAGGCCGTGGTACTGCCCGGCGCGCGTCTCGGCTGCCGTGTCGAGGGCGGTCTCGAGCTCGGTGAGGTGGCCGGCGAGCAGATCGATGACCACCGCGGCGCCCTCGGCGAGGCGTCGACGGATGCCGGCGTCCTTGATCGTGGCGAAGACGATGGGCCCCTCGCCCGTCCGGGCGGTCTTTCGAAGCGATTCGATCACCGCCTCGACCGGGGTGACCGTCCCGACGAAGGGCACGGTGCGGCGCTCGAAGGTCGTACCGGGGAAATTGGCCAGCAGGGCGCTTCCGAGGGTCTCCGCGGTGATGCCCGTGCTGTCCGAGACGAAGAAGACGGCGCGCCGGGGGCCCGGGGGAGCGGGAGTGCTCGCGGGGAGGGAAGGAGAAGAACCGGCCATGACCCGACGCTAGGGGGACGTCATCCGGGAATTGCGCCGTCCAGGCGTGAAAGAAACGCCGAAAATATCGCGGCGGTAAGACCTACGCAGTGGTCTGACCTTTGGGCGCCTATGCCGTTCGCTCGTCGTTACCCGAACGGACGCCCGGCGTCGGGCAGGCGGCCATCCGTCCCGGCGACAGTGCACGTCGGAGGTGGTGTCTCGTGTCCGTCGCGGTGGTCATGGCAGTCGTCCTCGCTCTCGCGCCCTCCGCGGTTCCCCCCGACGACGCGTCCGACGCGCAGACCATCGTCGTCACCGTTCCCGGACGCATGGCGTCGCCGACCCCCACCGCGAGCCCCGTGTCGACGACCGTCGCCCCGTCGCCTCCCGCGACCTCGACGCCGAAGGCCACCAGTCCGGCGCTTTCGCCGACCCCCGCACGCACGCCCGCCGCCGGCTCCCTCGCCGTCACCGGAGTCGACCCCACCGTACTCGTCGCCGCGACGGTCACCGGAGTCGCCGTGATGGGGCTGGGGATCGCCGCCGCTCGCCGCCGCCGCCGCCGCGCCTGACGCTCACATGCGCTCGGGCCCGCAGGCGCGGCGCCGGCATCCGGCATCCCGGATCAGTCGATCCAGAGCACCACGCCCCGCAGGCCCGTCAGCACCGCCGCGACACCCGCGCGTACCGCCGACCCCGCCCGCTCGGGGGTGAACGAGGCCGGGTCGTACGCGGCGGCGGTGCCGAGGCCCTCGCCGCGGTAGGCCGCGCCGGTCCAGTCCACCGCGGTGACGTTTCCGGTTGGTTCGGCCAGTTCGGCGCCGACGATGAGGAACTGCCGGTCCAGGTGGTTGGCCGTCACGATGGCCAGCGGGTCGACGAGCGCGTCGCCGGCGCTGATGATGAGGTCGGGGTTGAGGTCCATCGCGCGGACCGCGCCGTCGACCATGTCGTCGTCGGCGCGCACCGTGCGCAGGTCGGCGCCGGTCTCGGCCGCCCAGTCCTCGACCGCCTTCACGAGCGTGCGAGCGGGAGCATCGTCACCGACCGTGAGCAGCACGACGCGGTACCCGGCGGGGGCGGCCACGGCATCCCACGACCCGGGGGCCGGAACGTGCGTCGACTCGGGGGCGGGGGCCGTGGCGGGGGAGAAACCGGCCGCCGGCGAACCGATCGCGGCCGGAGCCGCGCGCATCGACGACCACCCCGGCTGGGGCGCGCATCCGCAGAGCACCGCCACCATCGCGATCGCCGCCACCGTCGAGACCCTGCTCTTCACCCCCTCACCCTGGACGACGCGGTTGACGAGCGGGCGAACGACGGGCGGACGTTCCGTTTCCGTTCGCCCCACCGCGGGCAACCGTTCACGCCCGTCGCGCACGCTTCGGGCGGAAAGGTGTCCATGTCCGTTCTTCTCTCGCGCGTCCTTCTTCTCGCCGCCGCTCTCGCGGCCCTCGTCTCGATCGCCGCACCCGCCGCCGCCCACGGCTTCCAGTCGGTGGTGTACGCCGACCTGGCCGGCGACGGCCCCGGCGTCGTGCGGGCGCAGCTGCAGCTCGAATACGACCTGCTCGTGGTCTCGGCGGCCGACGCCGGGCGCGACGACCCGCTCTACCAGGACGGCACGGCCGCCTTCGATGACGGCGACGCCGACGAGCAGGCCGCGGCCCTCGTCGCCCACCGCGACACCGTCGCCGCCTATGTGGGAGAGCGGTTCCGCGTCGCCGCGGCCGGAGAACCGTGCGCTCCCACGATGGCCGATGACGTGACCATGACCTGGCAGGACGGCGCGCCCTACGCCGTCGTGACGGTGGACTACGCGTGCGGCCCGACCGAGAACGGTCACGAGGTCACCGCCGGGCTGTTCGCCGACGACGAGGGGTTCGTGAAGGACACCAAGACGATCCTCACGTACGCCCTGGATCTGCACGAGGGCAGCACGGTCCTGGATGCCGAGCACCCCGCGTTCTCGACCGCGCAGACGCCGATCGAGCGCTTCTGGGAGTTCTTCCGCCTCGGCGCCGAGCACCTGCTCACCGGGATCGACCACATCCTGTTCCTGCTCGCCCTGATCGTGGGTTCGCGGCGGCTGCGCGAGGTGGTCATCGCCGCGACGACGTTCACCGTCGCGCACTCGGTGACGTTCATCCTCGCTGCCACGGGCGTCGTGGCCGCGCCGCCCGAGATCGTCGAGCCGACCATCGCCCTCTCGATCGCGGTCGTGGGCGCGTGGTACCTCTGGCGGCTGTGGCGCGGCGGCCGTGTCGACCAGGACCTGTCCCACGCGCACGGCTTCCTGCGCCTGGATCGCGCGGGATGGCTGCGCGTGGGCGTCGTGTTCCTCTTCGGTCTGGTGCACGGCCTGGGCTTCGCCTCGGCGCTCGGAATCGACGAGCCCTGGTCGTGGACCCTGCTGTGGTCGCTGCTGGTGTTCAACGTCGGCATCGAGGCCGTGCAGATCGGCATCATCGTCGTCGTCTTCCCGCTGCTCGTGCTGCTGCGCCGCCGTGCACCCCGCGTCGGCATGTGGGCGAGCGCGCTGCTCGCTGTCGTGGTGACCCTCGCCGGCCTGATCTGGTTCGTGCAGCGGGTGCTCGGCATCGAGTGAACGTGTTGTCCCTCCCGATGCGTGTGCTGGGTCAAGCATTCACGCGGATGTCACCCGGCGGGCGGAACGTGGGACGCGCTCGCGACCGGCGGGCCTGCATCACGACCCCTCTCGAAGAACGGACACCCATGTTCCTCATCGCATCGACGGAGCACGCCGCGCGCACGCGTCGCCGTGTCTCGTGGATCGCAACGGCCGCCATCGGCGCGTCGCTCGTGCTCTCGGGCACCGCGGCCGCACCGGCGGCGATGGCCGACACCACGGCCACCCTCTCCGGCGTCATCCTCGGCGTCGGGGCGGACGAGACCCAGCGCATCGTCACCTGGTACTCCTCGGCCGACACCGCGCAGACGGTCCAGGTCGCCCCGACCTCGGCCCTGGTGAACGGCCAGTTCCCCGCGTCGGCGACGACGTTCTCGGCATCCGGCACCGCCAACATCGCCTCGAGCGGAGGCTTCAACCGGCACGCGACGATCACCGGCCTGGCCGAGAACACGGCGTACTCGTACCGCGTCGGCTCCGAGGGCAACTGGTCGGCGACCTCGGCGTTCACGACGCAGTCGTTCGAGGGCGACTACGACTTCCTGTTCTTCGGAGACCCGCAGATCGGCGCCTCGGGCGACCTGGCCAAGGACCAGGCCGGCTGGCAGGAGACGATGAACGTCGCCGTCGGGGCCAACCCCCACGCCGAACTGCTCGTCTCGGGCGGTGACCAGGTCGAGACCGCCAACACCGAGGCGCAGTGGAACTCGTTCCTCGCGCCCGACCAGCTGCGCCAGTACCCGTGGGTCGCCACGATCGGCAACCACGACGTGGGCGGCAAGGCCTACGAGCAGCACCTCTCCACCCCGAACACGGACCGCTCGGGCGCCTACTACCGCAAGGGCTCGGGCAGCACCGGCACCGAGTCGGGCGGCGACTACTGGTTCATGTACAAGGACGTTCTGTACATCGACCTCAACAGCAACAGCTACGCCACCTCGCAGGGCGGCGGCGGTGACGAGGCGCACATCGCCTACGTGACCGACGTCGTCGACAAGCACGGGGCGGATGCCAAGTACACCGTCCTCGTCTACCACCACGCGATCTACTCGCCGGCGGATCACGCGAAGGACAACGACAACAAGGTGCGCCGCGTCGACTTCCCGACGGCCTTCTCGAAGCTCGGTGTCGACCTGGTGCTCCAGGGCCACGACCACAGCTATTCGCGCTCGTACGAGATCAAGAACGGCGCCAAGGCCAACCCCGACGAGAAGCCCGGCCAGGACGAGGTCTTCGAGGGCCCCGGCGGGGTGGTCTACGTGACCGCGAACACGGCATCCGGTTCGAAGTACTACGACATCACCGCCCCCGACAACAGCGGCACGAGCGGTGCCGGGAACGGTGCCGACCCACTCAACCCGGCGAACTACTGGTACAACTCCGTGCAGAACCAGGAGCACGTCCGCTCGTACGTCAAGGTCCAGGTCAAGAAGGATCAGCTGGTCGTGCAGAACATCCGCTCCGGAACCTGCGACGCGCCCAACGCGGCCGTCGAGCTGAAGAAGGTGCTGTGGTGCGGCCCCGAGAACGGCGCGAAGCCGGCCGAGGCCGTGGGCACGATCCAGGACGAGGTCACCATCCACCCCAACCACGGCGACGGCCAGGACATCCAGGTCGACGTCCCCACCGGCGCGCCCGGTGAGTTCGGGTGGACCATCAACGGTCACAACGGACTGGTCGACCTCGG
>NZ_CAJYPF010000133.1 GCF_913776565.1 uncultured Microbacterium sp. | reverse complement strand
CTCGAGTGCTCGACGATCGGTTCGCGCACCGTGTCGTCGTTCCCCGCCGGAACGCTCGGCGAGGGCTCGCCGGCCTTCGTGCTCGTCGCCGACGCCATCTCGGAGCAGCCCACGCGCGCCGACGGCGCCGAGGTCGCCCCGGTCGAGGGTCTGCCCACCGTCACCTTCGACGACAACGGTGCGCCGACCATCACCATGCCCTCCGCCCCCGCGCCGACCGAGGTGCGCATCGAGAACCTGCGTCAAGGCACCGGCGATGTCGTCAACCCCGGCGACCAGGTGATCGTGCAGTACACCGGCGCGCTCTACGACGGCGGCACGGTCTTCGACTCCAGTTGGGAGCGCGGCACGCCCGCGCAGTTCGTCACCAACCAGGTGGTGGACGGCTTCCGCCAGGCGCTCGAGGGGCAGACCGTCGGCTCGCAGGTGCTCGTGGTCATCCCGCCGGCCCAGGGCTACGGCGACCAGGCGCAGGGAGAGATCCCGGCGAACTCGACGCTCGTGTTCGTCGTCGACATCCTCGGCGTCCAGCACGCCACCGCAGCCGGTCAGTAGGCTGACGGAATGCGCCGCGTCCTCATCCTCGGTTCCACCGGTTCGATCGGGACGCAGGCGCTCGACGTCATCCGCGCCAACCCCGACCGGTTCGAAGTCGTCGGTCTGGCAGCGGGCACCGACCGCGCCGGCGTCGAGGCGCAGGCCGCGGCCTTCCGCGTGGAGCACATCGCGCTCGGCGCCGTCGAGGCGGAACAGCTCGTGCGCGACATCGACGCCGACGTGGTGCTGAACGGCATCACCGGTTCGGTTGGTCTCGGCCCCACGATCGCCGCTCTCGAAGAGGGACGCACCCTCGCCCTGGCGAACAAGGAGTCGCTGATCGTCGGCGGCGACCTGGTGACCGCGCTCGCGGCGCCCGGTCAGATCGTGCCGGTCGACTCCGAGCACTCGGCCATCGCGCAGGCGCTGCGTTCGGGCGATGCGCACGAGGTACGGCGGCTGGTGCTCACGGCATCCGGGGGTCCCTTCCGCGGACGCTCGCGCGCAGAGCTCGCCGACGTGACACCCGCGCAGGCCCTCGCGCATCCCACGTGGGACATGGGCCGCGTCGTGACGACGAACTCCGCGACCCTGGTGAACAAGGGCCTCGAGGTGATCGAGGCGCACCTGCTGTTCGACGTCGCGTACGACCGCATCGACGTCACCGTGCACCCGCAGTCGATCGTCCACTCGATGGTCGAGTTCACCGACGGCTCGACCATCGCCCAGGCCTCTCCGCCCGACATGCGGCTGCCGATCTCGCTGGGCCTGGACTGGCCGCACCGGATCGCCGGCGTCGGCGCTCCGCTGGACTGGACGCGGGCCGCGCAGTGGACCTTCGAGCCCCTTGACGAAGAGGCGTTCGGCTCGGTCGCGCTCGCCAAGCGCGTCGGACGCGCCGGCGCCACGTACCCCGCCGTCTTCAACGCCGCGAACGAGCAGGCCGTCGACGCGTTCCACGAGGGGCGATTGGGCTTCCTCGAGATCGTCGAGCTCATCGAGCGGGTGGTCGACCGGCACGAGGCGCCGTCCGCGCTCTCGCGCGAGTCCCTCGCCGAGGCCGAGGCGTGGGCGCGGCGGGCGGCCGACGACATCATCGCCGCGCGCTGAGCTCTGCACACCTCCTGCGCGAGCGTCGCTGACCGCGGTTCTCGCGGCCCGCGGTGCGGAAGCGCAGGAGTTGTGCGGACGGGCAGCGGCGCCGGGGGAGGAAGGCCGCGATCCGTCGTCGACCCCGTCGTCAGGCCGGGACGTCGAACGGCGTCAGGCGGGGAACTCGACCGGCCGCTCGGGGTCGGAGGGCGGCGTGGAATCGGCCGGGTACGGCACCGGCCACTGCGGATCCGGGACGGCCCATCCCGCGGCGCGCAGCGCCCGTCGCGAGAGCTCTCTCGCCGAGTACGGGGTGCGCACCCCGCGGATGTCGCGGTAGTCCTGGTGGCCGGGACCGGCCCACAGGATCGCGTCGCCCTCGCCGACGAGCTTCACGGCCTCGAGGATGGCGCGTTCGGGCGGGGTGAACTCGAGGATCTCGCCGTCGGGACGCGCCCGGCGGGCCCCCTCGACGAGGACTGCGCGGATGGCATCCGGATCCTCGTGACGCGGGTGATGATCGGTGATGACGAGGATGTCGCTGCCTTCGACCGCTGTGCGTCCCATGTCGAGGCGCTTGGTGGCGTCGCGGTCGCCGTCGGCGCCGAACAGCATGACGACCTTGCCGGGTGTCACGCGCCGAACTGCCGCGAGTGTCTTCTCGAACGCGTCGGGGGAGTGGCCGAAATCCACGTAGACCGCGGGACCCTGCGGGCCGGACACGAGCTGCGTCCGCCCCGGCAAGGACGCCTCGATGCGCTCGCCGTCGAGAGTGCTGTACAGGTGCTCCCAGGTGTACCCCGCCTCGAGCAGCATGACGATGGCGAGACCGGCGTTGGCCGCCATGTGCCGCCCGATGACGGGCACGACCGTCGTGAGCGCCCGACCCTTGTCGTCCGTCAGCGTGAACGCCGTGCCCTCCTGCCGCTCGTCGACGATCTCGACGCGCCAGTCGGCGGATGCCGCGGCGGCCGGGTCCTCGGCGATCGCCGGCGTCGCGATGGTGACGACGGGGATCTCGGTGCGCGCGGCGATCTCGACCCCCGAGACGGTGTCGAGGCACACGACGCCGCGGCGGGCGCGATCGGGGCGGAACAGGGGCAGCTTCGCCTCGAAGTACTCCCGCATGTCGGCGTAGTCGTCGAGGTGGTCGTGCGAGAGGTTGGTGAACCCGGCGACGTCGAACAGCAGGCCGTCGACGCGATGACGCGTGAGCGCCTGCGCGCTCACCTCGACCGCCACCGCCTCGACGCCGCGCTCGCGCATGAGCGCCAGCAACGCGTGGAACTCCGACGCCTCGGGCGTCGTCAGCCGGGACACGATGACCTCGCCGGCGATGTGCCGCTCGGCCGTCGACGACAGACCCGTCGTGACGCCCAGCTGGTCGAGGATCCCCTCGAGCAGGTGCGAGACGCTGGTCTTGCCGTTGGTGCCGGTGGTGGCCAGCAGCCGCGGCAGCTCGTCCTGGGGGCCGGTGCCGTACACCCAGGCCGACAGGTCGCCCAGCAGGGCGCGAGGATCATCGACCACGACGATCGGGAGACCGGTGGATGCCGCGATGGCGGCGCCGTCCTCGTCGGTGATGATCGCCACGGCGCCCCGTTCGGCGGCGGTCGCCGCGAACTCGGCGCCGTGCCGGTTCACCCCGCGGATGGCGACGAACGCCTCGCCGGCGCGCAGGTCGGCGGTGGCGAGCGTGATGCCGGTCACGGCCGTGCCCGCGACGTCGCCGACGGTACGCACGCCGAAGAGGCGGGCGAGTTCGGCGAGGTCGCGGCGGGGAGGCCGCTCCGGTCGGAGCACGGGCGGGAGGTTCGAGGCAGCGTCGGTCGACATCGCTCCCATTGTCTCATCCGGCGTCGCACAGACACCGCATCGCGGCCGCACGGGCCGTTCAAAGGCGGACGGCGGTATCGTCAGCGGGTGACCGCGATCGCCTTCCTCATCGGCGTGCTCGTGCTCGTGATCGGCCTTGCCGTCTCGATCGCCCTGCACGAGATCGGGCACCTGCTGCCCGCGAAGCTCTTCGGCGTGCGCGTCGGTCAGTACATGATCGGGTTCGGCCCGACGCTCTGGTCCAAGCGCATCGGCGAGACCGAGTACGGCTTCAAAGCCCTGCCGTTGGGCGGGTTCATCTCGATGGCGGGGATGTACCCCCCTGCCCCCGACGACGCCGAGCCGGGTACGAAGCGCTCGCGCTTCTTCGCGACCATGGTGCAGGACGCCCGCGACGCCAACGCCGAGACGCTCATCGCCGCCGATGACCGCGTCTTCTACAAGCTGCCCGTCTACAAGCGGGTCATCGTCATGCTCGGCGGACCCGTGATGAACCTCGTGCTCGCGGTCGTCCTGTTCGCGATCGCGCTGAGCGGTATCGGGCTGCAGACCGCGACCACCACCGTCGCCTCGGTCAGCCAGTGCGTGATCCCCGCGAGCCAGCAGCGCGACGCGTGCACCACGGACGACCCGATCGCCCCGGCCGCGGCCGCCGGCATCCAGCCCGGGGACCGGCTGGTATCGATCGACGGCACCGCGGTGCAGACGTTCGCCGACGCGGCGGCCATCATCCAGCGCTCGCCGGGGCAGCAGCTGTCGGTGGTCATCGATCGCGACGGCACGCAGCAGACCGTGCAGTTCACCCCGCAGAGCACGGACCGTGCGGTCACCGACGACCGCGGACGCGCTGTGACCGACGCGAGCGGTGCCCCCGAGTACGAGACGGTCGGTTTCGCCGGGCTGCGCGCCCAGGAAGCCCTCGTGCCGCAGCCGATCACGACCAGCTTCGAGGCCACGGGCCAGTACATCGGCACGGTCGCACAGATCATGTCGCAGCTGCCGGTGCGCATCTACGACGCGGCGGCGGACACGCTCAGCGGTCAGCCGCGCGACGCCAACAGTCCCATGAGCGTCGTCGGCGCGGGCCGTATGGCCGGCGAGATCGCCGCCGTCGATGCCCCGATCACGGCTCGCGTGCAGCAGATCATCGCGCTGCTGGCGGGGCTCAACGTCGCCCTGTTCGTGTTCAACCTCATCCCGCTGCTGCCGCTCGACGGCGGACACGTCGTCGTCGCGCTGTGGGACGGCATCAAGCGATGGTTCGCCCGGATGCGTGGAACGGTCGCCCGACCGGTGGATGCCACGAAGCTCGTCCCCGTGACGTTCGTCGTCGTGGTGCTGCTGGTCGGGATGGGCGGCGTGCTGTTCCTGGCGGACATCTTCAACCCGGTGCAGCTGCTCTAGCCAGCGGCCTCGACGAGCTCAGCCCCCTCGCGCGACTGAGGTCTCCGAGCCCGTCGAAGGGGCCGGCTCCGGCCTCAGAGCGCGTGGGCGATGAGCCGCTCGAGCGTGCGCATACCGTCGCGCGACAGGATCGACTCGAGGTGCCCCTGCACGCTCGCGACAGCCGGGCCGCGCAGGGCGTACACGTCGCCGGTATCCACATCCGCGGCCACCTCGACCGGGATGTCGCGACCGGCGGTCGACAGCCCCCGGACGGTGGTCCCGGGTGCGACGCGCGCGGTGAAGGTGTTGTAGAAGCCGATCGACGCCGCCTCGCCGAACACGTCGACGCTCTTCTGCAGACCCTGGTGCGGCTGCGCGAGCGGCGCGAGATCGATGCCCAGCTGATCGGCCAGGATCTGGTGGCTGAGGCACACCGCGAGCAGGGGAGCGCCCGCGTGCAGGCGCCGCGACACGACCCGACGCATCGCGGCGATGCGCGCGCTGTCGTCGTCGCGCGGATCGCCGGGGCCGGGTCCCGAGACGACGAGGTCGGCGGCATCCATCTCGGACTCCGTCACGCGCGACCAGTGCACGATCCGGGCATCGAGGCCGAGGTGGCGCAGCTGGTGGGCGAGCATCGTGGTGAAGCGGTCCTCGGCATCCACGACCAGCGCCGTGCGCCCCGCGAAGGGGCCCGTCTCGTCGGGGTCCTGCGGGTTCATCCAGAACGGCGCGAGGCGGTCGTTGCGCGACGCCAGCAGCTGGGCGA
This sequence comes from uncultured Microbacterium sp., assembly GCF_913776565.1. Classification (GTDB taxonomy): domain Bacteria; phylum Actinomycetota; class Actinomycetes; order Actinomycetales; family Microbacteriaceae; genus Microbacterium. The sequence goes on along the minus strand of NZ_CAJYPF010000133.1, from coordinate 14,896 downwards.
TCGCGGGATCCTCGGCGAGCGGGCGGCGTTCGGCGACGGGGGCGTCGGGATCGGCGTCGGCGGGTGCAGCGGGCACGTCGCGCGGGATCGCGCCGATGGCGCCGAGCACCCCGGCGGCCTTGCCGTGGGTCTCGCCGACTTCGCCGTACGGGTCGGAGTGGCGCACGAGCGTCGCGCCGACGGGCACGCGCAGGCGCCCGTCGACCAGGTAGGCCGTGCGGATGAGGATCGGGGCGTCGAGGTCGTGGGTCGGCCCCTTCACGGCCCCGTTCGGGGTGAACAGTGCGGCGACGCCGGAGTAGTAGCCGCGCGGGGAGGTCTCGTGGCGGGCGATCACGGTGCACGCGTTCTGCATCGGCGAGCCCGTGACGGTGGGGGCGAACATCGTCTCGCGCAGAATCTCGCGCGGGTCGAGGTCGCTGCGGCCCCGCAGCATGTACTCGGTGTGGGTCAGCCGCGACATCTCTTTGAGATGCGGGCCGGTGATGCGGCCGCCGTCCGTGCATACGGCGCTCATCATCTTGAGCTCCTCGTCGACCACCATGAAGAGCTCCTCGGTCTCCTTGGTCGAACGGAGGAACTCCGCCAGGGTGCCCGCGGTGGCGCCGCCGGCCGGGTGGCGGAACGTTCCCGAGATGGGGTTCATCGTCACGATGCCGTTCTGGGCGCTCACGTGCGCTTCGGGGCTCGCGCCGACGGCGACGTGCCCCTCGGTGACGACGGCGAAGGTCCAGTAGGCGCCCTTCTCGTGCTCGAGCAGGGCGCGGAACCACGTCAGCGCGGCCGCGCGCGGGTCGGCGGAGACCCCGGCGACGAAGTCGCGGCGGATGACGAAGTTCGCCCCCTCGCCGCGGCCGATCTCGTCGGCGATGACCCGCCGCACGATGTCGGCGTACTCCTCGTCGGCGATGTCGAATCCCGCCTCTTCGAGGGGAACGGGGGAGGAGGGGAGGGATGCCATGACCTCGGCGCGCGGCAGCACGCGGCGCTCCCCGATGACGAGGCACCGCAGCGGTGCGCCGTCGTCATGGCAGACGAACCCGCGTTCGCGCACCTGCCGGAACGGCACGAGGGCGAGGACCTCGCGGTGCCGGCCCTCGGCATCCGTCAGAGGGATGTCGGCGAGGAACTCCACGTCGACGACATCGCCCGTGAGCACCTCGACCGTGTCGGGGTCGCGCGCGATGAGCGCGAACGGCGCGTCGCCGATCTGCAGGTCGTGGAGCAGGGAAGAGGGGTCGGGCCCGGTCATCGAAGTACTTCCGTCTGTGAGCGAGGGTCCTGAACGGCCGCCGAAAACACGAAGACCGCCCGGATCCCGAGGGAGGGCGGTCTGTCGCACGCGAGCTCACCGCCTAGACGGTGGGCCACCAACTGCTGTGCGCGCGCATGGCGCCGAACCTACCACAGGGAGGATTCGCAGCCGGTTCGGACTCCGTTCAGCGCGGTCGGCGTAGGCTGTGCGCGTGCCTGCTGTGAATCTCGGAATGCCCCGCGTGCCGGAGACCCTCGCTCCCCGTCGCAAGACCCGTCAGATCCGGGTCGGCAAGGTGCTCGTCGGAGGCGACGCCCCCGTGAGCGTGCAGTCGATGACGACGACACCGACCACCAACATCAACGCCACTCTGCAGCAGATCGCCGAACTGACGGCATCCGGTTGCGAGATCGTCCGCGTCGCCGTGCCCTCGCAGGACGACGCCGACGTGCTGCACATCATCGCGAAGAAGAGCCAGATCCCCGTCATCGCCGACATCCACTTCCAGCCGAAGTACGTCTTCCAGGCCATCGACGCCGGATGCGGCGCGGTGCGCGTGAACCCGGGGAACATCCGCAAGTTCGACGACCAGGTCGGCGCGATCGCCAAGGCCGCCAAGGACGCCGGTGTCTCGCTCCGCATCGGTGTGAACGCCGGTTCGCTCGACCGTCGACTGCTCGAGAAGTACGGCAAGGCGACTCCCGAGGCTCTGGTGGAGAGCGCCGTCTGGGAGGCCTCGCTGTTCGAGGAGCACGACTTCCACGACTTCAAGATCTCGGTCAAGCACAACGACCCCGTCGTCATGGTCAAGGCCTACCGCCTGCTCGCCGAACGGGGCGACTGGCCCCTGCACCTCGGTGTGACCGAGGCCGGCCCCGCGTTCCAGGGCACCATCAAGAGCGCCACGGCCTTCGGCATCCTGCTCTCCGAGGGCATCGGCGACACCATCCGCGTGTCGCTGTCAGCTCCGCCCGCCGAAGAGGTCAAGGTCGGCCACCAGATCCTGCAGTCGCTCAACCTGCGCGAGCGCAAGCTCGAGATCGTGTCGTGCCCCTCGTGCGGTCGCGCGCAGGTCGACGTCTACTCGCTCGCCGACAACGTCACCGAGGGACTCAAGGACATGACCGTGCCGCTGCGCGTGGCCGTCATGGGCTGCGTCGTGAACGGTCCCGGCGAGGCGCGCGACGCCGATCTGGGCGTCGCCTCGGGCAACGGCAAGGGGCAGATCTTCGTCAAGGGTCAGGTCATCAAGACCGTGCCCGAGGCCGAGATCGTCCAGACGCTCATCGAAGAGGCCAACCGCCTCGCCGACGAGATGGGCCCCGACGCGGCGACCGGCACGGCTCAGGTCATCACGGCCTGATCCCCTTCGCCCCGCGCGGACGGGCCGAGGCGGCGCGGTCCGATAGCGTCGAGAGCCTCATGGCTTCCGACGTCTCTCTCGCCCGACCCCTCGTCGCGGGCGTCGTCACCGCCCTCGTCGGCTTCACGAGCACGTTCGCCGTCGTCCTGACGGGGCTGCGCGCGGTCGGCGCGACCGCGGAGCAGGCGGCGAGTGGACTGCTCGCCATCACCCTCGTGGTCGGCATCGGGTGCATCGTGCTGGCCGGACGGTACCGTCTGCCGATCACCGTCGCGTGGTCGACCCCCGGAGTCGCGCTGCTCGCGGCCACGGGCGCCGTCGACGGCGGCTGGCCCGCCGTGGTCGGGGGGTTCCTCGTGTCGGCGGTGCTGATCCTGTGTACGGCGCTGTTCCCCCCGCTGGGGGCGCTCATCGCGCGGATCCCGCCCTCGATCGCGCAGGCCATGCTCGCGGGCGTCCTGCTGCCGCTGTGCGTGGCGCCGTTCGTCGGTCTCGTCGACGACCCGTGGGGCGTGGCTCCGGTGCTGATCGTGTGGCTCGTGGCATCCCGGATCCTGCCCCGGTGGTCCGTGCCCCTGGCGTTCGCGACCGCGATCGTCGTGGTCGCCGTCGAGCTCTCGCGCACGGGCGCGGGGATGGATGCCGCGACCCTGCTGCCGCGCCTGGAGTTCACCACGCCGACCCTCACCGTGGGGGCGGTCGTGGGCATCGCTCTGCCCCTGTTCGTCGTCACGATGGCGTCGCAGAACGTCCCCGGGGTCGCGGTGATGCGCAGCCTGGGTTACACGATCCCGTGGCGTCCCGCGATGCTCGTCACCGGGCTGGGTTCGGCCGCCGCCGCGGGCTTCGGTGGGCACGCGATGAACCTCGGGGCAATCAGCGCCGCGATCGCCGCCGGCCCCGACGCCCACCCCGACCCGCGCAGGCGCTGGGTGGCCGGGCTCTCGGCCGGCAGCACCTACCTCGTGCTGGGCGCGCTGTCGGCCGCGTTCGCGGCCATCGTGCTGCTCGCGCCGGCCGGGGTGATCCCGGCCGTGGCCGGGGTCGCGCTGTTCGGCGCGTTCGGCGCGGCGGTGCAACAGGCCATCGACGACCCCGGCGAGCGGGTGCCGGCCGTGGTGACTTTCCTGGTCGCGGCATCCGGGATCGCGGTGTTCGGCGTCAGCGCGGCGTTCTGGGCGCTGCTGGCCGGACTCCTGGTGCGCGGGGTGCTGCACGTCGGGCGCGGCCCGCGCTGAGGCCGTCCCCGACCGGTCCGGCGGTGCGTGGGCGGTCAGGAGTCGAGCGCGAACTCCGCGCGGATGCGTTCGCGGGCCCCGGCGTACTCGGGGAGCTCGGCGAAGTATCGGAACTTGTCGGCCAGGACCGAGTTCCCGACGATCTCGGGCTCGAGGACGAAGGTGGCGAAGGTCTCGGCGAAGTCCTCCGAGGCGTTGGTGGCGGCGTAGTCGCTGACGAAGTCGGCCTCGTGAGCGGCGTAGAACTCCACGCCGACGTCGGTGTCGACGTTGTCGCGCGCCGGCGCGTCGTCGTACCCGGCCCAGAAGCGCTCGGCGAAGCGCTGCAGGTCGGAGTCCGCCGAGAGGCATCCGGCGCCGGTCCACTCGGTGTCGCAGGTCGAGGCGTCCGTATCGACGTCGTCGACGCCCAGGCTCAGCAGGTGGGCGTACTCGTGGACGAGGGTGGTCAGCAGCAGCCGCGGGTCGTCGGCGAAGGCGAGGTTCGCGGCGAACGCCCACCGCGTCGGATCGTCGTCATCGCTGACGACGTAGGCGAGCGTGTCGCTGGCGGCGTCGTCGCCGACGCGGTAGGCCGTGACGTCCGAGCGGACGAACTCCGGCGTCGCGACGCGCACGAAGTCGTCCCACACGCGCTGCGCGCGCTCATCGGGTGCGGGCTCGAGCCCGCCGTCGGCGGTGAGGCGGTACGACGCCGTGATCGCGAAGTCCCCGTCGGTCGGCGAGGGGGAGCGGGAGTCGTCCCCGCCCAGGGCCGAGACGCCGACCCAGGCCCCCACCCCGACGAGCAGGGCGAGCGAGAATCCCAGGACGAGGGTCCACCGTGCGCGCATGTGCTCACGATAGGGGAGGCCTCGACCCCGCGCCCTAGACTCGACTCTCGTGGTCACCCGTCTGTCGAATTACTTCCTCCGCACGCTCCGCGAAGATCCCTCGGATGCCGAGGTCACGAGCCACCGCCTGCTCGTGCGCGCCGGCTACATCCGCCGCAACGCCCCCGGCGTCTTCGCGTGGCTGCCGCTCGGGCTGAAGGTCAAGGCCAAGATCGAGGCCGTCGTGCGCGAGGAGATGGCGAACGCCGGAGCCTTCGAGGTGCACTTCCCGGCCCTGCTGCCGCGGGAGCCCTACGAGGTCACCGGTCGCTGGGAGGAGTACGGCGACGCGCTGTTCCGCCTGCAGGACCGCAAGGGGGCCGACTACCTGCTCGCGCCCACGCACGAGGAGATGTTCACCCTGCTGGTGAAGGACCTGTACTCGTCCTACAAGGATCTCCCGCTGACGATCTATCAGATCCAGGACAAGTACCGCGACGAGGCGCGCCCCCGCGCCGGCCTCCTGCGCGGTCGCGAGTTCACGATGAAGGACGCGTATTCGTTCGACGCGACGGATGCCGGTCTCGACGCCTCGTATCAGGCGCAGCGCGACGCCTACGAGCGGATCTTCACCCGCCTGGGCCTCGAGTACGTCATCGTCGCCGCCGACGCCGGTGCGATGGGCGGGTCGAAGTCCGAGGAGTTCCTGCACCCGACCCCGATCGGCGAGGACACGTTCGTGCGTTCGGCCGGAGGCTACGCGGCCAACGTCGAGGCCTTCACGACCGTCGCGCCCGACGCCCTTCCGATCGAGGGACAGCCGGATGCCGTGATCTTCGACTCCCCGAACACGCCCACGATCGCGACCCTCGTCGACCACGCCAACGCGCACCTCGACGCCCCCGCCCCCGGCATCGCCGGGCCCGCGACCGCCGGGGCCACCGCGTGGACCGCCGCGCACACGCTCAAGAACGTCGTCCTCGCCCTCACCCATCTCGACGGCACGCGCGAACTCGTCGTCGTGGGCCTGCCCGGCGACCGCGACGTCGACGACAAGCGCGTCGAGGTGGCCTTCGCCCCCGCCGAGGTCGAGGCTGCGACCGAGAAGGACTTCGCCGAGAACCCGCTCCTCGTCAAGGGCTACATCGGCCCCTGGTCGCCGACCGGTCCGGTGCTGGGCGAGGAGTCGGCGACGAAGATCCGTTACGTGCTCGACCCGCGCGTGGTCGACGGAACCGCCTGGATCACCGGCGCCAACGTCGATCAGAAGCACGTGCACTCGCTCGTCGCCGGCCGCGACTTCGTCGGCGACGGCTTCGTCGAGGTCTCGACCGTGCGCGCGGGCGACCCCGCCCCCGACGGCTCGGGTCCCGTGGAGCTCGCGCGCGGCATGGAGATCGGCCACGTCTTCCAGCTCGGTCGCAAGTACGCCGAGGCGCTGGGGCTGAAGGTCCTCGACGAGAACGGCAAGCTCGCCACGGTCACGATGGGCTCGTACGGCATCGGCGTCACCCGCATCCTCGCGATCATCGCCGAGCTGAACAACGACGACAAGGGGCTGATCTGGCCGGAGTCGGTCGCGCCGTTCGACGTGCACGTGGTGGCCACGGGCCGCGACGCGGCGGCGTTCGAGCTCGCGGCATCCGTCTCCGACCGGCTCGAGACCGCGGGACTCGACGTGCTCTACGACGACCGCCCCAAGGTCTCGCCCGGTGTGAAGTTCGGCGACGCCGAGCTCGTCGGCATCCCGCGCATCCTCATCGTGGGCCGCGGCGCGGCCGACGGGCAGGTCGAGCTGTGGGACCGCCGCACGGGGGAGCGCGAGACGGTGTCGGTCGACGACGCCGTGGCGGTTCTGACCCGCTGACGTCGCCGCTCCGGCGCCTCTTCACCGCGAGACGGCATCTCGCCGACGAAACCGTTGCAGGCTGCAACCGACTCGTCGGTGAGATGCCGTCTCGCGGTCGTCGGGGGGTCTGCCCGGGAGGGCGGAAGCATCGGTAGCGTGGATGCCATGATCTCGGCCCCCCGCCTGTCGCTGAGCGACGGCTCCACGATCCCCCAGCTCGGCGTCGGTACGTACAAGGTGCCGGCCGAGGTCACGGCAGGCCTGGTCGAGGGGGCGATCGCCGCGGGCTATCGCCACATCGACACCGCGGCGCTCTACGGCAACGAGGCGGAGGTGGGCGCAGGGCTCCGGGCCTCGGGCATCGACCGCGACGAGGTGTTCGTCACCACCAAGGTCTGGAACGACGACCAGGGCTTCGACCAGACGCTGCGCGCCTTCGACACCAGCTCCGCGAAGCTCGGGCTCGACCGCGTCGACCTGTACCTGATCCACTGGCCCATCCCGAGCGCCGACCGGTACGTCGACACCTGGAAGGCGCTGCTGCGCCTGCAGCAGGAGGGGCGCGCCACCTCGATCGGCGTCAGCAACTTCTCGGTCCCGCACCTCGAGCGCCTGCGCGACGAGACGGGCGTGCTGCCGGCGGTCAACCAGGTCGAGCTGCATCCGCGCTTCCCGCAGGACGAGCTCGTCGCGTGGCACGAGGCGCACGGCATCGCGACCGAGTCCTGGGCCCCGCTCGCGCGCGGAGGCCTGCTCGACGAGCCGGTGCTGTCGCGTATCGCCGAGAAGTACGGCAAGACGCCGGCCCAGGTCGTCATCCGCTGGCACCTCGACCGCGGGCTCGTGGTCTTCCCCAAGTCGGTGTCGCTGGACCGCGTCCGCGAGAACGGCGAGGTGGTCGACTTCACGCTCGACGTCGACGATCACGCGATGATCGCCGGGCTCGAGACGGGCGAGCGGACGGGTCGCGACCCCGATCTGGACTGAGCGCGCTCACACGTCCAGGCGGGCGTAGCGGGCGCGGAAGACGGTGAAGACCCCGTACGCGAGGAAGCCCAGGCCGACCAGGCACGCCAGGAACGGTCCCAGCGGCAGGTCCACGAGCGCCGCCACGGCGCCGTCGAGGCCGCCCGCGGTGTCGGGTTCGACGCGGATCGCGGCGGTCACCACCAGCACGCCGACGACGAGGAGCGCGAACCCCTTCGCGACGAAACCGACGACGCCCAGGGCCGTGAGCGCGACGCCGCGCGGACCGTCGGGCGTCCGCACCTTGGAGTGGAACGAGCGGCGCAGGCCCATCCACACGAAGCCGATGCCCACGCCGGCGACGGCGATCCCGACGGCGCCCAGGATCGCCCCGCCGATCGGCCAGGTCAGCACGCCCTGGCTGAGGTCCTCCGCGGCCTGCTCGGCGCGCGGGCGGGCCCCCAGGGCGACGGATGCCGACACCAGCCCGATCGCCAGGAACACCAGCCCCTGCGGCACCTCGGCGAGGATCCGCGCGAGGCGCCGCCACACCGACAACCGCCGCGGCGCGAAGGCCTGCAGCAGATGCCATCCGCCCAGGGCGACGAGACCGACAGCCAGGGCCCACAGCGCCGCTGCGCCCAGGGGAGCGGCGGCGAGGGCGCGGAAGGCCCCCGTCTGATCGCTGTCCTCGTCGGCGCCCAGGCCGACCGCGATGACCAGGCCGCCGATGAGCAGGTGGAGGATGCCGTTGGCCGCATAGCCCGCGCGCGCGGCGAGGCGGAAGGCGGGGTTCGCCTCGGCGTCGCGAGCGGCGGTGCGGGCGGCGGAGGGCATCGGCACACGCTATGCGCTGAGGAGCGTTCCGGCAAACGGGTGGACGAGATCGTCGCGGGTCGTGGGGCGCCCGGGTGAAGATCATGTGTCTTTGCCGTTGCCACGTTGGCGCGAGGGCGCCGCACTCATTACGGTCGGAGAATGCCCGAGAACACCCCCGCGTTGCGCCCCACGCACCCCCTCGCGATCGCGCCCGTCGTCGCCCCCGCGGCATCCGTCGACGGCTTCGCGAAGCAGTTCCTGCAGAACCTCAACTTCGATCAGGGCGTCACCCTGTCGGCCTCCGACGTGAACGACCAGTACCTGGCGCTGGCGTACACGGTGCGCGACTACCTGATGGCGCGCTGGTTCGACGACCGTGCCCAGCAGAAGGCCCAGCAGAACAAGACGGTCTGCTACCTCTCGGCCGAGTACCTGCTCGGACGCCAGCTCGACAACAACCTGCTCGCCGCGCGACTGACCGACATCGCCACCGAGGCGCTCGCGCAGTGCGGTATCGACATCGACGACCTCCGCGCCGTCGAGATCGAGCCGGGCCTGGGCAACGGCGGCCTCGGACGTCTAGCGGCCTGCTTCGTCGACTCGCTCGCGACCATGAGCGTCCCGGCGATCGGCTACGGCATCCGTTACGAGTACGGCATCTTCCGTCAGGCGTTCGCCGACGGGCAGCAGATCGAGCAGCCCGACGCGTGGCTGCGCATGGGGTCGCCGTGGGACTTCGCCCACCCCGAAGCCGCGCAGACCATCTCGTTCGCGGGCACCACCGAGACCTACGACGACGACGGCGTCGAGCGCACCCGCTGGGTGCCCGAGTGGAACGTGCTCGCGGTGCCGTACAACATGATGGTCCCGGGCTATCACAACGGTCGCGTGAACACCCTGCGCCTGTGGCGTGCGGTGGCCACCAACGCGTTCGACCTGCACACCTTCAACTCCGGCGACTACGTCCAGTCCGTGCGAGCGCAGACCTTCGCCGAGAACATCTCGAAGGTGCTCTACCCCGAGGACTCCACTCCGCAGGGCAAGGAACTGCGTCTGCAGCAGCAGTACTTCTTCGTCGCGGCCTCCATCGCCGACTTCATCGAGAACGTCCTGCCCGACGACTTCGACCTCGAGAAGCTCCCCGAGCGCGTGATCTTCCAGCTCAACGACACGCACCCCGTCATCGGCGTGCCCGAGCTCATGCGCGTGCTGGTCGACGAGAAGAAGCTCGAGTGGGATGCCGCATGGGCCATCACGCAGAAGTGCTTCGCCTACACCTGCCACACGCTGCTGCCCGAGGCCCTCGAGGTGTGGTCGGTCGATCTGCTCGGGCGCCTGCTGCCGCGCCACCTCGAGATCATCTACCGCATCAACGACGAGTTCCTGCTCGAGGTGCGCGAGCGCTTCGGCGACGACGAGATGCTCATCCGCAACATGTCGATCATCGGCGAGCACCCGTACCGCTCGGTGCGCATGGCCTACCTCGCCACCGTCGCGGGCTCCAAGGTGAACGGCGTCGCCGAGTTGCACTCGCAGCTGCTGCGCGACAACGTGCTGAAGGACTTCGCCACCATGTGGCCCGACAAGTTCACCAACGTGACCAACGGCGTCACCCCGCGTCGCTTCCTGCGCCTGGCCAACCCCGACCTCTCGGCGCTCATCACCGAGGCGCTGGGCGCGGGCTGGACCGTCGACCTCGAACGCCTGCGGGGGCTGGAGGCCCTCGCCGACGACAGCGACTTCCGCGAGCGGTTCGCCGCCGTCAAGGCCGCCAACAAGCGCCGCTTCGCCCGCGTGCTCGAAGCGCGCGGCGACCAGCCCCTCGATGACGGACACCTGCTCGACGTCATGATCAAGCGTCTGCACGAGTACAAGCGCCAGACGCTCAAGGTGCTGCACATCGTCAGCACCTACGAGGGGATCGTCTCGGGTCGCCTCGACGTCGACGCCCTGCAGCCGCGCACCTTCCTGTTCGGCGCGAAGGCGGCCCCGGGTTACGGCATGGCCAAGCGCATCATCCACCTCATCAACGCCGTCGGCGAGGTGGTCAGCGCCGACGAACGCGTGCAGGGCAAGCTCAAGGTGCTGTACCCGGCGAACTACAACGTGACGCTGGCCGAGAGCATCATCCCCGCCGCCGATCTGTCGGAGCAGATCTCGCTCGCGGGCAAAGAGGCGTCGGGCACCGGCAACATGAAGCTCGCCCTCAACGGCGCGCTCACGATCGGCACCGACGACGGTGCGAACGTCGAGATCCGCCAGCTCGTCGGCGACGACAACTTCTTCCTCTTCGGCATGAGCGAGCCCGAGGTCGAAGCGCTGTGGGCCGAGGGGTACCGCCCCGCGGACGTCTACCAGGGTGACGAGCGGCTGCGCAACGCGATCGACCTGATCGCGTCGGGCGCGTTCTCGGGCGGTGACCGCACGGTCTTCGAGCCGCTCGTGTCGAACCTGCTGTACGAGGACCGCTTCATGGCGCTCGCCGACTTCGCGTCGTACCTCGACGCCCAGGAGCGCGTCGATGCGGCCTATGCCGACCAGGACGCGTGGGTGCGCTCGGCGATCCTGAACGTCGCCCGCAGTGGGTACTTCTCGTCCGACCGGGCCATGCGCGACTACCTCGACCGCATCTGGCACGCCAAACCGGTGTCCTGATCGGTTCCGGATGCCGCGCCCCGGGGCGTGGCATCCGGAACCTTCTCCGCCCCCGCCGCCGCCGCCGTTCCCCGCGCGTTCTCGTCGCGCGCCGGTTCGGCGGCGGCGTTTTCTCGCGGGGGAGCGGGGCGGGGGTGTCGCGGCTCCCCGCGAGGTGCGGTCGCCTGCGACGCGGTGGCGGCGTTTCGTCGCCGGGGGAGCCTCGGGAGGGGTCTCAGCCCCGACGGGTGCGTGATCCGGCGAGCAGGAGCGCGATCGCGACGACGGTCAGCACGAGTGTCACGATCGTCATCGGGATGGCATCCTTGGGCGCATCGGGGACGACGATGATCGGGATCACCGACAGCGAGGCGATGGCGCGCGTGATGACCGCGAGCCAGACGCCCCACCGGGACCCTCGCCACGCGACCGCGGCCCCGACGAACGTCGCGATCGCCAACAGCATGGTGATGAGGATCACCTCGACGGGTGCAGTCCCCAGGCCGAAGACGATGGTGCCGAGGATGTCGACCGCGGCCAGGAGAGCGGCCAGGACGGCGCCGATCCGGACGGTCGCCGGGGCGGTGCGAGAGGTGACAGTGGTCATGGGAGTGTCCTTTCCGGTAGCGGTCCGTCATCGGGACCGGTACCAGGCTCCTCGGAAGCTTCGCTCGCGCCCACCGTGCCCGCTCGGGATGTGCGCGCGTGCGAGCACGGGGACGTCCTACCGGGCGTCTGCCCGCAGGTACGCGAGGATCGCCCGCACTCGACGGTGGCCGTCCGCCGACTCGGGCAGCACCAGTTTGGCGAAAATCGACCCGATGTGGGTCTCGACCGTTCGCTCCGACAGGTGCAGGCGTCGGGCGATGGCGGCGTTCGACCACCCCTCGGCCATCAGGGCGAGAACCTCCATCTCTCGTGCGGTCAACCCCGCCAGGGCGCTCCGCGACCGCGAGGCGTCCAGCAGTCGCGTCACGACGGCGGGGTCCAAGGCCGTCCCGCCCGCGGCGACCCGCTCGAGGGTCCCGAGGAAATCGTCCACGGCCAGGACGCTGTCCTTGAGGAGGTAGCCGATCGCCCCGCCCGCGACCAGATCGACGGTGCGCCGGGTCTCGATGTGCTGGGACAGCAGCAGCACGGGTGTCGGCGGATCGGCGCTGCGGATCGCGAGGGCGGCGACGATCCCCTCGTCGTCCTGCGGCATGCGCACGTCGAGAACAACCACATCCGGAGCGAGCGCACGCGCGAGGGCGACGGCGGTCTCGGCCGACGCCGCGCGGCCGACCACCTCGTGTCCTGCCTGCTCCAGCAACGCGCTCAGTCCCTCGCGGAACAGCGCGGAGTCCTCACCGATCACGACGCGCACGGAACGACCGCCTCGACCACGGTTCCCCCGCCCGGCGGCGACGCCACGCTCAGCCGGCCCCCCAGCGCAGCGACGCGATCGGACAGTCCGGTGAGGCCCCCGTTCGTCGTGAATCGGGCCCCGCCCCTCCCGTCGTCCTCGACGCGGAGCCGCACGCAGGCGTCGGCGACGCGCACCGTCACACGCACGCGGGTGGCCGCTGCGTGCTTGAGCGCGTTCGCGACCGCCTCGCTCGCGACGAAGTACGCGGTCGTGGCCGCGGGGTCCGCGATGCCGTCGGCGTCGACGTCGACCACGACCGGGGTCGCCGACTGTCGCGACAGCGCGGCCAGGGCGGGACCGAGACCATCGTCCAGCGCGCTCGGCCGCACCCCCTGGGCGAGTCGGCGCAGCTCGGCCACGGCCGCTGCCAGCTCGGCGACGGCGTCATCGAGCTGGGCGGCGACCGCGTCGCCGGTCGAGGTCGTCCGCTGGAGGACACGCAGTCGCATGCCGAGGGCGACGAGGCGCTGCTGCGCCCCATCGTGCAGGTCGCGTTCGACTCGTCGCCGCTCTTCGTCGCCGGCGCGGAGCATGCGTCGCCGCGAGGCCTCGACATCGGACGTGGCGCGCACGAGCGCGGCGCGTGTCCGCACGGCGTCGATGAGCGGCGTGCTGGCCTGCACGACGGCGAGGGGAACCGGTCTCGCGCGTGCCGCGGAGGTCAGGACGGCGCCCACTTCCTCGCCCCGCGCGCGAGCCGGACGGGACCGGGCGCCCTCTCGGATCTCGCCCCCGGGGAAGGCGACGAGGTCGTCGTCGCCGATCCGGCGGTAGGCCACCACCAGGTCCTCATCGCGGAGAACGCGACGCAGGACCCGCTGCAGCTCCTCGGGGACACCGGTGCCGCGGTCCACGCGCATCGCGAGCTCGCGGATCGCGGTCAGTGCCCGCGCGCGCTCCGGAGAGAGCACCGCTTCGCACCACCTTCGAGCGAGGGCGGAACAGGCCACCGCCGCGGCGCAGAGCACCGTCACCGCCGTGGCGGAGGTCGGTATCGGCCACGCCGACACCGGCGCGCCCGCGGCCGCCCCCGCCACGGTCAGGATCATGAGGACCCCGGATGCCAGCACCGCACTCGAGGTGACGGTCACGACGAGCCGGTCGACGTCCACGACGGCGGGGCCGAGCACGGCGGTCACGGTGGCGACGGGCAGAGAGAGGAACATCGCGACCAGGCCGAGCGGCACGAGCTCGACGTCACCGCGGAACAGCAGGCTCGCCCAGCACAGCAACAGGGTGAGGGGCACCGTCAACGCCGCCAGCAGGACCCAGCGCAGCCGAGCGCGGTCGTCGTCGCCGGAGTCGCGGTACCGGACCACGGGCGCGAGCGCACAAACGACGAGGCTCGCGCCGAAGGCGAGGAGCACCGGAACAGCGATCACGTCGACGACGGCCGAGGCGTCCGACGCCACGTCGTCGAGCGCGACGAGCCCCACGAACACCACCGCGAGGCCGGTGGTGATCCACCCGACGAGGCGCCACCGCGCGGAGCGGGCGCGACCGTCCGGCATGACGAGCAGAAGAAGACCGAAGGGCAGGTAGAGAAATACCCACGTTCCGCCCCACGGGCCGAGGACATCCTGTCGGACGCAGTTCTCGACGAGGGCGGCGATCCCCGCCACGGCGAGAAGCATGCCCGCGGGGTGCTCCGGCGCGCGCCACGCCAGGAGTGCGCTCAGCAGGAGCGGGATCGCTGTGACCGTGACGACGACGGCGAGAGTGGGCGGTGGCGCCAGCGGGGCGCCGACGGCGACCGCGATGGACAAGAACGCGACGAAGAGGGCGCACGCGACGGACGTCACGACGCGCGGCGTCCTGCGACCCGCGCTCCCGGGTGCGCGTCCCATGCACAGATTGTGGACCCGCGGACCTTCGCGCGCATCCGTGCCACCACGCGGTCTGAACCGTCCCGGCTGCGGCGGGTGGCGGCCCGCGCCACGATCGCCGGCCGCGAGCGAGCCTTGTCCGAAATGAGGCGAGGGCTGACCGCATCCGCGCGCTCCGCCCGGGCAGAGTGGAAGGGCGGTGCCACACCGCCCGAAGGAGACCCATGCGTATCGCCGACTTCCCCGTCCCCGACACCGCCGCCGCCCGCGCGGCCCTGGAGCTCGCGAAGGAGTATCAGACGCCGGCGATCACGGACCACGCCGTGCGGTCGTGGCTCTTCGCCGAGGCGTTCGCGCGCATCGGTGGCTTCGACGCCATCGACCACGAGCTGCTCTACGTCTCGGCGGTCCTGCACGACATCGGCACCGTCGCGGAATTCGACAACCACCCGCTGTCCTACGAGGACGCCGGTGGACACGTCGCGATCGCCCTGACAGCCGGAGCGGGCTGGCCGCGCGAGCGCCGGCGTCGCGCTCTCGAGGTGATCGTGCGGCACAACTGGACGAGCGTCGACCCCGAACTCGACGTGGAAGGCCATCTGCTGGAGATCGCCACGGGTCTCGACATCTCGGGGTCGCGCGCCGAGGCGCTGCCGGCGGACTTCGTGCGCGAGGTGTTGGGGGCCCATCCGCGCGGAGAACTCGCCGCCGAGTTCGGCGCGTGCG
>NZ_CAJYPF010000132.1 GCF_913776565.1 uncultured Microbacterium sp. | reverse complement strand
AGGTACACGCTCTTGAGGTTGACGTCCTGCACCCGGTCCCAGGCGGGCAGCTCGGTCGTTTCGATCGAGTCGTCGTCGGCGGGCGAGATGCCGGCGTTGTTGAAGGCGATGTCGACGCTGCCGAGGTCGGCGGCGACGCCGTCGAAGAGCGCGTCGACCGACGCCTCGTCGGCGACGTTCACCTGCCGGAACACCCCGTTCACCGCCTCCGCGGCGGCGGTGCCGGTGGTCTCGTCGAGGTCGGCGATCACGACGCGCGCGCCCTCGGCGGCGAAGCGGCGGGCGGTGGCGAGGCCGATGCCGCTCGCGCCGCCGGTGACGATCGCGACGCGGTCGCGCAGGCGCTGGGTGAGGTCGATGGTCATGGTGCGGTGGTTCCTTTCGCGCGGGACCTCGTCCCACTTATGGCTGGTGTGGGGCCTCCAGACCGGCCATAAGTGGGACGAGGACCGTCA
Organism: uncultured Microbacterium sp.; assembly: GCF_913776565.1. Lineage (GTDB taxonomy): Bacteria > Actinomycetota > Actinomycetes > Actinomycetales > Microbacteriaceae > Microbacterium. The sequence continues at coordinate 9,109 of NZ_CAJYPF010000132.1, read as the reverse complement.
TAAGTGGGACGAGGGGGGTGAGGGGCAGGTCACTCGGTGGCGTAGAAGACGTTCTTCACCTCGGTGAAGTGCTCGGCGGCATCCGGGCCCAGCTCGCGGCCGAGACCCGAAGCCTTCATGCCGCCGAACGGGGTCGCATACCGCACCGAGGAGTGCGAGTTCACCGACAGCACGCCGCTGCGCACCCCGCGGGACACTCGGATGCCACGACCCAGGTTCTCGGTCCAGATCGAGCCGGCGAGGCCGTAGGCGGTGTCGTTGGCGAGGCGGACGGCATCCGCTTCGTCGTCGAACGGCATGACCGCGAGCACCGGCCCGAAGACCTCGTCGCGCGCGATGCGGTCGCCGGGCTGGGCGAGCACGACCGCCGGGGCGAACCAGAAGCCGTCGCCCTCGGGAGCCGAGCCGCGGAAGGCGACGTCGACCCCGTCGAGGAAGCCTTGGACAGTGGAGCGATGGGATGCCGAGATGAGCGGTCCCATCTGAGTCGATTCGTCGTGCGGGTCGCCGACCTTCCACGCCGCGACGGCGGGTTCGAGCAGCTCGAGGAACCGGTCGTAGACGCTCCGCTGCACCAGCAGGCGGCTGCGCGCGCAGCAGTCCTGACCGGCGTTGTCGAAGACCGAACCGGGAACTCCGGCCGCCGCCTTCTCGAGGTCGGCGTCGGCGAAGACGATGTTCGCGCTCTTGCCGCCCAGCTCGAGGGTCACGGGCTTGAGCATCCGCGCGCACCCGGCGGCGACCTCGGTGCCCACCTCGGTCGAGCCGGTGAAGACGACCTTGTGCACGTCGGGGTGCGACACGAAGCGCTGCCCCACGACCGAGCCGGAGCCGACGACCACCTGGAACAGACCGTCCGGCAGCCCGGCCTCCCGCGCCAGCTCACCGAGCCGCACGGCGGTGAGCGGCGTCAACTCCGCGGGCTTGAGCACTACCGCGTTGCCCGCGGCGAGCGCGGGCGCGAAGCCCCACGCGGCGATCGTCATGGGGAAGTTCCACGGCACGATGATTCCGACCACGCCGTACGGCTCGTGATAGGTCACGTCGAGGCCGCCTGCGACCGGGATCTGCGACCCGATCAGGCGTTCCGGGGCGCCGGAGTAGTAGTTGAGCACCTGCGCGACGTGCTGCGCCTCCCACCGGGCCGAGCCGATCGGGTGCCCGGAGTTCTGCACCTCAAGGGCCGCGAGCTCCTCGACGTGCGCCTCGACGACGCGGGCGAAGGAGCGCAGAGCGTCGGCGCGGGCGACCGGGGCGAGCGCGGCCCACGCGCGCTGCGCGCGCACGGCGTCGGCCACGGCGGCATCCACCTGGTCGATCTCGGCGCGCTCGAGCGTCGTGATGGGCGAGCCCGTGGACGGGTCGATGACGGTGAAGGTGCTCATGCGGACACTTCCTGGTGGTGAGCGGAACGTTCGGCCCGGTACCGCGCGGCCGCGGCGACGAGCCCGAGGAAGAGCCGCCGGTCCTGGGCGTTCTCCTCCGGATGCCATTGCACGGCCACGAGGTAGTCGTCGCCCGGCAGCTCGACGGCCTGCACGAGCCCGTCGTCCGTGCGCGCGGTGACCCGCAGCCCCTCGGCGACGCGGTCGACGCCCTGGTGGTGGTAGCTGTGGACGGCGAGCTCCCCGGCGCCGACGAGACCGGCGAGCCAGGTGTCGGCATCCACCTCGACGATGTTCTCGGCGAACACGCCCCCGCCGATGCGGTAGCGCTCGGTGCCGAGCGCCTCGGGCAGGTGCTGGTGCAACGTCCCGCCCATCGCGACGTTGATGAGCTGCAGGCCGCGGCAGATGCCGAAGACCGGGATGCCGCGCTCCCGCGCCCCCGCGAGCAGGGCGATCTCCCACGCGTCGCGGTCGGCGCGCGCGGGGTCCGTCGTGGGGTGGCGTTCGGCACCGTACAGCTCGGGCTGCACGTCGAGCCCGCCGGTGAGGATGAGCCCGTCGATGCCGTCGAGCACGGCGGCGGCGGCCTGCTCGGGCCGCGGCTGCGGGGGAAGGAGCACCGCGGAGGCGCCCGATGCGGTCACCGCGTCGAAGTACTGCTGCGGCAGGAACGAGGCGCGCACGTCCCAGACACCCTGCTTCGCGCGCTCGAGGTAGGTCGTGAGCCCCACGACGGGGGTCCGCTGCGGATCAGAGACGCTCGAAACCACGGACCCGCTCCCAGTCGGTGACGGCGGCGTCGTAGGCCTCGACCTCGATGCGCGCCTGGTTGAGGTAGTGCTCGACGACGTCGTCGCCGAAGGCGGCGCGGGCGATCGTCGACTCGCTGAACAGGCGTGCCGCCTCGCGCAGGGTCGTCGGGAGGGTGTCGACCCCCGCGGCGTACGCGTTGCCGGTGAGCGGCGCGGGCAGCTCGAGCTCGTTCTCGATCCCGTGCAGACCGCCCGCGATGATCGCCGAGATCGCGAGGTACGGGTTGACGTCTCCCCCGGGCACGCGGTTCTCCACACGCAGCGACGACCCGTGACCGACGACGCGCAGCGCGCACGTGCGGTTGTCCACGCCCCAGGCCACGCCGGTGGGGGCGAACGAGCCCTTCGCGTAGCGCTTGTACGAGTTGATCGTGGGCGCGTACAGCAGCGTGAACTCGCGGAGGGTGGCCAGGATGCCGGCGATCCAGTGGCCCATGAGGGGGCTGAATCCGTGGTCGCCGTCGCCCGCCATCACCGCGGCGCCGTCGTCGCCGCGCACCGAGAGGTGGATGTGGCAGCTGTTGCCCTCGCGCTCGTTGAACTTGGCCATGAAGGTGAGCGATTTGCCGTGACGGTCGGCGATCTCCTTCGCGCCGTTCTTGTAGAGCGTGTGGTTGTCGGCGGTCTCGAGCGCCTCGGCGTAGCGGAAGGCGATCTCCTGCTGACCGAAGTTGCACTCTCCCTTCACGCCCTCGCAGTACATGCCCGCGCCGTCCATGCCGACGCGGATGTCGCGCAGCAGGGGCTCCAGACGCGTGGTGGCGAGCAGGTTGTAGTCGACGTTGTAGTCGGTCGAGGGGGTGAGCCCGGTGTAGCCCTTGGCCCAGGCGTCGCGGAACGAGTCCTCGAAGACGATGAACTCGAGCTCCGTCCCCGCGTAGGCCGTGAGACCCCGCTCGGCGAGCCGCTCCCGCTGGGCGTTCAGGATGCCGCGCGGGGACTGCACCACCGCGGCGCGGTCCTCCCACGCGAGGTCGGCGAAGACGAGCGCCGTTCCCGGTTGCCACGGGATGCGGCGCAGCGTGTCGAGGTCGGGCACGAGCAGCATGTCGCCGTAGCCCTTCTCCCAGCTCGACATCGCGTAGCCGTCGACGGTGTTGAGATCGACGTCGACCGAGAGCAGGTAGTTGCAGGCTTCGGCGCCGTGCCCCCGCACCTCGTCGCGCCAGAACCGGGCCGCGACGCGCTTGCCGACGAGGCGGCCCTGCGCGTCGGGGAACGCCACGACGACCGTGTCGATCTCGCCCGCGTCGATCGCGGCGTCCAGTTCCGCGCTGGTGAGATTGCCCGCCATGGTCTTCCTCTCGCCTTCCGATCGCCCTCCGATCCGAGGACGTAACGAGGAACTTACACGCCAAAGGTAGACACGTCGACCAATAGGGGGCCATGATCTTGCGCAAGGCGAGCCCGAAGCCAGCCATCATCCTTCTGGAGGTCACATGTCCACCTCGAGCCATTCCCGCAAAAAGGTCGCCGGAGCCACCTATACGACGACGGATGCCGCCTACTTCGAGAAACGCACCCTGAAACGCTCGGCGGGAGTGTGGGGCCTCTGGGGTCTCGCGGTCGCCGCCGTCATCTCGGGCGACTTCTCGGGCTGGAACTTCGGCATCGGCTTCGCCGGGTTCGGCGGAATGCTGATCGCCTTCGTCATCCTCGTCGTCATGTACTACGGCCTGACCTTCTCGATCGGCGAGATGGCCGCCGCGATGCCGCACACCGGCGGCGCCTACTCCTTCGCCCGATCGGCGATGGGGCCGTGGGGCGGCCTGGCGACCGGTCTCGCCGAGACGATCGAGTACGTCGCGACCACTGCTGTCGTCGTCTACTTCTCGGGGCAGTACGCCGATTCCGCGCTCGAGCTGCTGACGGGCATCAGCCTTCCGGCATTCGTCTGGTGGATCATCCTCTACGCGCTCTTCATCGCCCTCAATGCCGCGGGCGCGAACATCTCGTTCGGCTTCGCGATCGTGGTATCGATCATCTCGATCGGCATCATCGTCGTCTTCGGCGCGATGTCGCTCATGACGGGGGCCTTCGACGGGGGCTCGCTGTGGAACATCGCGCCCACCGACGGCAACACCGAGTTCCTCCCCTTCGGCGTCGGCTCGATCCTGCTGGCGCTCCCCTTCGCGATGTGGTTCTTCCTCGGCATCGAGGAGCTCCCGCTCGCCGCCGAGGAGTCGCACGACCCCGCGCGCGACATCCCCCGTGCCGGCCTGTGGGCCCGCGGCACGCTCATCGTCACGGGTCTGATCGTGCTGTTCCTGAACACCGGGGTGCTCGGCGCCGACGCGACGGGCGGCTCACTCGAACCCCTGCTCGACGGCTTCCGCGCGATGGTCGGCGACCAGGCCGCGGCCCTGCTGTCGCTCCTCGCGCTCGTCGGGCTGCTGGCATCCCTCATGGGCATCATGTTCGCCTACGGCCGCAACATGTACTCGCTCTCGCGCGCCGGGTACTACCCGCGCTGGCTGTCGCTCACGGGAGCCCGCAAGACCCCCTGGGTCGCGCTCGTGTTCGGCGCCGTCCTCGGCTTCGTCGCACTCGTCGTCGTACAGGCCGCGGGCGGCGATGCGAGCCCGGCCGGCGCGATCGTTCTGAACATCGCCGTGTGGGGGGCCGTGCTGGCCTACTTCCTGCAGATGGTGTCGTTCATCGTCCTGCGGCGGAAGTTCCCCCACGCGGTGCGTCCGTACAAGAGCCCGTGGGGCCTGTTCGGGGCGTACTCGGCCGCGATCATCGCCGCGATCGTGTTCTTCGGACTGCTGGTGAACCCGGCCTATCTGCTCGCGGTCGTCGCGATCATCGTCGTCTACGCCGTGATTTTCATCGCGTTCGCCGTCTACGGCCGGCATCGCCTCGTGCTGTCGCCCGAGGAGGAGTACGCCCTGTCGGGTGGCCTGCACGGCGACCCGCAGAAGGAGGGCTACGACGCGATGGAGGGCGAGGTGTTCGGCGACCGGCGCTCCTGAACGGTACGACGGAGGGGTGGATGCCACGGCATCCACCCCTCTGCACGACGCGGTCAGCGCAGGACGAACGACGCCGTCCCGGCGGACGGGATGCCACCGATCGACACGCTCAGGTGGTAGGTCGCGCCGCCGCCCGGGGCGTAGGGACGCTCGCTCCCGCACGAGCCGACCGAGGACCGCGTGCGGTCCCACGTCAGCGGCGCGGAGCTCGAGACCGTCTGGCCCGGCGCGAGGGTGACCTCGAGGTCGCTCGGCTCGGTCTGGCAGTCGGTCGAGCGCCACCACACGTCGGAACCGCTCGTGACCGTGAAGGACTGCGCGCTCGTGCCGACGTTCATCGTGCAGGCGGTCGCCGACGAGTTGGTGAGGCGGATCGACAGCTGCGGGTTCTCGCCCTGGGCGTACTCGGCCTTGTCCGACAGCGCGTCGACCGTGATCTCGCTCGGACCGCATTCCACGGGCCCCGCGGGGGTCGAGGGCGTCGCCGTGGGTGACGGCGACGCGGACGTGGACGACGTCGGGGCGGGGGCGGCGGTGGAGGCGCTCTCGACGGGCGCGGGGGTCTCCTGCGCGGTCGGGGCGGAGCGCCACGGCGGAGCCGCGACGAGCCACACGACGAGACCGATCACGAGCAGGGCGAGAAGCCCGGCCGCGAGACGGCGTCGACGGTAGACCGCCGGGGACTGCCTCCGCCTACGGGGGGCATCGGTCATGCTTCCAGGGTAGGCGTCCCGAGCGGGAGCGTTTTCCGCGGCGCGCGCGTTCAGCGCTTCACCGGGTGCGCGGACCCCGGCCGCGATGGCGCGCCGCTGGAGCGGGGTCGGTCAGAGCCGCTTGAGCATGCGCGTGTTGCCGAGGGTGTTCGGCTTTACGTGGGCCAGGTCGAGGAACTCGGCGACGCCCTCGTCGGGGCTGCGGACCAGCTGGGAGTAGACGTCGGGGTCGACGACCTGCTCGCCGATCGGGGCGAACCCCCGCCGGGTGAAGAAGTCGACCTCGAAGGTCAGGCAGAACAGCCGCGCCACGCCCAGCTCGCGGGCCCGGTCCTCGAGCACCTCGACGATGGCCCGGCCCACGCCGTGGTGCAGCCAGTCCTCGTGCACGATGAGCGTGCGGATCTCGGCCAGGTCGTCCCACATGACGTGCAGCGCCCCGCAGCCGATGACCACACCGTCGACCTCGGCGACGACGAACTGCTGTACAGATCCGTACAGCACGACCAGGTCCTTGCCGAGCAGGATGCGCTTCTGCACGAACGGCTCGAGCAGCTCGTGGATACGTCGCACGTCGGCTGTCGCGGCGGGGCGGACGACGAACGGCGTGGCAGAGGTCATCGAACAAGCGTACGCCGCAACGCAGAAGGGACCCGGATGCCGTGGCATCCAGGTCCCTGTCTGTTATGCGTCTCAGCTCCCGGCGAGCGTGTCGGGAGTGGCGGCGATCTCGCCGGCCGTTCCGACACCGATCGCGACCTTGTCGCCGCGGGGAGCGCTGTCGAAGGTGAACTGTCCGTTCTCGACGCCGACCTTCACGTGGTCGCCCGACTCGAGCTCTCCGTGCAGGATCTTCTCGCTCAGACGGTCCTCGACCTCGCGCTGCATGGCGCGGCGCAGGGGACGCGCACCGAGGGTCGGGTCGAAGCCGATCTCGATGAGCTTGTCCTTGGCGTCGTCCGACAGCTCCACCGTCATGTCGCGGTCGAGCAGGCGGTCGGCCAGGCGCTTGACGAACAGACCGACGATCTGACGCAGCTCGTCCTTGTTCAGCTGCGGGAAGACGATCACGTCGTCCACGCGGTTGAGGAACTCGGGCTTGAAGTGGCGCTTCAGCTCTTCGTCGACCTTGCCCTTCATGCGCTCGTACGAGGTCTGGGCGCTGCCCTCGACCTGGAAGCCGACCGGTCCACCGGCGATCGCCGAGGAACCGAGGTTCGTCGTCATGATGATCACGGTGTTCTTGAAGTCGATGACGCGTCCCTGACCGTCGGTCAGGCGACCCTCTTCGAGGATCTGCAGCAGCGAGTTGAAGATGTCGGGGTGGGCCTTCTCGATCTCGTCGAACAGCACGACCGAGAACGGCTTGCGACGCACCTTCTCGGTGAGCTGGCCGCCCTCTTCGAAGCCGACGAATCCGGGAGGGGCACCGAACAGCCGTGAGACCGTGTGCTTCTCACCGAACTCCGACATGTCGAGGGAGATCAGCGCACCCTCGTCGTCGAAGAGGAACTCGGCGAGCGCCTTGGCGAGCTCGGTCTTTCCGACACCGGTGGGCCCGGCGAAGATGAACGAACCGCTCGGACGCTTCGGGTCCTTGAGGCCGGCGCGCTGACGACGGATCGTGCGCGACAGGGCCGCGATCGCCTCTTCCTGGCCGATGACCCGCTGGTGCAGGGCCTTCTCCATGAACATGAGGCGGCTGGACTCCTCCTCGGTGAGCTTGAACACCGGGATGCCGGTCGCCTGGGCGAGCACCTCGGCGATCAGACCCTCGTCGACCACCGCGTGCGAGGCGACGTCACCCGATCGCCACTGCTTCTCGAGGCGCAGACGCTCGGCGAGCAGCGACTTCTCCTCGTCGCGCAGCGACGCGGCCTTCTCGAAGTCCTGCTCCTCGGAGGCCTGCTCCTTCTGCTCGCGGACCTTGGCGATCTTCTCGTCGAACTCGCGCAGCTCGGGCGGCGACGACAGGATCGACAGGCGCAGGCGGGCGCCGGCCTCGTCGATCAGGTCGATCGCCTTGTCGGGCAGGAAACGGTCGCTGATGTAGCGGTCGGCGAGGTTGGCCGCGGCGACGATCGCGCCGTCCGTGATCTGCACCTTGTGGTGCGCTTCGTAGCGGTCGCGCAGGCCCTTCAGGATGTTGATCGCGTGGGGCAGGCTCGGCTCCGCCACCTGGATCGGCTGGAAGCGGCGCTCGAGAGCGGCATCCTTCTCGAAGTGCTTGCGGTACTCGTCGAGCGTGGTGGCACCGATGGTCTGGAGCTCACCGCGGGCGAGGAGGGGCTTGAGGATGGATGCCGCGTCGATCGCGCCCTCGGCGGCACCGGCACCCACGAGGGTGTGGATCTCGTCGATGAAGACGATGATGTCGCCGCGCGTGCGGATCTCCTTGGTGACCTTCTTCAGGCGCTCTTCGAAGTCACCGCGATAGCGGGAACCCGCGATGAGCGAACCGAGGTCGAGCGAGTAGACCTGCTTGTCCTTCAGCGTCTCGGGGACGTCGCCCTTGACGATCGCCTGCGCGAGACCCTCGACGACGGCGGTCTTTCCGACACCGGGCTCACCGATGAGGACGGGGTTGTTCTTCGAGCGGCGCGACAGGATCTGCATCACGCGCTCGATCTCCTTCTCGCGCCCGATGACGGGGTCGAGCTTGTTGTCGCGCGCGGCCTGCGTGAGGTTGCGACCGAACTGGTCGAGAACGGCCGATCCGCCCTGGGCGGCGCCCTGGGTCTGCTCTCCGGCTCCGGATGCCACACCCGCGGGCTCCTTGCCCTGGTAACCCGAGAGCAGCTGGATGACCTGCTGCCGCACCTTGTTCAGGTCGGCGCCCAGCTTGACCAGCACCTGGGCGGCGACGCCCTCGCCCTCGCGGATGAGGCCGAGCAGGATGTGCTCGGTGCCGATGTAGTTGTGGCCGAGCTGAAGGGCTTCGCGCAGCGACAGCTCCAGCACCTTCTTGGCGCGCGGCGTGAAGGGGATGTGGCCGGTCGGCTGCTGCTGGCCCTGCCCGATGATGTCCTGCACCTGCTCGCGGACGGCGTCGAGCGAGATGCCGAGGGACTCGAGCGCCTTCGCGGCGACACCCTCGCCCTCGTGGATCAGCCCGAGCAGGATGTGCTCGGTGCCGATGTAGTTGTGGTTGAGCATCTTCGCCTCTTCTTGGGCGAGGACGACCACACGACGGGCACGGTCGGTGAATCTCTCGAACATCT
>NZ_CAJYPF010000131.1 GCF_913776565.1 uncultured Microbacterium sp. | reverse complement strand
TGCACACAACACCGGGAAAACGATGCTGCAGCGAGTTTGAAACTGACCAAAGAAAAACATCATTACTGACGAATTTCACGCCAACCCCCAAAAAGAGGATTGGACTTTGATCCAAAGGAATTTCTCGTAATCCAACAAAAGTCAGACCGACGAGGAATAAATTGGCATTTGACAAGTGCACGCTGTTGAGTTCTCAAGGAACGGACGCACCCACAGACACAGTCATCACGACCAACCCATGAGGCAGTTCACTCCACACCACCGACACACAACCCCACACCACACCCCACAAGGAGCAGACAATGAGAGAAGAAGCCGAATGGCAGGACCCCAACACTAGACCAGAAAGCCGAAACTCTCAACATCCAGATCGGGGGCGGTTCACCACTTGAGTGGACGCGGGGCCTTCCGGCCGCTCCGCTCTCCCCTGTGGGGCGAACAAGTAATAACTTACGCCCGAACCACACCCCCGTCGAATCCACACCACACCCCGGGCGTGTCGCGCTCCTCCCCGGTGCCGTCACACGAAGTGATCGACCCCGCCCCATCCCCCGAGCCACGCCTCGACGTGCGGGTCGGGTCTCATCAGATGCAGGCCCGAGACCACCGTGTTCTCGGAGGCATGAGCCGCAGAGGTCCCCCATCGCCTCTCGCGGCGCATCGCCCGGCGCGAACGTGCAACGCCGACGAGGTCCCCCTCTGGCGATATGAGCCGGACCAGTCCGACCTCGCCGTCCGCCAGCACGGCCACTGCCGACCGCAACGCGTCCGGCTCCCGGACCACGGCGGGCGCCTGCAGGCGGAGGACGATCCGCGCGTCCATGTCGCCGGAGCCGGTCGAGATACGCGGATCGCCGCCGAGAGCCGCAGCCGGGGGGATGGCATCCATCGTCACCGCGGAGCGGGGGAAGGCCGCGAGGAAGGAATCGGCGCAGACGAAGGCCGCCGCGGGCGAGGGGGTCCCGGGCACCACGACCAGCAGATCCGCGTCGCGGGAGAGCACTCCCCGCGCGGCGGACCCGTCCACGGGGATGCGTCGCGAGAGCAGCAGACTCTGGCGGTTGCCCTCGTCCCTGCGGTCGACGCCGTCGCGACCGGCCCAGTCGGGACCGTCGTGCCACGCCACCGCGTCCGGGACATGGGCGAGGACGGCGCCCGACTGCCACGCCCGGTGGGCCCACTCCCAGTCCTCTCCCCCATAGGACGAGAAGGCCTCGTCGAAGCCGCCCACCTCGTCAAAGAACGACCGCGAACACGCGAGGACCGCGCTGATGACGTAGCGATAGGACCGATCGTCGGCGTGCAGCAGATCCCCACTGCGCTCGTACGCCTCGCGCAACCACTCGGGCTCGGTCAGCTCGTGCACCGGGCCGACCGCCTCGATCGGCTCGTCGGCCGGAATTCCGGACAGATCCGCGTGGCGCCGGCGTCCCACCGTCACCGCCTCGGACAGCAGAGCGGGCAACCGGGAGAGCCGCCTGACGTAGGCGGGTTCGGGGGTGGTGTCGGCATCCAGGAAGCAGAGGACGTCGCCGGTGGCGGCAGCAGCACCCAGGTTCCGGGCCGCGGCCGCGCGGAAGCCGAGGTCGTCCTGGCGCACAAGGCGCACCCCCTCGGGTATGACGGGCTCCTGCGGAGAGCCGTCGTCCGCGACGATGATCTCGAGCAGTTCGCGAGGGTGGTCCTGTCGGGCGAGCGCCGCGAGCGTGCGAGCCAGCTCGTCGGGCTGGGCGTAGTGCGTGACGATGACGCTGACCCGCGGGGGATGCGGCTGCCGGTGGGCGACGAGATCCCAGCGGTTGCCCGGGACCCACGGCATCCGGTCATTCCATTCCGGAGGGATCACGCGGATACCCCGCTCCACCAGCGCACGTAGGCACGCGCGGCGTCGGTACGGCCGAACGGCACGGGATCGGCCCCGTGCCACGTCGACGAGGAATCGGCGCGCGCCGCGGTGACCGCTCGGGCGAGGTCGCCCGCCTCGACGACGGTCAGCGTGCCCGGCCGCAGCGCCGCCATCTCGTCGACGTAGCGGTTGCGCACGGCCACGGGGCATCGGCCCCACCCGACCCACGAGGCCAGCGAGCCCGACGCCGAGACGTGACGGTGGGCGATCACGGGCACGGCGACGCGGGCCGCGCGCGCCGCCATGTCGGCGTCGTCGAGCCACCCGGTCACCTCGACCGCGACGCCCTGCCCCTCGGCCCGGCGGACGAAGGCCTCGAGGTCGGCGGCATGACCGTCGGAGGCACGGCCGAGGACCGTCAGCCGAGTGAGCCCCGCCGAGACCGCCGCGGCCAGCGCCTCGTCGTGCCCCTTGCCTGGGTAGAAGTACCCCAGGACGCCGACGGCGTCGTCGTGCCCCTCGTCGATGCGGGAGGCGCGCGCCGAGACGACCGGCAGGGGGACCACGCCGACCGCGCCGCTCCAGACGCCTTCTTCGCGCAGCAGGTCGCGCTCGTGCACGCTGTTGACGACCACTCCGCGCGCGGCCTCGACGACGGCGCGGTAGAACGCCGCGCGCCGGGGGCGGTTGCGCGGACCGTCGGACTCCTGCGGGACGTCGTGCAGGGTGACGGTGAGCGGATGCCGCGCGGCGAGCGACGTCACATGGTGAGCCGCCTCTTCGGGCGAGGCGCCCCACAGGCGGTCGGTCACGTGCGCGTGCACCGGCGTCCCGGGCGTGAGGGCGGCGACGGCGTCCGGGGTGACCACCCGTGCGCGGTCGTCGAGGCGCACCACCTCGGCCGCCGTGTCGCGCGCGTACACGGCGACCCCGTGCGTGCCGGGGTGGACGAGGAGGACGGGCGGGGCGGCATCCGTGATCGTGTTCATCGGGCGGTGCTCCAGGTGCGGATGAGCGGGGCCATCCGGTCGACGACCGCGGCGAGGAGGGCGGGGCGCTCGGCGTAGTAGGCCGTGTGAGCCTCGCGGACGACCTCGGCGGGGACGACCTCCGCGCCGACGACCCAGTCCGGGCGGGGAGCGGTGCCGAGGTCCCAGGCGTCGACGACCCAGTCCTCCAGCGGCGCCCGCACGGACGCGAGGATCGGACGGCCGGGATCGACGACGCGCCCCGGGGCGCCGAGGGCCGCGACGATGCGCTCCCCCAACGGCAGGAACAGCGCGTTGCCCGGGTGGTTGACGGTGCGCGCGAGGTCCTCGACGACCGGGTCGAGAAGATCGGATGCCGCGACGTCGAGGCCGAGGCCCTCACGGCGTCGCAGCTCGGCGCGCGACGCGTCGGCGATCGCCCGGACCGCGGCCGGAGGAAGAGAGGCGGCGAGATCGATGCCGGCGGCGCGGGCGACCGTCCGGACGTCGTGATAGGCCACCAGCGGCGGGTCCTCGGGGAAATCCGGGAGCCGCAGCACGGCCTGGAACGGGTGGAGACCCGCGAAACGGATCGCGGGGACCGTCACGGTGCGCGCCGACGCGGGCAGCGAGCGGCGCAGTTGAGCGGAGCCCAACGGCATCCCCCGGTAATCGTCCCGGATGGGCTGGACGACGAGGAACGCCGCCCCCGCGATGAGTCGGTGCAGTCGTCGGGTGTCCTCGGTCGTGAGCTCGTGCACCGCGGGCACGCGCACGGCGGGGAGCGCCTCGGACGAGATGACGAGGCGGAGGGACTCTGCCTGGCAGTTGCCCACCACGACGCCGTACCCCTCGGGCGGGGCGACATCGCCGTGGAACGCGGCGTAGTGGGCGCGGCGCGCTATCAGCACGTCGTCGTGGTCCGCAAGGCTCTGCGCCCCCGCCGTCTCGACACCCATGATGTGAACGTATCCGTCGGTGTCATCGTCGTCCCAACCGCCCCGTTGCATTGCGATGTGCCTGGCGATGCGGTACGCGCACCGCCATGCCCGCACGCACGAGGAGGAGAGAAGATCGTCGTCACCACCGTCCCCCCGGTCCGCGTCGCCGCCGTGCCGTCGGCGCACCCGTACGTCGCCGCCGTCACCGACCCGGAACACGTCCAGCTGCTCGCCGATCCTCCGCCCCCGGGCGCCCCGGCCGGACAGTGGTGGCCGCCGCAAGTGCTGCTGCCCGCCTGGCTGCGCGCGAACGTCGATGATTTCGACCTGGTCCATGTGCATTTCGGCATCGAGTCCTACAGCCCGTCCGAGCTGGCCGAGACGGTGGCCACACTGCGCGCCCTCGGGCGCCCCCTGGTCTACACGGTGCACGATCTCGAGAACCCGCAGCTGAGCGATCAACGCGCGCATCGCGCCTCGGTCGCCGTGCTCGCTCAGGACGCCGACATCCTCATCGCCCTGACCGACACGGCCGCCGCCGAGGTCGAGAGCCTCACCGGGCGCACCCCGATCGTCATCGCCCACCCGACGCTGCTCGACGACGGCGAGCGTCCGGTCGGCACCCGGCACGACGCCGTCCGCGTCGGCGTCCACCTCCGCGATCTGCGCCCCAACATCGACGGCGTCGGGACGACCGCGACTCTCGTCCGGGCCATCGCCGACCTGCGGTCGCAGGGCGCCCGGGTCGAGGGCGTCGTGCGGCTGAACGAGAAGGTCCGGGATGCCGAGGCCGCGGCATCCATCGATCTGCTCGCCCGCGATGCCGACGGCGTCCGGGTCGAACGCGGTCCGCGACTCGACGACGACGAGCTCGCCGCCTGGCTCGCCGAGCTCGATGCGTGCCTGCTGCCGTACCGCCACGGCACCCAGTCGGGATGGGCGGAACTGTGCCATGACCTGGCCGTTCCGGTCATCGGTACGCGCGTGGGCCACATGGCCGCCCAGCACCCCGCCGACTTCCACACCTTCGGCGTCGGCGATCCCGTCTCGCTCGCGCGGGCCATCGTGGGGGCCACCGACCCCGCGTGGTCGACCCCGGGAACACCGCGGCGCGCCGCGGAGGTCGCTCGGCGACGCGAGGAGCGCACCGCCGAGCGAGACGCCGTCCGCGCAGCCCACCTCGCCGTGTACCGCTCGGCGCTGTCGGCCGAGGACGCGGCATGATCCGGGGTCAGCGCCCGTTGCGCATCCTCGTCGTCGCCCCCAGCCGGTACCCGCTGCGTCAACCGCACGCGGGTGGTCTCGAAGCCTGCGTGTGGGATCGCGTGCGGTGGCTGCGCGAGCGCGGACACGAGGTGACCCTGTGCGCGGCGGAGGGCTCCGACTTCCTCGGCGACGTCCCGGAGTTCCGCCTGCCGGTTCCCGAATGGACACGACCCGAGGACGCGTCCGACACCGACTACCCCGAGGGGTACGGCGACGCCGTCGACACGGCCTACGAATCCGCGCGGGACCGACTGCTCGCCGACCGTCATCTCTACGACGTGGTCGACAATCACAGCCTGCATCCGGCCCCCATCCGCTGGAGCCGCGAGGCCGACATCCCGGTGGTGACCACCCTGCACACACCGCCCCTCGAACCGCTGCTCGAGGCCGCCGCCCAGGTGCGCGACAGCCCGCACCGCTTCGTCGCCGTCAGTCAGGCGACGGCCCGCGCGTGGTCCATCGAGGGGGTGGACGCGTTCGTCTTCCCCAACGGCATCGACACCGATCAGTGGGTACGCGGCGACGGCGGGACCTCGTGGGTGTGGTCCGGCCGAGTCGTGCCCGAAAAGGCCCCCCACCTGGCCATCGAGGCCGCACGTCACGCGGGCGCCCACATCAGGCTGGCGGGCCGCATCGGCGACGTCGACTACTTCGAACAGGAGATCGTGCCGCGCCTGGGTGCGCACGCCCGTTACGTGGGCCCTCTGCGTCAACCCGACCTGTGCCGCCTCGTGGGGTCATCGGCCGTCGCGCTGGTGACGCCCATGTGGGAGGAGCCCTTCGGCTTGGTCATCGCCGAGGCCCTGTCCACGGGAACCCCCGTCGCGGCCTTCGACATCGGCGGCGTGTCCGAGGTGCTGGCCGGCATGCCCGGCTCGGCCACCGTCACCGCCGGCGACGTGGTCGCCCTCGCCCAGACCGCGTCGCGCTTGGCGGCGGAGGGGGCACGCGAACCCCTCACGCGCGTGTGGACACGGCGGGCCGCCGTCCGGCAGCACTCCCTGGCGCAGCGCTACCGCGAGGTCGAGCGCGTGCTCTCCCACACCGCGCAGCCCGCGGTCGCCCGCCGGGTGCCGGCGGTGTCGTGGTGATCGGCTGGTACGTCCACCACCACGGCTACGGTCACGTCGCGCGGTTCCTCGCGGTGCACCCTCACCTGCGTGCCCCCGTCGTGGCGTTCTCGTCGCTGGCGCGTCCCGCGGGACTCGCCCCCGACGTGGAATGGGTGGAGCTGCCCCCGGACGCCGACCCGTTCGACGGCCCCGACGGCTCGACCGTCGACCCCCGCGACGCCGACCCGACCGCGCGCGGCTCACTGCACTGGGCTCCGCACGCCCACCCGGGACACCGCGCTCGACTGGCGATGATCGCCGCGGCCACGGTGGACCGGAACCTGCAGGCGTTCGTCGTGGACGTCAGCGCCGAGGTGGTCGCGCTCGTGCGCCTTCTCGGCCTGCGCACCATCGCTGTGACGCAGCCCGGGACGCGCACCGACGCCCCGCACGCCCTCGCCTACGACCTCGCCGACCGCATCGTCGCGCCCTGGCCGCACGGTGCCGTACGGACCGACGGCCTCACGGCCCACGGTGATCGCGTGGTCTGGACCGGCGGGATCTCGCGATTCGACGGGCGCCACGCCGGCGGTGAGGTCGAGGACCGATCGGTGCTGCTGCTCGGTCGTGTGCTCGAGCCCGCGGTACGCCGCGAGGCGACGCGTCAACTGCGGGATCGCGGGTGGAGCGTGACGGCGATCGGACACGACGCGGCCTCGCGGATCGACGACCCGTGGCCTCTCCTCACCCGCAGCACCGTCGTCGTCAGCGCCGCCGGGCAGAACAGCGTCGCCGACCTCGCCGTCGCGGGCGTCCGCGCCGTCGTCATCGCGCAGGAACGCCCCTTCGCCGAGCAGGAGCACACCGCGGCGGCCCTCGAGCGCTGGCGGTTGGCGCACCGGGCCGACGCGTCGGTCCCGGCCCTCGAGCTGGTCGAGCTCGTCGAGACCGCCGCCGGCGACGCACCCGACTGGAAGCGCTGGCAGGTGGCGGGTGCGGCGCAGCGCATGGCCGCCGCCGTCGAGGCGGTGCTGCCGTGAGGACGGCTGTCATCACGGTCGCCTCGCGCGCACGTCGCGAACACCTCGAGCGCCAGCGGCGCGTGCTGGCAGAGGTCGCCGAGGACATCGTGCGCGTCGAGGCCTGGCTCGACGAGACGGCCCCGGAAGTCGTCCCGGACGCCGAGACCCGCACGATCCACGTCCCGCCGGGTCCGCACGGACTCCGGGTCGGCGAGGGGCGCAACCGGGCTGCCGACGCCGCGCTCGACGCCGGGGCCGACCTGCTGGTGTTCCTGGACGTGGACTGCCTGCCCGGGCCGGGGTTGCTTCCGGCCTACCGCGCCGCAGCCGCCGCTCACCCCGGAGCCCTGCTGGCCGGAGCCGTGACCTACCTGGCGAGCGTCCAACGTCCTGAGCGGGCCGCCGACCTGCCCTTCCTGGTGCGCCCCCACCGCGCGCGTCCGGCCCTCGCGCCGGGCGCGACCCGGGCGGCGACCGCGACCGAGTTCGACCTGTTCTGGTCGCTGTCGTTCGCGGTGACGCCCGCGACCTGGGCCCGTATCGGAGGTTTCCACCCCGGATACGAGGGGTATGGCGCCGAAGACACCGACCTGGCCTGGACCGCGCGCGCCGACGGCGTCGAGCTGCGCTGGGTGGGCGGGGCGGATGCGTTCCACCAATGGCATCCGGTGTCTTCTCCGCCGTGGCAGCACCTCGACGACATCCTCCGCAACGGCGCGACGTTCCACGGCCGGTGGGGCTCCTGGCCGATGGGCGGATGGCTGGACGCCTTCGCCGCGGCCGGGGCGATCGAGAGATGCGGCGACGGGTGGGTGCGGACCGGCTGAGGGGTGTCGGGTGTCCAAGACACCTGGAGTGCCGGGGCATCCGGTCCGGGTGTCTTGGACACTCACGTGGGGGTCAGGCGCGACGCAGCCAGACCGTCGTCTCGGCCGGCAGCTCGTCGCCCTCGAGCAGCCGACTCGACACCAGCACCTCGCCAGCGGGGAGCGCGACCGGCTCCGCGCCGAAGTTGGTGACGACGACCCAGCCGCCGGGGCGCTCGAACCCCACCACATCGTCGCTCGAACCATCGGTCCAGGCCAGCTCCTCGGCGGTCTGGAGCTCGTGCCGCAGCGCGAGCGCCCGGCGATAGAGCTCCAGCGTCGAGCCGGGGACGCCGTCCTCGGCGTCGACGGCGTACCGGGCGAACCACTCCGGCTGCGACAGGTGCGCACCCCCCGTACCGAAGCCGAACGCGGTGTCGGACGCGGTCCAGGGCAGAGGGACCCGGCATCCGTCCCGCCCCAGGTCGACGCCGGGGCTGCGGAAGAACGTGGGGTCCTGCCGCTCGGCGTCGGGGATGTCGGCCACCTCGTGCAGACCGAGCTCCTCGCCCTGGTACAGGTACGCCGACCCCGGCAGCCCGAGCAGGAACAGCGCGGCGGCGCGGGCACGACGCTCGCCACGCTCCGCGTCGAGCGCGGGGGTTCGGCCGCCCGAGAGCAGCCACTCGTTCCCGTGCTTGAGGGTGGGTCGGCCGTCCGCACCGCGCTCGGCGTCCGGCAGACCGTAGCGGGTGGCGTGGCGCACGACGTCGTGGTTCGACAGCACCCACGTCGTCGATGAGCCCGACTCCGCCGCCAGGGCGAGGTTGTCGGCGACGATGCGGCGGAACTGCCCGGCGTCGAAGTCGGCTTCGAGCAGGTCGAAGTTGAACGACTGACCGAGGCTCGCCGCGCTCGCGTAGAGCGGCACGCGCGAGGGGTGCACCCAGGCCTCGGCGACGGCGGTGCGCGGCGGGTCGTACTCGTCGAAGACCGCCCGCCACTCGGCGTAGACCTCCTGCACGTCGTCGCGGTCGATCAACGGGTGGTTCCCGTCGATGGGCATCGCGTCGAGTTCGGCCCGCGACGGCAGCGGCTCGCTGAGGTCCTTGGTGAGCATGTGGGCCACGTCGACGCGGAAGCCGTCCACCCCGCGGTCGCTCCAAAACCGCAGCGTCGTGAGGAAGTCGGCGCGCACCTCGGGGTTCGCCCAGTTCAGGTCGGGCTGCGACACGTCGAAGTTGTGGAAGTACCACTGCCCGTCGGAGACCCGCTCCCACGCCGACCCGCCGAACACCGACACCCAGTCCGTGGGCGGCTCGGAGCCGTCGGGACCGGTGCCCTCGCGGAAGATGTACCGCTCGCGCGCGGCGGAGCCGCGACCGGCGGCCAGGGCCTCCTGGAACCACGCGTGCTTGTCGGAGGTGTGGTTCGGCACGATGTCGACGACGACGCGGATGCCGTGCGCGTGCAGCTGCGCGATGAGTTCGTCCATGTCGGCCAGGGTCCCCAGCCGCGGGTCGACGTCGCGGTAGTCGGCCACGTCGTAGCCGCCGTCGGCGAGGGCCGAGGGGTAGAAGGGGCTGAGCCAGACGGCATCCACCCCCAATTCGGCGAGGTACGCAACCCGCGAAGTGATGCCGGGGATGTCGCCCAGACCGTCGCCGTTCGTGTCGGCGAAGCTGCGGGGATAGACCTGGTACACCACGGCCTGGCGCCACCAGTCGGGGGCGTCGGAGAGGTCGCGGGCGTGCGGGGAGGGTGCGACGGTGGTCACGGTTGTCCTTTCGAGGGGGTGGTCGGTCAGCCCTTGACGGCGCCCTGCGTCACACCGGCCATCACCCAGCGCTGGGTGAACAGGTAGGCGACGATCGCGGGAGCCATGGCCATGAGGTACGAGGCGAAGGCGACGTTGTAGTTGTTGCTGAACTGCGTCTGGAACAGGTTCTGCCGGACGGGGAGCGTCTGCAGTGCCGGGTCGCTGATGATGAGCGAGGGCATCATGAAGTCGTTCCACGCGTAGAGGAACGCGAAGATGCCGACCGTCGCGCTCATCGGCGCGAGCAGGGGGAAGATGAGCCGCCAGAACGTCTGCCACGTCGTCGCCCCGTCGATGCGGGCGCTCTCTTCGAGCTCCAGGGGGATCGAGCGCAGGAACGCCGTGAACAGCAGCACGCTGAAGCTCAGCTGGAACATCGTGGCGAGGATGATCACCCCGAACGGGTTGTCCAGTCCGAGGCGACCGGTCAACTGGATCTGCGGCAGGGCGATCACCGGGAAGGGGATGAACATCGCCGCGAGCAGGTAGAAGAACGAGTACCGGAAGAGCTTGCGCTCCCAGTTGCGGGCGATCGCGTAGGACGCGAACGCGGCGAGGATGATGGTGGCGGCGACCGTGCCGGCCGTGACCAGCAGAGACATCGCGAGCCCCACCGGGAACTTCGTCAGGGTCCACGCCTGCACGAAGCCGTCGAAGCTGATCGGGGAGGGGAACGAGAACGCATTCCCGTCGACGACCTGGGCGCCGCTCTTCAACGCCATCGAGACCGTGACGTACAGCGGCAGCAGAACGGTCAGCGAGCAGAGCATCAGGATGGTCGTCGTCGACCAGTTGGTGCGCTCGCTGCCGACCCGGCGAGTGCGGCGACGCGGGGCATCGGGACGCGTGCGGTCGGGGACGGTGAGCTCGGCCTGCTCGAAAGCGAGCGCGGGCTGATTGAGAGCGGTCATGACAGGGTGTTCCTTCCGCGGGTGACCGACAGCTGCAGCAGCGAGATGACGACGGCGACGACGAAGAAGAGCGCGGCGTTGGCCATCTGGTAGGCGTAGTCGCCTCCGTTGAAGCCGAGGATGATCGACATCGCGACGCTGCGGGTGGCGGTGCCGGGTCCTCCTCCGGTGAGGCCCACGATGATGTCGTACGCGTTGAGGAATCCCTTGAAGCCGAGGATGACGTTGATGACCACGTATCCGGCGACCAGGGGCAGGGTGATGCGCAGAAGCTGCTGCGTCTTGCTCGCGCCGTCCAGGCCCGCGGCCTCGTAGACGTCGCCGGGCACCGCGAGCAGCCCCGCGATGTAGATCAGGAGCGTGCCCGGGATCGCCTGCCACGCGGTGACGATCACGATGGCGACCCAGGCGAGGTCGGGGTTGGCGAGCAGGCTCGTCTCCAGCCACGGGATGCCGAGAGCGGCTCCGGCCTCGGGGACCGAGTTGCTGAACAGGAAATTGAAGACGTAGGCGATGATGATGCCCGAGATGACCATCGGGATGACGAACACGGTCCGCAGCGCCTTGATGAAACGGATCCGTGCCGTCAGCCCCACCGCGAGCAGGAAGGCCGCCACGTTGACGACGATCACGGTGGCGATGGAGAAGCCGAACGTGAACAGGTACGCCTGGAGGATCGCCGGGTCGCTGAAGATCGCGATGTAGTTGGTCAGCCCGGTGAAGTTCCACTCCCCCAGCCCGATCGAGTCGGTGAAGCTGAAGAAGATGCCGATCATCCCGGGGATCGTGATCGCCAGGGTGAACAGCGCGAGCGTCGGCAGCAGGAACAGGTAGTAGATCGGCTCGACGCGGCGGGTGCTGCGACGCGCGGTCGCCTTGCCGCCCGTCACGATGGTCGTGGTCGTGGTCATCGCGCGGCCTCCTCGCCAGCGGCGTCGTTCGTCGAAGCCGGGGGCTGGCGGAACGCCAGGCGCGACCAGTCCTCGTCCATGGTGCGCAGGGTGCTCTCGGGCGAGGCGCCGAAGATCATCGCCTGGGCGTAGCTGAAGGTGGGGATGGTCTTGGGCACCAGCACCGAGGCGCCCTGGTAGATGCGCCCCTCGTCGTAGGAGGGGATCATCCCGGCCACGCGCGGGTCGCTCGGCGAGGGCGCGTCCGTGGTCGGCGCGAAGCCGAGCTGCGACTCGTTGTAGGCCTCGATCACCTCGGGCTGATAGAGGTACTCGAGGAAGTCGCGCGCGGCGTCCTGGTGCCGGGAGGCCTCGGGGATGATGGCCGCGAGGTCCATGTTGACGCGGACCTTGAGGTCGGCGGGGTCGTCGGTCATCGGAAGAGGGAACGTCCCCACGGGCAGGTCGGGCGAGGTCTTGGCGATCTCGCCGAGGGCCCACGGCCCTTGCAGGTACATGGCCGCCTCGCCCTGGGCGAAGGCGAGGTTGCCGTCGCCGTAGGCGCGGCTCTCGGCATCCGCGTTGGTGTAGTTCTCCGCCAGGTCGAGCATGCGCTGCATCGGCTCGGTGAAGTCCTTGGCGAACGAGACCGTCGAGTCGGGGCCGACCTGGTCGCCCTCGGCGGCGAGGGAGTCGAAGAAGTCGACGACGTCGAGGGAGCCTCCGACCGCGTAGTCGTACCAGCCCTGGGCGACGGTCCAGTCGTCTTTGAAGGTGCCGTAGAAGGGTGTGATGCCGTTCTGCTTCAGCGTGTCGGACACCCGGATGAGCTCGTCCCACGTGGTGGGGACCGAGAGGCCGAGCTGGTCGAAGATCTGCGTGTTGTAGATCACCGATGCCGCCATCACCGAGTACGGCAGGGCGCTCGTGCGTCCCTCGCACGAGCCGTACTGGTTCATGAGCGGCTGCAGGTCCTCGCGGACGCTGGCCGCGGCGGCGGTGTCGCCGAGGTCGCTCAGCGCGCAGCGCTGCACGAAGCGGGCGACCTCGTAGTTGTAGTTGGCGAGCATGATGTCGGGCGGGTTGCCGCGAACGAAGCTGGCTGAGACGACGTCGACGCCCGAGGCGTCCATCTCGACCCGCACCTTGTCCTGCGAGGCGTTGTATCGGGCGACCACGTCGTTCATGAATGTCAGCGCCTCACGCTTGCTGAAGGTGAAGCGGATGGTCTCGCGTCCGTCGGCGGAGCAGCCGACGAGCAGACCCGCCCCGAGCACCCCCACCGCGGTCGCGGCGACCCACCGCCTTACCGCTCTGGTCTTCATCGACACCTGGTTCCTCCTCCGCCGCACTGCGAATATGTTGTATCGGGGACTAAATCTAGTCGCCAAATCAATGTCGTGCAGGCAGTATTGCATCGGACCGCACCGCGGTCAAGACTCGCCCGCACGACGAATCGAGGAGGTCGGAACGTGCCGATGGATGCCACGACGACCCCGTCGCTGCGGCGCCACAGCCTCGACGCGGTCCTGCGCCTGGCCTGGTCGACGGACGCCTTCACCGCCAGCGACGTGATCGCCGGAGTCGGGCTGACCCGCTCCACCGCGATCGACGTGCTCGACGAGCTGACCCAGCGCGGTCTGCTGAGCGAGATGCCGAACGCCCGGGCCGTCGGCGAGTACTCCAAAGGGCGTCCTGCGCGCCGCTTCGGTTTCCGCGCCGACGCCGGGGTCGTCGTCGGCGTCGACGCCGGTCGCGGCCACATCACCGCCGCCGTCGCCGACCTTCGCGGCGACGTGCTCGCGACATCGCGCCTGACCGTCGACCCCGAGCGCGACTCCCCGGACCGACGGCGACGCGCGGCCGAGACCACGGTGGCCGCCACCCTCACGCGCGCGCAGCGCGCCCGCGCCGACATCGTCGCGATGTGCGTGGGCGTCCCCGCCCCCGTCGACCGGGACGGCCGCTCCCCCGTGCACTACGACCGGTTCTGGGAGCGGATGAACCCCGGATTCGTCGACAGCTTCGCCGCGTGGTCCCCCATCGTCCGCGTCGAGAACGACGCGTCGCTGGCCGCGATCGCCGAACACGCGCGCGGCGCGGCCATCGGCTGCGACGACTTCGTCGCCCTGCTCACCGGAGAACGCTTCGGCGCCGGCATCCACCTGGACGGGCGCCTGCTGCGCGGCAAGCACGGCGGAGCGGGAGAGACCGTGGCGTTCGACCACGTCGAGGGCGTCGGCAGCGCCGAGGGGCTCGCTCCTCGATGCGTCACCGCTGCGCTGGCCGCACGCGCCGCCGGGACGCTGCCCCCGGACAGCGCACTGCGTCGTCTCGCCCCGGACGAGGTGGATGCCAAGACCGTGCTCGATCTGGCCGCCGCCGGCGACGAGGGCGCCCTCGCCGTCGCGCGCGAAGTGGGCTCCGCCCTGGCCGGCGTCGTGGGGATGTTCGGCAGCCTCTTCGACGTGGACCGCGTGATCGTCTCGGGAGCCATCGCCGCCGGGGCCGCGCCCATCATCGCCGCGGCGCGCGATGCGCTCCCCCGGGCGCTCGACCTGCCGGCCCCCTGGATCACCGGGTCGACCCTCGGCGCCGACATCGTCTCGATCGGCGCGGTCGCCGCCGCCGTCGACGCGGCCCGTGGGCAGGCGCTCGATCTGCCGGCGTTCGCCCTGCCCGCCGCGCGCTCGCGCGCCTGACCCGCACCCGCCGCCGCGGCAACCCCTGCGCCGACCGGTGCGACGGTGGATACCGTCGAGATGTCCGAGACGACCCCCGGGCGCAGGAGGTCTCATGCCCGCGTGGCCCGAACACGTCATGTGGTGGCACGTCTACCCGCTCGGCTTCGTCGGGGCGCCCATCCGCGACGGTGTCGACACGGATGCCGAGCTCGTGCACCGCCTCGACCGGCTCGAGGCGTGGCTCGATCACGTCATCGGGCTCGGCCTGAACGGTCTGCTCCTGGGGCCGGTGTTCGCCTCCGAGACCCACGGCTACGACACCGTCGATCACCTCCGCATCGACCCCCGGCTGGGCGACGACGGCGACATCGATCGCCTGCTCGCCGAGGCCCGTCGACGCGGCATCCGCGTGCTCTTCGACGGGGTGTTCAACCACGTCGGTCGCGCTCACCCGGCCGTGCGATCGATGACCGAGGAGTCGTCACCGCTGATCCGCGGCCGCTGGGTCGACGGACGCTTCCAGGCCGACGTCTTCGAGGGCCACGACGCCCTCGTCACCCTGGACCACTCGTCTCCCGCGGTGGCCGACATGGTCGTCGAGATCATGTGCCACTGGCTCGAGCGCGGCATCGACGGATGGAGATTGGATGCCGCCTACGCGGTGCCGACCGCGTTCTGGGCCGAGGTGCTCCCCCGCGTGCGCGAGCGCTTCGGCGACGCGTGGTTCCTCGGCGAGGTGATCCACGGCGATGCCGCGGACATCGTGCGGAGCTCGACGATGGACGCCCTCACCCAGTACGAGCTGTGGCAGGGCATCTGGCACGGCATCTCGGACGCGAATCTCTTCGAACTCAGCCACGCGATCGAGCGGCACGACGAGTTGCTCACGACCTTCGCCCCGCAGACCTTCGTCGGTAATCACGACGTCACCCGCATCGCGACCGCGGTCGGTCCCGACCTCGTCCCGCACGCGTTGGCGGTGCTGTTCACGGTCGCCGGGACGCCCTCGGTCTACGCGGGTGACGAGTTCGGGTGGACCGGCGTGAAGGAGGAGCGCGAGGGCGGCGACGACGCGGTGCGGCCGGAGTTCCCGGCATCCCCCGCGCTGGTGCACGACGCGGACGAGGCGATCCTCGAGGCGCATCGCGCGCTGATCGCCCTGCGCCGGCGCAAACCCTGGCTCTGGCGCGCCCACACCGACGTGATCGAGGTCGCGAACACCGCGATCGCCCTGCGTACCGCCGTCGGCGACGATGCCGTCGTCGTGACCCTGAACATCGGCGCGGACCCGGTGTCGCTCCCGGCTGCGGACGCGCGCGAGCGCGTCGCCGGCGACGGGCACCTGACCGACGGGCACGTCGAGCTCGGACCGCGGGGATGGGCGGTCTTCGAGGCCTGAGCCGATGCGCCCGGTGGCTCCGTCGGGCTCAGGTACCTCCCGCGCGCCGCGGCGTCAGCGCCCGGCGCGGAATCGGTGCTCGGGCCGTCCCGTGCTGCCGTAGCGCAGACCCACCTGGACGACGCCCCGCTCGGCGAGGGCGGTCAGGTGGCGCTGCGCCGTGGCGCGCGAGACGCCGATGCGCTCGGCGACCTCTGCCGCCGAGGCCTCGTCCGCCCCGAGCGCGGCGAGCACGCTCTGCTCCGTCGTCGATCGCGCCAGCGAGGGCCCCTCGCGCTCTCCGCGCATGACGGATGCCGCGCGGTCCACGTCGTCCTGCGACAGGGGCCGCCCGCCGGCGAGCAGGTTGCGGTAGCGGGCGAAGCGGTCGAGGCGCTCCGCGAGCACACGGGTGTCGAACGGCTTGACGAGGTAGGCGAGGGCCCCTGCCGAGAACGCGCGGCGCACGGTCGCGGCATCCGTCGCCGCCGACAGCACGAACGCGTCCGCGTCGAGGGAGCGCACGAATTCGATCCCGTCCCCGTCGGGCAGGTACACGTCGGCCAGCACCAGGTCGGGGGCGTGGGCCGCGACCGCGGCGCGCGCCTCGCCGATCGTGCGCGTCGGTTCCAGGGCGATGAACCCCGCCCGCGCGGCGACCGCGTCGCGATGGAGTCCCGCCACACGGAAATCGTCGTCGACCACCAGAACCCGGATGCCGCTCACGCGCCCTCCCCCTCTCGAACCGTCGCACCCGCCCGGTGTCGCACGCCCGGCAGCCGGGCCGCCACGACCGCGCCGTGCCCCGCACCACCCGGGTCGACGACCCACACCTCGCCACCGCGGCGCCGTGCGAACTCCCGCGAGAGGGGAAGGCCGATGCCCAGGCCGTGCACGGCGTCCAGGTCGTCCCCGCGGTCGCGGGGGGCGAAGATCGCGTCGACGTCGGCGATGCCCCGACCCGAGTCGGACACCGTCACGACGACGGCGTCGGCGTCGTCGAGGACGCTCACCTCGACGACGCGGGGCGGCGGGGCGGATGCCGCGGCGGTCACCGCGTTGTCGATGAGGTTGCCGAGCACCGCCACGACGTCCTCGACCTCGTCGATCGGGGTGCGTGAGAACGTGTCGTCGGCGATGCGCAGCACCACCCCGCGTTCGCGCGCGGAGAGCGCCTTGGCGCCCAGGAAGGACTGCAGCATCGCGTCGTCGACGAGGTCGATGCCGGGGACGGCCCAATCCACCGATCCCCGGTCCACCAGGTCGGCGAGGAAGGCGCGGGCCTCGTCGACGCGCCCGGCGTCGAGCAGCCCGACGGCGGCGTGCAGTCGATTGGCGTTCTCGTGACGCTGCACGCGCAGCGCGTCGCCCATCGCGCGCACGCTGTCGAGTCGGCCCGACAGCGCCATGACGTCGGTGCGGTCGCGCAGCACGGCAACCCGACCGAGGGTCCGTGCGCCGCGGCGGACCGGGCGCACGTCGACGAAGACGACGCGGTCGCCCAGGGGCAGTCCCGCCGAGGAACCGACCCGCGACAGCGCAGCCGTCACCGCGGACGGGAGTCCGAGCGCGTCGACGGGGCGTCCCACGGCATCCGCGATCCCCAGCAGCCGCTCGGCGGTCGCGGTGCACACGCGGACGAACCCGGCGTCGTCGCACGCGAGGACACCCTCGTCGGCGCCGTCGAGAACGGCGGTCTGCGTCTGCACGAGGGCAACGAGCTCCTCGGGCTGGACCCCGAGGGTCAGTCGCTCGAGGCGACGGCGCATCAGCAGCGCGACGACCGCGCCGATCGCCACGGCGAGTGCGACCGCGATCGCGATGCCGCCGATCAGCGCGGGGAGGTCGTCGAAGACGCTCGCCCGTTCGAATCCCACGCTCACCTCGCCCACCGGCGCACCACCGTCCGGCGGATAGACGGGAACCTTCGCGCGCGCCGACTCCCCCAGCGTGCCGGTCTCCCACGTGACGACCTCGCGCCCGGCCAGCGCGTCCGCGAAACTCGTGCTCACCACCTGACCGAGCCGATCCGGGTCCGGATGGGCGAGACGGATGCCGTGGTCGTCGGTGATCACGACGAACAGCCCCCGCGTCCGGCTGGTGACGTCGGCGGCGTACTGCTGGAGCGCTCCCCCGCGCAGCTCCGACGCCGCGGGGGTGCCCGGATCGGCGGAGTATGCGGCCACCAGGACGCGGACATCGGGAGCTTCCGCGACGGACCGGGCGATGTTCAGGGCGGACGAATCGGCCTCGGCCTTGAGCTGTTGGATCCCCAGCCAGGCGAACACCGCGGTGCACACCGCGACGACCACCAGCTGCGTGGCGACCTGGACGACGAGCATCCTCGTGGCGAAACGCACGCGCACCTCCGGGACTCGGCATCGTCGACGTGCGGGGCGGCAACCTCGGACGCGTGCGCGAAATGCGCAGAACACACGGTACGCGCACAACGCCCCTCAATGCGAGCAAGCGCGCGCGGTCGACCCCGGCCTGCGTAGTGTCACCGCATCGACGGCGCGCCCCGCGCCGGCATCCACGACGAAGGAGTCGCGATGACCCCCCTGATCCTTGCGGCTGAGGCCGAAGAGTACGCGGTGGCCTACACGCCCGCCGACGGCGTGCTCGTCGCCCTCGGCTTCCTCATGGTCCTGTCGTTCATGGCGCTGATCATGACGCGGCGTATGACCCCCATGGTCGCCCTGATCATCGTGCCCACGGTGTTCGGCCTGATCGCCGGCGCCGGCTTCGGCCTGGGCGACATGGTGATCGACGCGATCGGCAAGATGGCTCCGACCGCCGCCCTGCTGCTGTTCGCCATCAT
Organism: uncultured Microbacterium sp.; assembly: GCF_913776565.1. Classification (GTDB taxonomy): domain Bacteria; phylum Actinomycetota; class Actinomycetes; order Actinomycetales; family Microbacteriaceae; genus Microbacterium. The sequence continues at coordinate 10,674 of NZ_CAJYPF010000131.1, read as the reverse complement.
GTACTTCGGCATCATGATCGACGTCGGCCTGTTCGACCCGCTCATCCGCGTGATCACGCGCTTCCTGGGCGACGACCCGGCGAAGATCGTGCTCGGCACGGCCATCCTCGCCGGAGCCGTCTCGCTCGACGGCGACGGGTCCACGACCTTCATCATCACGACCTCGGCGATGCTGCCGCTGTACCTGCGCCTGGGCATGAGTCCCGTGGTCCTGACCTGCGTCGCGGGGCTGATGAACGGCACGCTCAACATCGTCCCGTGGGGCGGACCGACCGTCCGCGCCGCGACCGCCCTGGGCCTGCAGCCCACCGACGTCTTCGTCCCGATGATCCCCTCGCTGCTGGCCGGCCTGGTCGTCGCCCTCGCCTTCGCGTGGTTCCTCGGTCTGTCCGAGCGCAAACGTCTCGCCGGCTCGATCGACACCGCCAAGATCGACGGCCCCGGCGGATTCGGACGCCTGGGCGCGCCGAAGATCTTCCGCGGCGCGGAGCACAAGCCCGGCGCCCTCGCGTCGCTGCGCACCGGCAACGTGGTCACCGTCCGCGGTGGTCAGGGGGCCGTCGCCGCCCCGCAGCTGGTCGAGGCCGCCGACACGGCGATGGCCGACACCATGCTCGACCCCAACCGGGCGACGCTGCGCCCCAAGCTGATCTGGTTCAACCTCGCCCTCACCGTCGCGGTCATGGTGCTGCTGGTCATGGACCTGTTCCCGCTGGCGTTCGTGTTCATGGTGGGAGCCGCCCTCGCTCTCATCGTGAACTTCCCGAAGCTGCGCTCGCAGGCCGACGAGATCGTCGCCCACGCGCCCAGCATCGTCGGCGTGGTGTCGATGGTGCTCGCGGCCGGCGTCCTGGTGGGTGTGCTCAACGGCACCGGGATGGTCACCGCGATGGCCGACTGGATCACGCAGGTGATCCCCTCGTCGATGGGTCCGTTCCTGGCCGTCATCACCGGTGTGCTGTCGATCCCGTTCACGTTCTTCATGTCGAACGACGCCTTCTACTTCGGCATCCTCCCGGTTCTCGCCGAGAGCGCCGCGAACTACGGCATCGCACCGGTCGAGATGGCCCGCGCGTCGATCACCGGTCAGCCCGTGCACCTGCAGAGCCCGCTGGTGCCGGCGATCCTGCTTCTCGTGTCGCTCGCGGGGGTCAACCTCGGCGATCACCACAAGAAGGTCCTGTGGCGCGCGACGGTCGTGTCGCTGGTCATGCTGGCGGTCGGCGTGCTCGTGGGGGCGGTGCCGCTGCTCGGCTGAGTCGAGGGCGATCGACGACGGGGCCCGGATGCCATGGCATCCGGGCCCCGTCCTGCTCGCGCGGTCGGCGTGCGCGGGCTCACCCGACCCGGCGCCGTCGCCGCGCACCCAACCATGCCGCACCGCCGCCGACGAGCAGCACAGCCGCGAGGACCGCGGCGGGCAGCGAGGGCTCGGCGCCGGTGGCGGGGAGGCGACGGCCCGCCGAGGCGGGCGGTGCGATCGAGGGCGAGGCGGATGCGACGGGGGCGACGACGGCGGGCGACGCGTCGCCTCCGGAGGCAGGGGCGCTCGGCACCGGCGGCGCCGACGGTACCGATGGCACCGACGGCTCGATGGGCGGCGGGACGGCGCCGACGACGTGCACGACCTGCTGAAGGTCGTTGCGGCCGGTCGCGGCATCCCACGTCCCGAGGTCGGCCATGCGGATCGCGTACCGCGGATCGCCGGCGATCGACGGCTCGGGGGCGGGCAACGCGAGCGACACGTGATAGTCGCCCGGCGCCACCCCGACCAACGGCACATTCAGGACGATCCGCTCACCGGGCGCCCAGGTGCGTGCATCGCTGTCGAGCGGGATGACGACGGATCCGCTCGCCCCGGTGAGGACGAGCTGGACCGGACGTGGGTTGTACGGCGCCGCCCACCCGTCGTTGCGCAGCGTGATCGAGACCGATGCGGCCGCGCCGTCGACGACGCGCGAGCTCTCGAGGACGAAGCGGTACCCCAGACGTCGAGCGGCGGTGTCGATGCCGTCCTGCCCCCACGACGACAGGACGTCGCGGTTGTAGTCCTCGTTGAGGAAGCTGTAGTGGTACTTCTGCATCTCGTCCGCCGCCGAGGGCCACTGCGACCGCGGCGGGTTCACGGCGCACGTCTCGCCGCCCATCGGGACGAAGCGCGTGTCCTGAGCGAGGTAGTCCTGATCGAGCGAGAGCGGGTCGGACAGGAAGGTGCCGAAGTCGTCGGGAGATGCGAGGAAGCAATCGTTGTGATGCCCGATCCGCGCCGCGTCCGATCCGTCGTATGCCTGCGCCGAGGTGAGCGCACCGGCCGTTCCGCTGCTCGTGCCCAGCGCCTGCTGCTTCATGAGCATCGTACGTACCTGGACCATGCGGCTGGGGGGAAGGGCCGCCAGGAGGGCGTCGACCACGCGGTCGCGCTGCAGCCAGTCGGCATCCGTGACCGTGCCCGGATCAGCGGGATCGGCGACGAAGTGGTCGGTGTAGTACCCCTCGCCCCAGAGGCCGATGAAGCCCTGCTGCACGACGGCGATGACGTCGGCGTTCTCACGCAGCAGCGGTGTCAGCTGGGAGATGTGGGACAGGACCCGCTCGGGGGTGGCGTCGCCGTAGGGCGGGCTGTAGGGCCAGTCTCCGCCTTGGGCGTAGGCGAACCGGAGGATGACGGACATCCCGGCCGCGCGGGCCGTGGCGAAGTCCTTCTCGAGCGCGTCCATCACCGTCGAGTCGAGGTCCTGATCGACGTAGCGTTCGAGGTACACCACGCGCAGCACCTGTGTCACGCCTTGGGTGCGAAGACCGGCGAGCTCCGAGGGGTCGAGCGGGGACCACCCCGAGCCATCCGGATACGAGTGCGTCTCGGTGTGGTGATACCACCCGCGCGCGGGGTTGGCGATGATGCCCGGGTCCTCGGCGTAGGTGACGACGGCGGGGTCGGGGGCGGCGGAGGCGGGCAGCACCGTCGCCGTCGCGAGGACGGCCCCGGCGACGAGGCCGGCCAGACCGAGACGGGCGGGGAGAGAAGGCGGCATTGCGGTGTCCTCGGGTGGCGATGAGAGCGGATCAGGGGGCGGGATCGGCCGACGACGTCGTCGCAGCGGTCGGCGGTCGGAGGGGAGAACGGCGACATCCGTGAGGCGGGAGTCTCGCATGCATCCGCGGGGGTGCCGGCGAGGGCGCGAGCCGCCCGACGCGGGTGACACCGCTCGCGCGCACGCGTCGGCCGCCCGACGGGGACGGTCCGTGCACCGCGGAGAGAGCGGAGATCACCCGCCGCGGTCCGCGATCTCACCCGCGCAGCGGGGCGCGGCAGGACCGAGGGCGGTCGCGTCCCGCCTCATTTGAGTCCCGACGACGCCAGCCCGTCGATCACGCGTCGCTGCAGGACGACGAACATGATCAGCACCGGCGCCATCGCGAGCAGGCTCGCCGCCATCGCGACGGGGTAGTCGGTGGTGCGGTCGCTCAGCAGGGTCGCCAACCCCGCCGACAGCGGCATCTGCGCGGTGTAGCTGGTCACCACGAGCGGCCACAGCAGTTCGTTCCACGACCACAGGACGGTCGTGATCGCGAGGACGCTCATGGTCGGCGTCGCCAGCGGCAGCATGATGCGCGAGAAGATCTGCCACGTGTTCGCCCCGTCCAGCCGCGCCGCCTCTTCGAGCTCGTCCGGCATCGCGAGGAAGGCGGTGCGCATGAGGAACGTGCCGAACGCGCTGAAGAGCCCGGGCAACACGAGTCCCCCCACGCTGTTGAGAAGACCGAGACCCTGGATCAGCTGGTACTGCGACAGCAGATAGACCTGCGAGGGCACCATGAGGATCGACAGCACGACGCCCAGAAGGACGCCCCGACCCCGGAAGCGCAGACGGGCGAAGGCGTACCCCGCCATCGTGCACAGCACGAGCTGCGCGACGGTGCGGATCACCGTGATGAGCACGGACGTGCCGAACTGCGAGAAGAACGGCAGGCGGTCGAACACCTCGACGTAATTGCCCCACTGCACCTGACCCGGCCAGAACACCGGGGTCACGCTCTGCACCTGCGCGTTCGTGGACAGAGACATCACGATCTGCCAGAAGAACGGGAACGCCATGATCAGCGCTCCGATGCCCAGCACGAGGTGCGCCACGACGTGCGCCCGACCGTGCCGGGCGCCAGCCGTGGCGCGCCGGTCGCGGCCCCCGGCCGCTCGCGGCAGCACGAGCGTCCGCGTCGCCGAACGGGAGTCAGTCATTGTGCACCCACCGTCTCTGCACGCGGAACTGGATGAAGGTCACGACGCCGATGATCGCGAAGATGACCATCGCGACCGCGGCCGCGTAGCCCTTCTCGTTGTCGACGAAGCCGGCTTGGTAGAAGTAGTAGACCAGCGACATGCTCTGCGGCAGCGTCGAGTTGGTCGCCGTCGTGCCGAGGATCGCGTAGAGCAGATCGAACAGCTGGAACGACGAGATCACGGTGACGATCGTCACGAAGAAGATGCTGGGCGTCAGCAGGGGCACCGTGATGCTGCGGAACTGGCGCCCCGCGTCCGCTCCGTCGAGGGCCGCCGCCTCGTAGAGCTCCGGCGGAATGGTCTTGAGCCCCGCGGCCAGCACGATCATGGCGAAACCGAGCGAGCTCCACAGTCCCACGACCGCCACCGCGACGATCGCGAATCCCGGCGTGCTCACCCAATAGGGACCGCGGATGCCGATGAGGGAGAGCGCGTGGTTGACGAGGCCGAAGTCTCCGTTGAAGATGATGCGCCAGACGAACGCGATGGCGGTGGGCATCGCGACGTAGGGCAGGAAGAACAGCACCCGGTACATCGCGGCCAGACGCAGACCCGGCAGGTTCAGCAGGCTCGCCAGGATCACGGCGATCGGCACACCGAGCAGCACGATCGCGGTGTACGCGAGGGTGTTGCCCAGCGAGAGGTAGAAGTCGGGTTCGGCGAAGAGCCGCGCGTAGTTCTCGAGCCCCGCGAACGAGATCCCGCCGAAGACGCCGAAGCTGGTGAAGGAGAAACCCGCCGTCTGCACGATCGGCCAGAGGTAGAACATCGCGACGCCGCTCAGCAGCGGACCGATGAACAACAGCGCCCAGACGCCGTCGCGCGATGTCCTCGGGCGACGCGGCCGGGCGTCCCCGCCGCCCGAGCGGGCGGCGGGGACGACGACGGGATGCTCGATCACGCTCACGGAGTCGCCTTCTGCAGAGCGGCATCCATCTTCTGAGCCAGTTCCGCGGTGACGTCTGCGACCGGCCGCTGACCCGAGAACGCCTGCGGGAGAAGTTCCGATTCGAGCGAGTTCCACGCGGCGGTGTTGGCGCTCACGGGCAGGGGCTGCGCGTACGAGACGGCGTCGAGGAAGACCTGCAGGTCGGCCTGCGGCATCGACTGGACGAAGGCGTCCTGCGTGCCCTGGAACGCCGGGATGATCGACCCGTACGCACCCTGCGCCTTCTGCGCCTGCTCACCCGACAGGTAGACCTGCAGTGCCTGCGCGGCCTGCTTGTTCGGCGACGTGGCCGAGACCACGTTGGCGACGCCGTGGATGACGGTCGCCTTCTGCACCCCCGTGGGCAGCGGCAGCACGGTGATGTCGGAGGAGAACGGAACGTCCTTCAGGGCCGAACGGAACCAGCTGCCGCCCCAGTACATGGCGAGCTTGCCGGAGGTGAACCACTGGTCGGCGGAGGTGTCGGTGAGCTGCGCGATCGTGGGTGATCCCCCCGAGGCGATCAGGTCGGTCCAGAACTGGATGCCCTTTCTCGCCGCGGGCGTGTCGTATCCCGACGTGCCATCGCTCAGCACCTCGCCACCGGCCTGCATGATGGTGTTGTAATACGTGGTCTGCCCGTCCATTCCGCCCGCCGCCCCGTAGGCGCCCTGTGCGGCGAGCGCCTTCGACAGCGCGTCGGCGGTCGACTGGAACTGATCCCACGTCCAGTCGGCGGACGGCAGCGGGATGCCGGCATCCTGGAACAGCCGCTTGTTGATCCACACCCCGATGGTGTCCATGTCCTTGGGCACGCCGTACGAGACGCCGTCGACGGTGTAGAGGTCGGTGAGCGCGCGGGGGTAGTTCGCGGGATCGATGTCGCCCGCCTGGATGGCGCCGGTGATCGGTTCGAGCTGGCCGTTCTTGGCGTACAGCTGGATGTTGGGTCCGTTCATCCAGAAGACGTCCGGCAGCGTCTTGCTCGACGCCTGCGTCTGCAGCTTGGTCCAGTACTCGCTGAAGGGCGTGACACTGAGATTGACGGTGATGTTCGGGTATTCCTTCTTGAACCCGGCCAGGCTGTCCTGGATGGCATCCACCTGGGTCTGATCCCACAGCCCGTAGGTGATGGTCGCGGTGAGATCGGACGGCGGTGGCGAGTACGCCGCCGGCTGCGCCGGTCCGGAGCCGCCGCCGCTGCAGGCGGTGGCCACGAGGGACAGGGCGCCGGCGAGGGCGAGAGCGGTGAGTGCACGTCGGCCGCGGCGGAGGTGGGTCATCGGTCGTTCCTTTCGGATCACTGCGGGGTGGGCGCGGAGAAGTACTCCACGACGGGGGTGGGCAGGGCGGGGACGTCGCGCGGGCGCGAGCCGTCGCGCAACGAGTCGGCGGCGAGCGCCCCGGCTGCGACGGCGGCGCGTGCGGCGAGGGGCGACACGACGGTCGGACGACCGAGGAAGGCGTGCTCGAGGAACTCCCGCAACGTGGCGCGGTCGGCGTCGTCGTGGCCGCTGGCGACTCCGTCGATCTCGTAGCGAAGGTCGCCCTCGACGTCCCACCCGCGTCGTCTGTTCCAGACCTGGACACGACCGCCCGCGGTGTCGCCGATGTTCTCCAGGCGCCCCTCGGTCCCGATCACCGTGTAGTTGCGCCAGTAGTCGGGCGTGAAGTGGCACTGCTGGTAACTCGCGAGCACGCCGTTGTCGAGCGTCATCATCATCATCGAGACGTCCTCGACGTCGATGACCGGATGCAACCCGGTCGCCGACCTCGGCGGCCAGTTGTCGAACGAGAACCAGTCGGGCATCGTCTCGTCGCTGCGATCCCGGCGATCGGCCAGATCTCCGTAGACCATCAGATCGCCCATGCCCACGACGCGACGTGTGAAACCCCCGCTGAGGTAGTGGACGACGTCGATGTCGTGGCTCGCCTTCTGCAGCAGCAACGTGTGGGTACGGGACCGGTCGGCGTGCCAGTCCTTGAAGTAGTAATCGCCGCCGTTCCCGACGAAGTGACGTACCCAGACGGTCTTGACCTCACCGATCTCCCCACGGTCGATGACCTGCTTCATCAGCCGCACCACCGCCGCGTGCCGGAAGTTGTGACCCACGTAGAGGACGCCCCGCGCCGCGACCGCGGCTTCGAGGACCCGGTCGGCGTCCGCGAGCGTGGTCGCGAGGGGCTTTTCGAGGTAGACGGCGACGCCCGCTCCCAGCAGCTGCTCGGCGATGTCGGCGTGCGTGTCGTCGGGCGCCGTGACGATCGCGGCATCCACTCGTCCCGCCGTCAGCAAGCCCGCCACGTCGTCGAACACCGGGAGGCCGGGGAAGATGCGGGCGCTGCGTTCACGCCCCCGCGGAGAGGGGTCGACCGTCGCGACGAGCCGGGCACCCGGGTAGGCCTGCGGCACGTGCAGGGCGATGACGCTGCGGGCGCCGACACCGATCACGGCGACGCGGGGCCCGTCGGATACGGCGGCGTCGACGGTCATGAGATCTCCACGGCGGTGTGCATGCGGTCCATCATGCACGCGGTGAGCGTTTTTGTCATCCTTGTGCGGTAAACGTGCATGAACCGACATTGCTGCGATGAGGGTACGCACGCAAGATCCCGCGCCGGATGCAACGCAGACGAAACACCGCTCTCACCTCACGGGTGAGATTCACGGCGGAGCGCAACGAAGATCACTCACCTGCGCGAGGACCGTTCGGGGATGCATCGTCCGCGAGAACGCGAACGGTCCGCCCCTCTCCCTCGGCCGCGAGCAGCTCAGCGCAGAGGCGCGACGACCACCTCGACGCCGGCCTTGTCGAACTGTGCGGCGATCCGGGCCGGCAGGACCCCGTCGGTCACGAGTACGTCGACGTCGTCGAGGGCGCAGATCCGCGCGAACGTGCTCCGCCCGATCTTCGTCTGATCCGCGGCGACGACGACGCGACGCGCGAGTCGCGAGATCTGTCTGCTCGCATCGGCCTCCCCCTCGTGGAGGGTCGTCGCCCCGAACTCGGCGGTCAGCCCGTCCACACCGAGGACCGCCACGTCGAGACTGAAGTCCTGGAGCGAGCGGCCGACGAGGGGCCCGATCAACTCGTAGGACTGCCGACGCGGAACTCCGCCGGTGACCACGATCTTGACGTTCTCGCGCACGGAGGACTCGAAGGCGATGTTCAACGCGTTGGTCACGATGGTCACGCCGGGTTCACCCCCGACCGAGGTCATGCGATCGCTGCGCCCGAGGGCGCGCGCCACCTCGGTGACCGTGGTCCCCCCGTTCATGCCCACGGTGGCTCCCGAGGGGATGAGCCTCTCGACCGCGCGGGCGATCGCGAGCTTGGCGTCGGCCTGGCGCGCGATCTTGTACTGCAGGGGGAGCTCGTAGCCCGACCCCAGCGCGGCCGCACCCCCGTGCGTCCGGGTGACGAGTCGCTGCTCCGCCAGGGTGTTGAGATCCCGGCGGGCTGTGGCGGTCGAGACGGAGAGCTGTTCGCTGACGTCGCCGATCGAGACGTTGCCGCGTTCGCTCACCATCTCGAGCAGGATGTTGAGCCGCTGCTGCTGGTTCATCCGGACCTCCCGCGCCATCGTCCCACACGCGCGGTTGACCGCAATGATCGTTTCTGCTCAAATATCCTCCAAACGATCACCAGTGATCTGGTGCCGAGGAACGAAAGCAGGATCATGGTCCGCACCTTCGTCGAAGACGAGATCGCCTCCCAACCGCAGACCTGGGCGCACGCGGCACGACTCGCGTCGTCGGTGGCGTCGGCGCTGCCCGCCCCCGGCGAGCGCGTCGCCTTCGTCGGATGCGGAACCAGCTGGTTCGTGGCCATGTCGGCCGCGGTCCTGCGTGAGAGCGCCGGACTGGGCGAGAGCGACGCCTTCGCCGCGAGCGAGTTCCCCCACGACCGGCGGTACGACCGGGTCGTGGCCATCTCGCGATCGGGGACCACCACCGAGGTCGTCACGCTGCTCGCCACCGTCACCGGACGCACCACCGTCATCACGGCGGTCGAAGACTCCCCCGCCGCGCACCAGGCGGACCACACCGTCGCGCTCGCGTTCGCCGACGAGCGGTCGGTCGTCCAGACGCGGTTCGCCACCACCACGCTCGCGCTGCTGCGCGCACACTTCGGCGACGATCTCGCTCCCGCCATCGCCGACGCGGAGACCGCACTGGGAATCGACGTCGACACGCTCACCGGCGTCGACCAGTGCTCGTTCGTCGCCACGGGATGGGCGGTGGGCCTCGCGAACGAAGCGGCCCTGAAGACGCGCGAAGCCGCGCAGTTCTGGGCGGAGGCGTATCCCGCGATGGACTACCGGCACGGTCCCATCGCGATCGCTCAGCCCGGTCGCCTCGTCTGGACCCTCGGCGGCACGCCGTCGGGACTCGCGGACGAGGTGCTTTCGACGGGCGCGCAGTTCGTCGACCACGACCTCGACCCGCTGGCCCGTCTCGTCGTCGCCCAGCGTTTCGCGGTCGCGCTGGCCCACGGCAAGGGCCTCGACCCCGACCGCCCCCGTTCGCTCACGCGCTCTGTCATCCTGGCGTGATCGACTCCAGAGCCATCGGCATCGACGTGGGCGGCACCTCGATCAAAGCCGTGATCGCCGACCGCCGCGATGGGCGCGTACTGCTCGAGCGCCGCACCCCCACCCCCTCCCCCGACCCCGACGGACGCGGAGTCTGCGCGACGGTCGCCCGCCTGGCGGACGATCTGCCGGACGCGCGCGACCTCCCCCTGGGGGTGGTCGTCCCCGGCATCGTCGACGAGAGCCGCGGCCGCGCGATCCTTTCTGCGAACCTCGGCTGGCGCGAGCTCGAGCTCGCCGCGATGCTCCGCGAGAGCTGCGGACGACCCCTGGCCCTCGGCCACGACGTCCGCGCCGCCGCCCTCGCCGAGGCGCGGTGGGGCGCCGCCGCGGACGGGGACGGCGTCCTGGCCTTCGTCCCGATCGGCACGGGGATCGCCGCCGCGATTCTCGTCGACGGACACCCTCTCGTGTCGGACGGCTGGGCGGGCGAGATCGGGCAGGAGCTTCTCGCCGACGGACCGTTCGCGGGCCGACGCGTCGAAGAGGTCGCGTCCGCCGCCGCCATCGCACGCCGAGCCGGTGAGCCGGACGCACAGCGCGTCGCGGCGCGCGTCGCCGCCGGGGACCCGGTCGCCGCGCGCGTCTGGGACGGCGCCGTGGACGTCCTCGCGACCGCGCTCGCCCACCTCGCGCTCGTCGTCGCACCGCGCACCGTCGTGATCGGCGGGGGCCTCGCGCTCGCCGGCGACACGCTGCTGCACCCGCTCGCGTCGCGGCTGCGCGATCGTCTGGGCGGCATCCGCGTTCCGGACGTGCGTGCCGCCGTGCTCGGAGACCGCGCGGGCGCCCTCGGCGCCGCCCTGATCGCGGGAGGATCATCGTGAGGCATCTGCTCAGCGCGGCGCACGTGATCGTCGGCCCCGCCGAC
>NZ_CAJYPF010000130.1 GCF_913776565.1 uncultured Microbacterium sp. | reverse complement strand
CGTTGCTCACGGCCGGGGCATCATGGCGCGGGTCAGAGGTCTTCGGGAGCCAGGTCGCCCTGTCCCTCTTCGCCCAGCTCGACGACACCGGGGTCCTCGCCCTGCGAGTCGGTGCCCGTGGACTCGGCGTGCAGATCCTCGAAGGGGATCTCGGTCTCGTCGTCGGCGATCTCGGCCGGATCGGCACCCGTCGCCGTCGCGGGGTTGATGTCGTCGGGGTCGGCACCCTCGTCCAACGCGGTCGTGGCATCCCACTCCGCCTGCGCGGGGTCGAGCGCGGGGTCCGGCTCGATGGAGGTGTCACCGTCGCGCAGCGGCTGCACGCCCGCGATTCCGACGTCGGCCGTGGGGGTGGTCGCGTCGGGGGTCGGGTCGATCGAAGCGTCGCTCATGTGGGTCCTTCCGTCGGACGCGGTGACCGCCGGGATCGGCGGTGTCTCCCATCCAACGTCGCCGGGCGATCCCCCCGGCGACCCTTGACAGGTCGGACGCAGAACGCAAAAGCCGCTCCGCCGCCCGCGGTCGCCGGGCTCTCGTGTGACGGCGGAGCGCGACACACCGCCCGCCCGAGCCCCTCGTCGAGTCGCGATAAACGCCGTCCGTGCTCATAAACGCTCCGGCACCGCGTGTCTGGTCACGGAGAGCGTTTATCGGCGAGGGAGAACGGGGCGGGGGCGCCGGGGGCGGCGGGGCTCGAGAACAGCGGCGGTCCGCCCCTATAGGGCACGAACGCCCATCCCTCAACCCCCGGGGGCCGTCGCCGGGACCACGCGAAGACTGGCGGCAGCCCCGGAAGACATCGACACCAAGCGGCAGACCTCCCGCGGGAGGCGGCCGCCGAGAAAGAGGACACCATGGCACAGGTCATCGAAACCATCGACGTCGACGTTCCCGTCCGCGTCGCGTACAACCAGTGGACGCAGTTCGAGGAGTTCCCGCACTTCATGAGCTACGTCGAGTCGATCACGCAGAAGAGCGACACCCTCACGCACTGGAAGGTGAAGATCGCCGGCGCCGAGCGCGAGTTCGACGCCGAGATCACCGAGCAGCACCCCGACGAGCGCGTCGCGTGGAACAGCGTGGGCGGCGACGAGAACCACGCCGGTGTCGTCACGTTCCACCGTCTGTCCGACGCCGAGACCCGCGTCACGGTGCAGATCGACTGGGAGCCCACGGGTCTGCTCGAGAAGGCCGGTGCCGTCCTCGGCGCCGACGACCACTCCGTCAAGAAGGACCTCGAGAACTTCAAGACCTTCATCGAGTCGCGCGGCGCCGAGTCCGGCGCCTGGCGCGGTGACGTCAGCTGACGACCGCTCCACGAACGACGAAGCCGGGTCCCGAGAGGGGCCCGGCTTCGTCGTTCTCAGGACACGGGATGCCGTGGCATCCGCCCCCGGACAGCTGTCACCACTGCGGGTGGATCTCGGCCCGCAGGCGGCGGTCGTACACGTCGCGCACGAGCGCGTCGAAGGCGTCGAGGTCGAAGCCGCCGTCGAGCAGGTCGGCCGCCTGAGCGTTGGCGGTCGCCTGCTGCGTCGACCGCGCCCCGGGGATGACGCTCGTCACACCCTCGCGCGAGGCGATCCACGCGAGGGTCGCCGCGGGCAGCGTCACGCCCTCGGGGAGCGACGCCTTGAGCTCGTCGGCGGCGGCGACGCCCTCGTCGAACGGGACGCCCGAGAACGTCTCGCCCTTGTCGAACGCCTCGCCGTTGCGGTTGTAGGAGCGGTGGTCGTTCTCGGCGAACGTCGTGGAGCGGGAGTATTTGCCCGACAGCAGTCCGCTCGCCAGCGGCACGCGCGCGAACACGGCGACGTTCTTCTCGGCCGCGAGCGGCAGGACCTCGTCGAGGGGCTTGAGGCGGAAGGGGTTGAAGATGATCTGCAGGTTGGTCAGGTTCGGCCGCCGCAACGCCGAGAGAGCCTGATCCATCGTCTCGACCGAGGCGCCGTACGCGGCGATCACCCCCTCGGACACCAGCTGATCGAGAGCGTCCCACGTGGCGTCGTCGTCGATGACGGCCGACGGCGGACAGTGCAGCTGCACGAGGTCGAGGGTCTCGGTGTCGAGAAGGCGCCGCGAGCGGTCGAGCCAGCCGCGGAAGTTCTCCATCACGTAGTTCTCGGGCACCTGGTCTTCACGTCGGCCCATCTTGGTCGCGACGGTGATGTCGTCGGCATCCCGGCTCTTCAGGAACGCCCCGATGATCTGCTCGGACCGGCCGTCGCCGTAGACGTCGGCGGTGTCGAAGAGGGTGACGCCGGCGTCGGCGGAGGCCGCCAGGACGGCGCGCGCGTCGTCTTCGCTGACATCACCCCAGTCGGCGCCGAGCTGCCAGGTGCCGAGGCCGATGGCCGAGACCTCGCGGCCGGTACGGGAGAGGGGACGCTGCTGCATTGCGGTTTCCTTTCGAAGCTCCGTCGAGCCTATCCAGCCCCTCCGACACCGGGGCCTGATCGGGCCGGATGCCGCGAACCAGCAGCGCGCAACCCCGCCCCCGCCCGCCGATCGACGACCTAGCGTGGCCTGACACCCACGGAAGGATCACCATGGACACTCCCGCCGACCGCCTGCCCGGAGCCGACGAAGAGAACCTCATCCCCGAGTCCGACGGTCTCGCCGCCGACATCCCCGCCGGCGCCGCGGGGGCCGACTCCGGCGCCGTCGGAACCGCGCGGATCGATCCCGACGACGAAGCGCGCCTGCAGAACATCTCGAGCCAGAACGACCTGCCCGGCGTCGGCACGCGCGCCGCCGACGGTCTCACCGAGCGACGCTCGGGCGAGGGCGGCTCCGCCTCGCGCCACACCGAGGACACCGGGCGGGACGACGACGAGACCCCGAAGACCCCCGCCTCTCCCCCGCGCGGCGCCGACGGCGGCGAGGCGCACGTGGACGCCGACGATCCGATCGCGGCGTTCCAACCGGGCGTCGGCCGTGACTCGGCGGCATCGAGCAAGATCGCCCAGCGCCTCCCCCACCCCGACGACGCCTGACCGGCCCGCGCGGGAGGTTCCGCCGCCGGCGCCTCCCGCGCCCGGTCCCCTCGACGGGCTCGGGAACCTCCCACCTCACCGGAGGTCGAGCCCGTGAACTCAGTGCGCCAGGCGCAGCGCGTCCTCGGCGAGGTGGAAGAAGGCGGGCATCGCCTCCGACACCGCCGCGGCGTCCGTGTCGGCCATCATCAGCACCACCGCCGCCTCCCCCGTCTCATCGCGCACGAACCAGCTGCCGGTGAGCACGCCGCGGCTCGATCCGCCCTTGAACGCCACGTACGGCCACGTTCCGACGTCGAGTCCCTGCCCCGGGTTCTCGCTCAGGA
>NZ_CAJYPF010000129.1 GCF_913776565.1 uncultured Microbacterium sp. | reverse complement strand
GCGCAACGCGCGGGTGAGTGACGAGTCGAGGTTGGTCAGGTCGTTGCCCGACAGGCGCAGCAGCGAGTCGCGCCACTCGGCCTCGAGCTCGTGCAGGCCGCTGGCCTCGAGGTCGGCGAGGATCCGCTCGAAGTCGCCGAGGGATTCGTCGGGATCGGCGAGCAGGTTCGGGCTCGGCCACCGGTCCGTGAACGCGGTGAGCGTGCGCCGCAGTCCGTCGCGCTGGTCGGCCCATGTCTCCTGCGCGGCGCGCTGCTCCTCGGCGAGACGCTTCGCGGCCGACTCCAGAGCCGTGTCGAAGCGGGCGAGCAGCTGCGACGGCGTGGCATCCGTCGACCCGGGCGCCACGAACAGGGCGTCGAGGTACGCGACCTCGTCGGGCGACAGGGCGACGTCGCGGTCCTCGGCGCGTTCGAGCAGCAGCTGCGCGGCATCCACCTCGTCGGTCACCTGCGCCCACCGCGCGGCGAGGGCCTGCTGCTCGGTCTTGGCTGCGCCGATCTCTTCGCGCAGGCGCGCTGCGCGGGCCCGCGTGCCCGAGATCTGCTCCTGCAGCTCGGCGATGCGCGGGTTTCCGGCGGTGATCTCGACGACCGTCTCGTTCCAGCGCTCGCGCTCGCGGTCGACGGATGCCACGTCGACCTGGTCCCACGTCAGATCCGCGATCTTCTCGAGGGCGCCGCGCCGGTCGTCGAAGGCGTCGAGGGCCGCGGCGGCCTCGTCGACCGCCGCCTTGGCCGCGGTGAGGTCGCGGCGCACGGTCACGATCTGCTCGCCCAGTTCGGTCAGGCGCACCCGGCTCGAGAAGCCCAGGATGCTGTGCGCCGCCGACCCGCCGTGCGCGCCGCGCGCTCCCTGGCTGGTCTGCCCCGAGATCGTCAGCGCCATCCGGTGCTGAGACAGCTGGGTCGCGGCATCCACGCAGACGAAGGCGAACTGCTGCTCCAGTCGGTCCTGCAGCCACCCCGTGAAGGGGGAGCGGCGGAACTCCAGGCGCCCCGGCAGGGTCGCGGGGTCGAGCCCACCGCGCTCCGGCAGAGCGGTGGGGACGCCCTCGAACCGCAGACGCTCGCCCAGTCGCACCCCGTCGATCGCGGAGCGGAAGGATGCCAGGTGCCCCGCGTCGACGAGCAGCGTCGTCGCGAACCCGCCGAGGGCGAGGGTGAAGGCGCCGCGCCACGGCTCGAACTCGGTGCGCACGTCGATCAGCTCGGCCACGAACGGCAGTTCGGCCGCCGTCAGCCCGGCCGCCGCGGCGAGCGCCTCGCGGGCCTCGTGCAGGCGCGGGGGGATGTTGTCGTCGCGGGTCTGCGTGCGCCGGTGCTCGGTCTCGAGGGCGGCGAGCTGCTGACGCAGGTCGGTGTGGCGACTGCTCGCGGCCACGAACGCCTCGCGCACGGCGGCCTTGGCGTCGGTGTCGGCGAGGGTGCGGCGGGCCTCGTCGACGAGCGCGGCGAACGCGGCCGCGGTGTCGACCTCGGTGCCGAGCACCGCGAGGGCGGCCTCGAAACGCTCGCGGTCGCGCTGCATACCGGCGATGCGCCGCTCGAGTCCGCGCAACTCGCGCTGGGCGGCGTCGAGCCGGTCTCCGCCGGCCGCGCGCAGCACGTCGCCCAGCGCCTCGCGCTCCGCCTCGGCGGCGTCGGCCAGCGCCTGACGCTCGCGCACGAGGGCGTCGGTGGCGTGCGTGCGCTCGCGCAGCTCGTCCTCGACCGCGCCGAGCAGGTCGACCCGGCGCTCGGCGCGCCACAGCGAGGCGCGGGACTCCGGATCGGTGAAGCGGCCGAGGGCGTCGATCAGCCGCAGCCGTTCGGTGGCTTCGTCGATGCGCGTCTTCATCGCGCGGATCGGCTGCAGCGCGCGCACCTGCTGACGCGCCTCGAGCATGCGCGTGCGCGTGCCCTCGAGTCCGTCGAAGTGGGCGACCACGGCCTCGGCGACCGCGAGCGTCTCGGGCTCTTCGAGCACCATGCGCTTGTACAGGTCGTCGACGGTGGTGATCTGCTGGCCGGCCTGGATGCGCGCGAGCAGGCTCATCGCCTTCGCGCCCGATCCGGCGGCGCCGATGCCGAGCACCGCGTGCAGCCGCGCCGAGAACTCGCGGTCGGTGGCGAGGGTGTCCAGGCCCGTGGCCCGCACCGCCGTGTCGGAGAGGTGGCTCTGCGCCGCCCGCTCGAGCTGACGCAGGTCGAACGCGCCGTGCACCGTCGCGCGCACCTTGACCGCGTCGTCGAGGGTGCGGGCGGCGGCCGGGATGTACCAGGCGCGCACCGCCGTGAACCGCGCGCCGTCGTGGTCGGCCCAGGTCATGGCGATCGCCGTCCACGTGTCGGCGCCGTCGCCGCGCAGCACCCGCACCTTGGTGCCCTCGTCGGTGCGCGACTCGTCGAGCTTGCCGCGCCCGTACGACAGGATGTTGCGCTGCTCCTGACCCCGCGGACGCCCCACGACCGCGCCGTTCGAGGCGCCGTTGAAGGGGGTGGTGTGCGGCATCATCAGCGCCACGTACGCGTCCATGAGCGTGGACTTGCCCGATCCCGACCCGCCGCACAGCAGCGTCGCGGTCGGCGCGAACCGCACGCGGTGCGTGCCGTCGTATCCGCCCCAGTTGATCAGCTGCAGGTCTTCGGCGACCCACTGCTGTCCGCGGGAGGCGGCGGGGATGAGTCCGAACAGGGTCTCGAGCATGGTCACGGGAGTCGTCCCTCCTCGGGAGTCTCGGGGGCCTCGGGCACGAGGGATGCCGCATCCTCGCTCTCGGAGCGGGGGACCGCGA
>NZ_CAJYPF010000128.1 GCF_913776565.1 uncultured Microbacterium sp. | reverse complement strand
CATGCGGGCGAGTGAACGCGCGTACGCGACCCTCCTCGACGAGATCCAGACCGGAACCCTCGCCCCCGGGACCGTGCTCGGCGAAGTGGAGCAGTCCTCGCGCCTCGGCGTCAGCCGCACCCCCCTGCGCGAGGCGCTGCGCCGACTCGCCTCGGACGGGCTGGTCGCCCAGGCCTCGGCGCGGGTCACGGTGGTCGCCGGGATCGACGCCGACGACATCGGCTCGCTGTTCGAACTCCGTCGCGCGCTCGAGACCGAGGCGGCCCGACTGGCCGCGCAGCGCGGCGATCGGCGCGTCTTCACGGCCCTGGCGGCGGAGTTCACGGCGATCGGCACTGCCGACGCGGACGCGTACTACGCACTCATCGCCCGCTTCGACGCGGCGATCGACGCGGCCGTCGACAACGCTTATCTGTCGGGGGCTCTGCGCAGCGTCCGCACCCATCTCGTGCGGGTGCGGCGCATGGCCCGCGACAACCCCCTGCGCCTTTCCGCTTCGGCGCGAGAGCATGAACTGATCGCCCGCGCGATCGGCGGCGGCGACCCCGAACTCGCCGCGCACGCCACCCACGTGCACCTGCACAACGCCCTCACCACCATCCTCGAAGCCCTCACGGAGGACCCCTCATGACGATCACCCACCACGTGCGCGTGCACCGCAGCGACGAGAACCTCGCCCGTGAGGGACAGCTCGCCTGGGCTCTCGCGCGGGTCGCGGTCGACCCGGTCGCCGTCGACGACGACGTGGTCGACATGATCGTGAACCGCCTGATCGACAACGCGGCGGTGGCCGCGGCATCCCTCACCCGTCAGCCCGTCAGCGCCGCGCGTCAGCAGGCGCTCGACCACGCGGTGTCGATCGGCGGTCCGGGTGCGACGGTGTTCGGCTGCGCCCTCGAGCGCCGCTCGAGCCCCGAGTGGGCGGCGTGGGCGAACGGCGTCGCCGTGCGCGAGCTCGACTATCACGACACCTTCCTCGCGGCCGACTACTCCCACCCGGGCGACAACATCCCGCCCGTCCTCGCGGTCGCCCAGCACGCCGGTCGCGACGGCGCCGCTCTCGTGCGGGCGCTCGCCACCGCGTACGAGATCCAGATCGACCTCGTGCGCGCGATCTCGCTGCACAAGCACAAGATCGACCACGTCGCCCACCTCGGTCCCGCCGCCGCCGCCGGCATCGGCACCCTGCTCGACCTCGACCAGCACACGATCTACCAGGCCATCGGTCAGGCGCTGCACACCACCACGGCCACGCGCCAGTCGCGCAAGGGCGAGATCTCGACGTGGAAGGCGCACGCCCCCGCCTTCGCCGGCAAGATGGCGATCGAGGCCGTCGACCGCGCGATGCGCGGAGAGACCAGCCCCTCGCCGATCTACGAGGGGGAGGACGGCGTGATCGCCTGGATGCTGGACGGCCCCGCCGCGTCGTACGACGTGCCCCTGCCCGGCGAGGGCGAGAGCAAGCGCGGCATCCTCGACTCGTACACGAAGGAGCACTCGGCCGAGTACCAGGCGCAGGCGTGGATCGACCTCGCCCGACGCCTCGGCACGGAACGCCCCGATCTGCGGGACCCGGCGAACGTGGCATCCATCGTCCTGCACACCAGCCACCACACGCACTACGTGATCGGCTCGGGCGCGAACGATCCGCAGAAGTACGACCCGACTGCCTCGCGCGAGACGCTCGACCACTCGATCCCGTACATCTTCGCCGTCGCCCTGCAGGACGGCGCGTGGCACCACGTCGACTCCTACGCCCCCGAGCGCGCGGGACGCTCCGACACGGTCGCGCTGTGGCAGAAGATCACCACGGCCGAGGATGCCGAGTGGACGCGCCGCTACCACTCCGAGGACCCGAACGAGAAGGCCTTCGGCGGTCGCGTGGTCATCACGCTGACCGACGGCTCGGTCGTCGAGGACGAGATCGCCGTCGCCGACGCCCACCCGCTCGGCGCACGGCCGTTCGCGCGCGAGGACTACATCCGCAAGTTCCGCACGCTGGCCGAGCCGGTGCTGCTGCCCGAGGAGATCGAGCGGTTCCTCGAGCTCGTGCAGCGACTGCCCGAGCTGACCCCCGCCGAGGTCATGCAGCTGACGATCGTCGCGAAGCCCGGCGTGCTGGCCCTGGCGCCGGCGCCGAAGGGGCTGTTCTGATGCTGTACGCCCAGACCACCCCGCAGCAGAAGCGTCGCGCGCTGCGCGAGAAGCTGGCATCCGGAGACCTCGTCCGGATGCCGGGGGCCTTCAACCCGCTGTCGGCCCGGCTCATCGAACGCAAGGGCTTCGACGGCGTCTACATCTCGGGCGCGGTCATCTCGGCCGACCTGGGCCTGCCCGACATCGGGCTCACGACGCTCACCGAGGTCGCCGGGCGCGGTCAGCAGATCGCGCGCATGACCGACCTGCCGGCGATCATCGACGCCGACACCGGCTTCGGCGAGCCGATGAACGTCGCGCGCACGATCCAGACCCTCGAGGACGCGGGGCTCGCCGGCACGCACATCGAGGACCAGGTCAACCCGAAGCGCTGCGGCCACCTCGACGGCAAGAGCGTGGTGGATGCCGACACCGCGATCAAGCGCATCCGCGCCGCGGTCGACGCGCGCCGCGACCCCGACTTCCTCATCATGGCGCGCACCGACGTGCGCGCGGTCGAGGGCCTGGATGCCGCGATCGACCGCGCGAAGGCCCTGGTCGACGCCGGTGCCGACGCGATCTTCCCCGAGGCGATGCGCGACCTGGGCGAGTTCGAGGCGATGCGCGCGGCGCTCGACGTGCCGATCCTGGCGAACATGACCGAGTTCGGGAAGTCGGAGCTGTTCTCGACCGCGCAGCTGCAGGACGCGGGTGTGAACCTCGTCATCTGGCCGGTGTCGCTGCTGCGGCTCGCGATGGGGGCGGCGGGTCGGGGCCTCGACGCCCTGGCATCTGAGGGTCATCTGCGCGACCGGCTCGGCGAGATGCAGCACCGCGCCGACCTGTACGACCTCATCGACTACGAGGGCTACACGCGCTTCGACGCCGACGTGTTCGACTTCACCGTCGAACGCTGAGGCCCGAGCCGGCTGCCCGCGCCGCCATGTCGCACTTCTCGCGAACCTCGTCCCACTTATGACGGTGCTCGTCCCACTTATTGCGGGTGTGGGGCCGCCAGACCGGCAATAAGTGGGACAAGGTTCGCACCCCCCGCCGCACCCCCGCCACTACCGCATCCGGCAGCATGAACACCACGCACGACTCGAGGGAGAGACGATGACCGACATCAAGAAGGGCCTCGCCGGCGTCACGGTCGACGAGACCGCCATCAGCAAGGTCAACCCCGACACCAACAGCCTGCTGTACCGCGGCTATCCGGTGCAGGAGCTCGCCGCGACGCAGCCGTTCGAAGCGGTCGCGTTCCTGCTGTGGAACGGGGAGATGACGGATGCCGCACAGCTCGCCGCTCTGCGCGTCACCGAACGTCAGCACCGGGCGCTGGCCGACGACGTCCGCGCCGCGATCGACCTGCTGCCGACGTCGGCTCACCCGATGGACGAGGTGCGCACGGCCGTGAGCGTGATCGGCGCCCGCGAGACCGCCGGGATCTCGAACGTGATGGATGCCGTCGGCACCCCCGAAGAGAACCTCGAGCGGTCCGTGCGCCTGTGGGCGCAGCTGCCCGCGGTGGTCGCCTACGGTCAGCGTCGCCGCCGCGGCGAGGAGCTGATCGCGCCCCGCGACGACCTCGACTACGCGGCGAACTTCCTGTGGATGACCTTCGGCGACGAGGCCGACGACGTCGTCGTCGACGCCTTCAACCGCTCGATGATCCTGTACGCCGAGCACTCGTTCAACGCCTCCACGTTCACCGCGCGGGTCATCGCCTCGACCCTCAGCGACCTCTACTCCGCGGTCGTCGGTGCGATCGGCGCCCTCAAGGGACCCCTGCACGGCGGGGCGAACGAGGCGGTGCTGCACGTGTTCACCGAGATCGGCTCGGCCGAGAACGTGGGGCCATGGCTCGACACCGCCCTCGCCGCCAAGCGCAAGATCATGGGCTTCGGCCACCGCGTCTACAAGCGCGGCGACTCGCGCGTGCCCACGATGAAGGCCGCGCTCGACACCCTGGTGGCGCACTACGACCGACCCGACGTCGCCGCCCTCTACGACGCCCTCGAGTCGCAGTTCGTCGAGCGCAAGGGCATCTACCCCAACCTCGACTACCCCTCGGGCCCGGCCTACGACCTCATGGGCTTCGACACGCTCACGTTCACTCCGCTGTTCGTCGCGGTCCGCGTGACGGGCTGGACGGCGCACGTGCGCGAGCAGCAGGCGTCGAACGCCCTCATCCGCCCG
>NZ_CAJYPF010000127.1 GCF_913776565.1 uncultured Microbacterium sp. | reverse complement strand
GACGCCGGCGAGCACCGCCGGACGATCGCGGATGCGCCAGTAGTCGGCCAGGTCGGCGGCGGTTGCGACGCCGGCGTCCGACAGCTCGTCGACTCCGGCGAGCTGATCCCGGTCGAAGTCGAGGGGTGGCAGAGCGGGGGTCGGCCCGCGCGCGCCTGGCTGCACCGCGACGCCGCGCGGCCCAGGAAAGTGGATGCCGCGGCCCTGCTGACCCCGTTCGACCCGCTCGTGTGGTTCCGCGACCGCGCCGAGCGTCTGTTCCGCCTCGATTACCGCATCGAGATCTACACCCCGGCGGCCCAGCGGCGCTTCGGCTACTACTCGCTGCCGGTGCTGGTCGGCGACGACATCGTGGCGAGGGTCGACCTCAAGAGCGATCGCGCCGAGAGCGCCCTGCGCGTCCAGTCCGCCTGGTGGGAGCCGCACGCGCCGATCGAGGCCGCCGACCGCATCGCCGTCGAGCTGCTCACCGCGGCGCGCTGGCAGGGACTCGAGCACGTCACCGTCTCGCACTGGGGTGATGCGGCGGACGCGATCGCGAGCGCGCTGGGAGCCGGGCGGCACGAGCACCCGGACGGCCGCTCGAATTGACGCGAGGGGGTCGGCGTTCGCGAAAGCGACGCGCCTCCTCACCACGGTGAGGGGGCGCGTCGTGTGATCAGAACTGCACGCGCGGGGGTTCCGAGATCGCGGCGCCGTCGATGACCTCGAAGAACTCGCGCTCGTGGAACCCGAGTTGCCGGGCGAACAGGTTGTTGGGGAAGACCTTGATCTTCGTGTTCAGCTCGCGCACACCGCCGTTGTAGAAGCGGCGCGACGCCTGGATCTTGTCCTCGGTGTCGACGATGGCCGACTGCAGCTGCAAGAAGTTCTGGCTCGCCTGCAGCTGCGGATACGCCTCGGCGACGGCGAAAAGCGACTTCAGCGCCTGCTGCATGTGCCCCTCGGCGACGCCCGCCTCGGCGGGGCTCTGCGCCGAGAGCGTCTCGGCACGAGCGCGCGTGACGTTCTCGAAGACCGCCTTCTCGTGGGCGGCGTAACCCTTGACCGTCTCGATCAGATTGGGCAGCAGATCGGCGCGGCGCTTGAGCTGCACGGTGATGTCACTCCACGCTTCGTCGACGCGCACGTTGAGGGCGACGAGGGCGTTGTACGTGGCCCACAGATAGATACCGGCGATGACCAGGATGCCGACGATCACGATGACCGGTACGAGCCACTCCCACATAAGTCCCCACACTTTCGCTCGAGAGGTTCCCCTCAGTGTAACGGCGGGCTGCCGGGGGTTCCGGAGCACGGCCGCGACTCCCAGCGGATGCGGATGCGCCGCGGCGCGCGGTGTACCCCCGGTGGGACTCGAACCCACACTGAAGCGATTTTAAGTCGCCTGCCTCTGCCATTGGGCTACGGGGGCCCCTGCTCCCACCGTATAACGCGGCGACGTCGCCGAACGGCCGTCCGGCCATACGCATCCGGCACGACGAGACCCCCGCACCCAGTGGGCGCGGGGGTCTCGAAACGGACGAGGTTACTTCGCTGCGACGGGCTCGGCCTTCTTCTCTGCCGGCGCCTCGGCCGCGGGAGCGGCGGGACGCGGACGCGCGGCGAACTCCTCGAACGCGGCACGCGGCTGCTGAACCGTCTCGAGCGACACGACCTCGCGGCCGTGGACGAAGTTCTGCACCCAGTCCCCGATGACACGGAACTTGCGCTCCCACGTCGGCATGGCCAGGCCGTGGTACCCGCGGTGGGCGAACCAGGCGATCAGACCCGTCAGGGCGATGTTGCCCGACTGGAACGCACCGTTGTACAGGCCCAGGCCGGCGACCGCACCGAGGTTCTTGTGGTTGTACTCCTTGGGCTGCTCACCGCGCAGGACCGCGACGAGGTTCTTCGCCATGAGCTTGCCCTGGCGAACCGCGTGCTGGGCGTTCGGCACGCAGAAGCCGCCGACACCGCCGCCCGAGAGGTCGGGCACGGCCGAGACGTCGCCCGCGGCCCAGGCCCCCTCGACGATGTCCTCGTCGGTACCGACGCGCAGGTCGGGGCGCGTGCGGATGCGGCCGCGCTCCTCGACGGGCAGGTCGCTGCCGCGGACGACGGTCGGGTTCGCCATGACGCCCGCGGTCCAGATGATCAGGTCGGTGGGCAGCTGCTCACCGGTCGACAGCTCGATGACGCCATCGACGGCACCCTTGACCTGCGTGTCGAGGTGGACGAAGGCGCCCTTCTTGGCGAGGTCCGCCAGAACCCACTCGCTCGTCTTCTGCGAGACCTCGGGCATGATGCGGCCCATGGCCTCGATGAGGTGGAAGTGGGTGTCCTCGAACGCGAGCGTCGGGTACTGCTTCAGCAGCGACGACGCGTAGGCGCGCAGCTCGGCGAACACCTCGATGCCGGCGAAACCACCGCCGACCACGACGACGGTCAGCAGGCGGTCGCGCTCGGGACCGGCGGGCAGCACCGACGCCTTGTCGAAGTTCGACGTGAGGCGGTCGCGGATCGCGACGGCCTCTTCGATCGTCTTGAGGCCGATCGCGTTGTCGGCGATGCCGGGGATGGGGAAGGTACGCGAGACGGCACCGGCCGTCACGACGATCTGGTCGTAGCCCTGCTCGAACGTCTGCTCGCCCGCGATGGGGGTGATCGTGGCGGTCTTGGTCGCGTGCGAGATACCCGTGACCTTTCCGGCGATCACGGTGGTGCGCTTGAGGTGACGGCGCAGGCCCACCACGACGTGACGCGGCTCGATCTCGCCGGCCGCGACCTCGGGGAGGAAGGGCTGGTAGGTCATGTAGGGAAGCGGGTCGACGAGCGTGACTTCGGCCTCGCCGCGCCCGAGGAGCTTCTCGAGCTTCCAGGCGGTGTAGAAACCTGCGTAGCCCCCACCGACGATGAGGATTCTGGGCACGGTAGTGGTCACGATGGGAGGGACTCCTCGTTTGTGGTGCGGCTCGGCTCGCGGAATGTGCGCGCCTGTCGGATTCGCCGGGCAGCAGCACTGACGCCGAGCGCAATCATTATAGCGGCCAGCGTGGCTCCCCCGAGCGGCAACGATCCGTACAGAACGCTATCGCGCGACGGCAGCAGGGGCGACCCCACTGCGGGGGCTGCTTCGACGGGGGGAAGCGGCGGGATGACCACCGGCGTGCCGGTCGGTTCGGGCGTCGGCTGCGCGTCGGCGCGACGGTACAGGCGGATCCACTCGGTCAGGCTGCCGAGAGGGTTCTCGCTCACCGCGGGTACCTGCGCCGACACGGCGCGCGCGGCATCCACCAGTCCGTAACCGTAGAGGGGGTCGGGGGTCGCCGTGGCTCCGGTGGCGGGCGTGGCCGTCTGAATGAGACGGTTCAACACGTTGTCGGCGTCGAGGTCGGGATGCGCGGCACGGACGAGGGCGGCGATCCCGGCCACGATCGGTGCGGCGCCGCTGGTGCCGTTCCACTGGACCAGAGTGCCGTCGGCAGAGACCCCGATGAGCCGTTCGCTGGGCGCCGAGAGACCGATGGTGATGCCCTGGGTCGAGGCGTCGTTGCTGGCCCGCCCGCCGGGATCGACGCCGCCGACCGCCAGGACGCCGGGGATCGTGGCGGGGGCTCCGACGCGGTCCGTTCCGCTGCCGCGGTTGCCGGCGGCCACCACGATGACGACGTCGTGGTCGAACGCGTACTCGAACGCGGTGTCCCAACTGGGGTCCCAGTCGAGGGTGTTGGTGGTGAGCGACAGGTTGATGACGGTGGCCCCGTTGTCGACCGCCCACCTCATGGCTTCAGCGATCTGCTCGGTGAACGGCTTCGCCGTGGTCGCGCCGAAACCGACCGAGATCGACAGCAGCTCGGCCTCGGGGGCGACGCCGATCATGCCGCGACCGTTGCCGGTGCCGCGAGCGGCGGCGAGAGAAGCGACCCAGCTGCCGTGATTCGCATCGACCGCGCCGACCGGGGTCCGTCCATCGGCCGAGCCCACGCCCGAGACGTCGATGCCGCCGGCGACGGCCCCGCTGAACTCGGTCGGCCCGCGGCCGATCCCCGTGTCGATGATCGCGATCGTCTGACCGGCACCACGCGTGGTCTTCCACGCGTCGCGCACGCCGTACTGGTCGAGCCAGTACTCCCCCGCTCGGATCGAGTCGGTCGGGTCTTCCGGCACCGGGTTCGCCGGAGCCTGGGGGGCAGCCGTCGCGCCGCTCAGCACCGCCATCAGGATGACGGATGCCACGACCGCGACGACGCGCTTCATCCGCCGGTCCCGGGGTTCTCGCATTCGCAGCGCTCGGGCGACCAGGTCCCGCGCTCGAGCGCACGGTCGCCGATCGGATTGACCCCGGGTCCCGCGGCGAGCGCGTGCCCCGCCAGCGCGTGCAGGCACTTCACGCGCGTCGGCATGCCACCGGCCGAGATCCCCGCGATCTCTTCCGGCTCGCCGTACGCGGCGCGATCGTGCAGGTAGGCCGCGTGCGCCCGCCGGTACGCGGCCTGAAGGTCCTCGTCCTCGGCGAGGTCGTCCGAGAACTCCTTCATGACGTGACCGGCCTCGAGCACCGACATCGCCGCGGTCGCCGCCGGATGGGTCAGGTAGTAGAACGTGGGGAAGGGACTGCCGTCGTCCAGGCGCGGCGAGGTCGCCACGACCGTCGGGTTGCCGCAGACGCAGCGTGCCGCGATGCCGACCACGCCGCGGGGGACGCGGCCGAGCTGCGCCTGCAGGACGGCGAGATCGGCGTCGGACGCGGGAGGAAGCGTTGCGGTAGTCATCGCTCCCAGGGTACCCGTGACGTCCGACACCGTGCCCGGGGCCGGACCGACTCAACCCGCGGGCGGGGCGTCCGTGGGTGCGGGATCGGGTACGCCGACGGTGGGCGTCGTCGGAACGGCGACCTGCGCGGCGCCCGAGGCGGCCACGGAGCGCACCAGCTGGGACATCCAATCGGTGCGCGTTTGGCCGACGTCCACGGTGACGTCGTCCTGCTCCTGCGGGGTGGCCGAGGCGGGCAGGTCGTTGTCGATCAGGTACACGATCTCGCCCGGGAAGGTATAGCCCAGGCGCTCACGTGCCTGGGTGCGGATATAGGCGGGGTCCGACCAGCGGTCCCGCTGCGTCTGCAGGTCGGACACCTCGGACTGGCTCAGCTGGACGGCGCTGCGCAGCGCCTGGATCTGCTGGCGCTGGTCCATGTACGTCCCGACGGTCGGCACCAGCACGAAGGTGCCGAGCACCACGAGGCCGAGCATGATGACGACGAAACCCGAGATCCGGACGCGTCCGAGCCACTCGCGCACGTCGACCTCGCGTGAGGCGGGGACGCGACCCCCCGAGGACGACCTGCGCCGCCGCTTCTCGGCGGCACCGCGGACCGGGGATGCCGGAGGCCGCCGGGGAGGCAGGGTCGGCCTGTCCATGTCCATCCCTTTCGTTCAGCCGACGCGGGGCGCCGGACCGGTGGTGAGTCTACGTCGAGGGCTCCGCGCGCCCGGCGGACGCGCCGGGGTCTCGGCATCCCCCCGGGCTGCGACCGGGTCGCGTCGCGTGCGTCGCGAGAGACGGCCCGGAAACGACGAAGGAGGGGGAGCCCGCGGGCTCCCCCTCCGATGTCGGTCGATCAGCCCTTGAAACGGGGGAACGCCGAGCGGCCCGCGAAGACGGCGGCGTCGCCCAGGTCCTCTTCGATGCGGAGCAGCTGGTTGTACTTCGCGACGCGCTCGCTGCGGGCGGGCGCACCGGTCTTGATCTGACCCGCGTTCACGGCGACGGCGAGGTCGGCGATCGTGGTGTCCTCGGTCTCACCCGAGCGGTGCGACAGCATCGAGGTGTAGCCCGAGCGGGTGGCCAGCGAGATCGCGTCGAGCGTCTCGGACAGCGTGCCGATCTGGTTGACCTTCACGAGCAGCGAGTTGGCGACGCCGAGGTCGATGCCCTGCTGCAGGCGCTTGGGGTTGGTGACGAACAGGTCGTCGCCGACGAGCTGCACCTTGGAGCCGATGGCATCCGTCAGCTTCTTCCAGCCGTCCCAATCGTCCTCGGCGAGGGCGTCCTCGATCGTGACGATCGGGAAGTTCGCGACGAGGTCGGCGAAGTAGTCGACGAGCGTGTCGACGCTCCACTCCTTGCCCTCGACGGTGTAGACGCCGTCCTTGTAGAACTCGGTGGCGGCGACGTCGAGACCCACGGCGATGTCCGTGCCGGGGGTGAAGCCGGCCTTCTCGATCGCGCGGATGAGGAAGTCGAGGCCCTCGCGGTTGCTGGGCAGGTCGGGGGCGAAGCCGCCCTCGTCGCCGAGACCGGTGTTGTAGCCGGCCGACTTCAGCTCGCCCTTGAGGACGTGGTAGACCTCGGTGCCCCAGCGCAGCGACTCGCCGTAGGTGTCGGCGCCGATGGGCGCGAGGAAGAACTCCTGGAAGTCGATGCCGTTGTCGGCGTGCTCGCCGCCGTTGATGACGTTGAAGAGGGGAACGGGCAGCAGGTGCGCGTTGGGGCCGCCGAGGTAGCGGAACAGGGGCAGGTCGGCGCTGTCGGCGGCGGCCTTCGCGACGGCGAGCGAGACGCCGAGGATCGCGTTGGCGCCGGTGCGCGACTTGTTGTCGGTGCCGTCGGTCTCGATGAGGATCTCGTCGATGATGCGCTGCTCGCTGGCCTCGACGCCCTCGATGGCGGGGCCGAGCTCGTCGACGACCGCGGCGACGGCCTTGAGTACGCCCTTGCCGCCGTAGCGGCTCTTGTCACCGTCGCGCAGCTCGTAGGCCTCGAAGGCGCCGGTGGACGCGCCCGAGGGAACGGCCGCCCGCTGGACGATGCCGTCGTCGAGGAGCACCTCCACCTCGACGGTCGGGTTACCGCGCGAATCCAGGATCTCGCGCGCGTTGACAGCCTCGATAAGTGCCACGAAGGACTCCTCGTTGGTTCTTGGGTGGAAGAGGGCGGAGCGTCGTCGGTCCGTCGTCGAGTCTAGTGACCCGCCGCGCCGGACGTGGGGACGGATGCCGTGGCATCCACCACGATGGCCAAGGCCACCCCGTCCCAGCCCTTGCGGTCGAGGGTCTGCAGGGCGGTGGCGTCGAAGCGCGGGTCCTCGCCGAGCATCTCGATCCCGCGACGGGCCCCGCGCACCTTGGGGTCGTCGGTTCCGGCGTCGGCGACCTCTCCCCCGCGCACGACGTTGTCGAGGACGACGACCGTTCCGGGGCGCCCCAGAAGGGCGGCCCAGTCGAGGTACACGGTGTTCGAGTCCTTGTCGGCATCCACGAAGACCAGGTCGAAAGGCTCGCCGCCGTCGAGGGTGGGCAGGACGTCGGTCCCGCGGCCCAGGAGGATGTCGACGCGATCCGCCACGCCCGCGCGTTCCAGGCTCGATCGCGCGATCGCGGCGTTCGCGGGCTCCGCCTCGATCGTCACCACCCGCCCGTCGGCGGGGACGGCGCGGGCGAGCCACAGCGTCGAATAGCCACCGAGTGTGCCGATCTCGAGCACCCGTCGAGCCCCCGCGATCCGCGTGAGCAGGTGCAGGAATTTGGCGTTGACCGGAGCCACCTCGATCGCCGGCATCCCGGCGGCGTGCTGCGCGGCGAGCGCGGCGTCGCCGTCGGGGTCGGAGCCGACCAGGGTGGCGGTCAGGAACGCATCGACGTCATCGTGGGTGGGCACCCCTCCAGCGTGGCGACAGAGCGGCCGCGGGTCAACGCTC
>NZ_CAJYPF010000126.1 GCF_913776565.1 uncultured Microbacterium sp. | reverse complement strand
CACCGCGGATACTCCTCATCGCGTCTATGAGCCGGTCCAGGGTGCGGGCGTTCCAGGCGGACAGTGAAAGGTCGAACGGCCCCAACGGTTCGAGCGCACCGGTGCGTAACCGCACGACCTCCCATCCCGTGGAACGCAGAGCGCGATCCTTGCGGCGGTCGGCCAGCTCCCGCTTTCCGACGTGCTCGAGTCCGTGCCGACCGATCGTGTCGTACTCGACGGCGACGCGGAGCTCGGCGAAAACGAAGTCCGGCCACACCTCGAGATGCTGGAAGAACGGTTTCGCGACCCGCACGGCGTTGAACCCCTGGTCCAGCGACAGGCGCTCGCGCAGGTCGGAGCGGATGCGATCCTCGACGGCCGAGGCCCGAGCGGGAGCGCACGAAGAGGCGAAGGCCGTGCCCACGGGCACGTCGGGGGTCTTCTCGCAGAGTGGCGGCGCGGCCGGTCGGTGCCGCGGTCGCAGGACCGCGGCGGCCGTGACGGCCGGGGCATCGACCGACGCCCGCATCGGCAGTGCCACCGTCCGCCGGGGATTCGCCTGCTCGCTGCACTCGGGGCACCACGCGCTGCGGCGGCGCTCCCGACCCGGGCGATGCCGTTGCTCGTCGGGCGTCGCCGCGAACCGGTGCCCTGCGTCGCACTGCCACAGCAGGAGGACGTCGGCCGCGGGCGGCACCTGGCTGAGCGCGATCCCCGCGTTGAGGTCGGGGTGGTACTGGCGGATGAGCGCGGGGTACGCCGCCCACGCGTCGCGATAGGCCCCCACGGCATAGGGCACGTCGAGCCCCTTCGACCACTGTCGTCGGGCCCACCAGCTCTGCACGCGTTCTGCCACGGCGGTGACGCTAGCGTCGACCTCCGACATCGCTTCGCCCGCTTCGCGCCCGTGGCCGGTAAGGAACAGTGATCCCCGCCGCGCCCCTAGAGCCTCAGCGCGAGAGCGTTCGCCGTCAGGCCGGCGGCCGTACCGCACAACATGATCGTGTCCCCGGGCCCGATCCGTCTCTCGTCGAGACTCGTCGCGAGCATGAACGGCACCGAGGACGAGACCATGTTGCCGAATTCCTCGACGCGATCGACATAGGCGTTCTTCGAGATGCCGATCCTCCGCATCGCGAGACCGAGCGCTCTGCTCGCCTGGTGCGGCACGATGAGGTCGAACTCGTCGAGGCCGATGCCGACCCGGTCGGAGAACCGGGCGAAGAAGTCGGGCAGAACGGCCAGCATGCCCAGGAGCGCCCGCCGACCGTCCATGGCGAACAGATAGTCGGAGGGGTCGCCGTCGGCGTACGACTGGGCAGGATGAAGCGACAGCCCGCCGCGGAGCTCGGTGTCGTGCGCGTGCGCGGGCCACGTCTGCTGCAGGCTGCCGAGCACTCCGGGCGTGTCGGCCTCATCGTCGCCGAGGGCTTCGCGGGTCAGCACGACCGCGGCCGCGGCGTCGGAGAAGAGCTCGAAACTCTCGCGGTGGCCGGGGTCGAGGAATCGGGATCCGACATCGCCCGAGACGATGAGCACGCGCTCGTAGTCGCCCGCGGCGAGGTAGCGGGATGCGATGTCCACCGCGGTGATGAAGCTCGTGCAGGTCGAGTTGACGTCGAAGGCGGCGGCGCGGGCGTGCGGGGCGATGCGTTCCATGACCAGTGCCGCCGTGCAGGGGATCGGCTGCACACCGGCCGCGCAGGCGGCGATCACGCAGTCGACGTCGTCGGCGCGGAGCCCCGCTCGTCCGAGGGCCTGTTCTGCCGCCGCGGCGAGCATGTCGAGCTGCGTCCCGTCGTCGGGGATGCGGTAGCGCGTCTGTCCGCCGAACGTGACCACGCGATCCGGGAGGAAGGTCCCCCACCCCGTCAACCGGCACGGCCGCACCGCACGCTTCTGTTCGCTGAATGGATGCTTCCGCATCTTTGCCCCCCTCGTGCTCACAACAGGTTGCGCCCGACCGGATGGCGATCGTGGCTGAAGAGAAGTCGCAGCCCGTCCTGCTCGGCCGCCAGCAGCAGCCGCGCGGTCTCCCGCTGTCGGCCCATGTCGTGGCTGACGCGCCGGGGCAGGGCGCGGATGCGGTGCTCTGCGCCGAGCAGGTCGCGCCCCCACGCGGCGTCCCCGGCGAGCAGAACCTCGTGCTCGATCAGCGCGCCGAGATGGCCTCGAGCGTGCCCCGGCAGGTCGACGAGCAGATAGGACCCGTCGCCGAAGAGGTCCGCGGTGCGGAGCCCGTGCGGACCGGGCGTGAATGCGGGCGACGGCAGCACCGTCGCCGACTCGAACCACGGGGGCAGCAGGCGTCGGAGCAGCCCGTCGCGGAGCCGTGGTCGCTCGAGGGTGCGTCGCATCCCCTCGCTGACGACGAACGTCGCGTGCGGAAAAAAGCGGACGCCGCCGAGGTGGTCCGGATGCAGGTGCGAGAGGACGACGTGCGTGACGGAGGCGGGGTCGAGCTGCTCGGCGATCGTGTCGCCTGCTGCCACGCGGGGCGGGAGCATCCGCCGGTACGCCCATCCGCCGAGTCCGGCGCGCCACGGTTCGGGCGCGTACCCGGTGTCGAAGAGCACGTGTCGGGTGCCGGAGCGGTAGAGGAACGCTCCAGCCGGGAAGACACGCCGCTCCCGCGGTGCGCCGCGCAGCAATCGGCGCAGGTCGTGGGTGGTCTCGCCGCACGCAAAATAGCGGAGCTCAGCCACGCGCGTACCCCGCGAGGCTCTCGTCGAGCGAGACCGCGGGCCGATAACCGAGCAGATCGCGTGCGCGCGAGATGTCGAGGGTCTGGGAATGGGCGATCGTCGTGACGGTGTAGCGCGTCACGGGCGGCTCGGGATGCCCGGGAAGCAGCTCGCACACCGCCTCGAGCACCGCTGCGACACCGTACGCGGCCGCGGTCGGCACCCGCCGGTACCGCGGTTCGAGCCCCAGTCCGTCGAGCACCTGTTCGAGCACCGCGCGGAACGGCCGAGGATCGCCGTTCGTGATGTTGAACGCCTGACCGTGCACGCCGGGTACCTCGGCCGCGAGCCGCGCCGCGAGCGCGACGTTCTCGACCGCCGTGAGGTCGACGAGTCCTCGTCCACCGCGCATCAGGGGGATGCCGAACCGTTCACGCACGTGCAGGATCCGGGGCACGAGGCTGGGGTCGCCGCGACCGATGATGCCGCGGGGGCGGAGGATCACGATCTCCGGCCGCGGACCCTCCGCGGCGGCGCTCTGCAGCAGGGCCTCGGCCTCGAGCTTCGACCGGATGTAGTTGTTCATCGGATGCCGCGGGTCGACGTCGCCCTCGCGGATGCCGAGGCGATCACGGGGGGCGGCGTAGATCCCCGGGGAGGAGATGTGCACGAGTCGCCGCGCTCCGGCGCGTCGGGCGAACTCCAGGGCGCGGGCGGTGCCGGTCACGTTGGCATGCTCGAACTGGGCCCAGCGACCCCACGGCGAGGAAAGGGCCGCGCAGTGCACGACCACGTCGACCGTGCGGCCGGGGTTCGCGCGGGCGAGGTCGTCGAGGTCGCCGACGAAGGTCTCTCCCGCCGGCAGTGCCGCGGCGTTGCGACCCGACGCGATCACGTCGTACCCGTGGGCGCGCAGGTCGCGCACGACGTACCCGCCGAGGAACCCGCTCGCGCCCGTGACGAGTGCCGTCTCGCCGCGGGGTTCGACACCGCTCGTCTCGCCCCCCGCTGCCGGCTCTTTCATCCGGCCGAGTCTAGGGCCGTCGGTCCCTATGCTTCGGGATATGCGGATCGCCCTGGTGACGGATTACTACCTGCCCACGCTCGGCGGCGTGCAGACCGCGGTCAAGTCGCTGCGCGAATCGCTGACCCGGGCGGGGCACGAGGTGACGGTGTTCTGCCCGCTGCTGCGGGCGAGCGAGGATCCGTCGATCGTCGCGCTGCCCGCCTCGCCGGTGTTCCGACCGGACGGCTATCCGTTCACCTGGCCACCGCGCGGCGCGAGGGAGCTGTTGCGTCGGGAACTGGCCGAGCGGCGCGTCGATGTGGTGCACACGCACTCCGAGATGTTCGCCGCCCTCGCGGGGGTGCGCGCGGCTCGCGATCTGGGTCTGCCGGTCGTCCACACCATGCACGGCCGCGTGGACGTGTACACGACGAGCGTGCTTCCTCTCCCCCGCGTCACGGTCCCCCTGCTCGCCGCCCTGCACGCGGCCCAGATCAGCCATCGCGGTCTGCGCGTGCGCGCCGACGCGCCGTACACCGCCACGTCGCCGGCGAGGAGGATGTGGCGCCTCATGCTCGCCCAGTCGCGCGCGAGCGACCACGTGATCGTCCCGTCGACGCACTTCGCCCGGAAGCTCACCCGGCAGGGAGTCGAGACGCCGGTGACGGTCGTACCGAACGGTCTCGAGCAGAGCGTGCTCGACCGGATCGGCGCACCTCTCGAGCGGAGGCTCACCCGCGCAGACACCCTGCGCCTGCTGTGGGTCGGGCGGCTGTCACCCGAGAAACGCCCCGCGGTGATCGCCGACGCGGCGCGATCCTTCGGGCCGGATGTCTCGGTGGATGTCTATGGCGACGGTCTGTCGCGACGGTCGATCGAGCGGATGGACGCGCCGCTCACCCTGCACGGGTCGGTGTCGCAGCAGGAGGTGCTCGATGCGATGCGGGCGAGCCACCTGCTGGTGTCGACCTCGTACGACTTCGACAATCAACCGATGGTGATGCTCGAGGCAGCGGCATCCGGTCTTCCCGTGCTCCTGTGCGATCCGGACCTCGGCGAGGTCATCCCGCCGGGCGGGGGGTTCGTGGCCGATACTCCGGATGCCGAGGGCATCACCGCCCTCGTGGCGAGGCTGCGGAGTCGACCCGAGGCGATCACGGCCGCGAGCGCGGCGATGATCCGCGGACGCGACCGGATCGGGCAGCGGGTCGACCCCGTGATCGCGGTCTACGAATCCGCGATGAGTTCCG
The DNA here is from genome assembly GCF_913776565.1 of uncultured Microbacterium sp. Classification (GTDB taxonomy): domain Bacteria; phylum Actinomycetota; class Actinomycetes; order Actinomycetales; family Microbacteriaceae; genus Microbacterium. The sequence goes on along the minus strand of NZ_CAJYPF010000126.1, from coordinate 4,056 downwards.
TGTCGTAGGGCGGGTGGGACTTGAACCCACGATCGTCGGGTTATGAGCCCGCTGCCTTGACCAGCTTGGCCACCGCCCCCAGCGATGACGAGCCTACCGGCATCCGGTTGTCCACACCGCGCTCCACGCGAGGCGCGCGACGTGCGGGCGCTCGCGCGCGGGCGGGATGTGAGGGCGAGAGCCTCAGTTCACGCGCGGCTTCGCACGCTTCCCGTCCGCGGTCACCTGCGGGTGGTGCTTGGTCAGCTGGATGACGCCCCACGTCGCGATCGCGCCGGCGATGACGAAGCCGATGAGCGCCCAGGCCGGAGCCGTCGACGCCTCACCGAGCACCAACAGGCCGATGAGCACCGCGACGATCGGGTCGATCACGGTCAGGCCCGCGATGACGAGGTCGGGCGGGCCGACCGAGTACGCGGTCTGCACGAAGTACGCGCCGACCGCGACGGCCGCGAGCAGGGCGATCAGGCACAGCAGGGTCAGCCACTCGAAATTGCCCGCCTGGGCCCGGCTGATGACGACCTTGGCCAGCGTTGCGACGAAGCCATAGATGACGCCCGCGGCCATGATGTAGAACAGCGCCTGCGCCCGGCGGCGGACGAGGATCCAGAAGACCCCGAACACGATCACGACCACGGCCAGGATGCCGAGGATGACCAGCAGTTCCCGCTCGGTGATCACGTGCTCGGTGGCGAAGAACGCCGCGATCGTGACGAACACCAGGATCCCGCCGACGCACAGCCCGATCGCGATGAGGGACTGTCGCGTGGGTTTGTGCCGCGAGACGCGGGCGTTCAGCACGGTCGTGATGACCAGGGCGATCGCCCCGAGCGGCTGCACGAGGATGAGCGGCGCCACCGACAGGGCCGAGAGCTGACACACGATCGCCAAGCCGAGCATGAGGGTTCCGGCCACCCACGACGGTCGGGTCAGCAGCGAGGTGAGCTGCGAGCGGGAGAGGCCCCCGGTGGTCTTGCCGCCCGAGAGGCGCTCGACCTTCTGCACGCCGCGGTGCTGGTACTGCGCGCCGAACGACATGAACACGGCACCGAGCAGGGCCAGGGGGATGCCGAGCAGGATGCGCGGGTCGCGGAAGACGCCGACGAGCTGGTCGATTCCGTCGCTGAGGGTGGCATCGAGCGGAGTCACCCCTCGACGATAACCGCACGCCCGCTGGATAGGCTGGTGACGTGGCCGTACTCCCGATCCGCATCATGGGCGATCCCGTGCTGCACGCTCCCGCCGCCCGCGTCGACGAGATCACCGACGAGGTGCGCCAGCTCGTCGCCGACATGTTCGAGACGATGGACGCCGCTCCCGGCGTCGGTCTCGCCGCCCCGCAGGTGGGCGTGGGTCTGCGCATCTTCACCTACACGTACGAGGACGACGAGGGTCAGCCGTGGCGCGGCGTCGTCATCAACCCCGAGCTGTGGATCCGCCCGCTCGAGCCCGGCTACCCCGACCCGGACGAAGAGAGCGAGGGGTGCCTGTCGTTCCCCGGCGAGCGCTTCGCGCTGCGGCGTTCCGAGGCGGCGCTGCTGACGGGCACCGATCTCGAGGGTCACGCGGTGCGCCTCGAGGTGACGGGATGGCGCGCGCGGATCCTGCAGCACGAGTTCGACCACCTCGACGGCGTGCTGTACGTCGATCGTCTGGACGACGAGGATGCGCGAATCGTGGCCAAGATCGCGAAGAAGCGCAAGTGGGGCAAGCCCGGAGCCTCGTGGATGCCGGGTGTCGACGACATCGACGCGTGAGCGTCGTCACGGGTGCGGCGCCGGGGGCGCGGCATCCGGAACCGTGGTCGTTCAGCCCTCGATGATGTTCGGGGCAAAGCGGCAGTAGTAGTCGGTGATGGGTCCGTCGGACTCGCGGATGCCGACCCCGTACGCCTCGTCGTCGACGACCCACGACCCCAGCACCGGGTGGTTGCTCCCCCGCGCGCCGGGGAAGTCGGGCAGCTCGTGGTACTGCTGCCAGACGCGTTCGCGTCCGAGGCCCTCGCGTCGGTACTCCTGCCCGTTCGAGGTGACGGTGCCGTCGGCGCGATGGACGCGGATGCCGTCGCCCTCGCGGCCGAAGACGGGTTTGACCACGAAGTCGGTCATGCCGTTCGGACCGTCGGCGAAGGCCGGCAGCAGGTTGGGGTGTCCCGGGTACAGGCGCCAGAGGGCGACGAGCAGGAGTTTGTTGGACAGCAGCATCTTCCACGCCGGCTCGTACCAGTGGCCGAAGAGTCCGCGGCCGGCGATGAGCAGCGCGCCGAACTCCTGGTCGCCGGTGACCCGGTCCTCCCCCGAGACGAGGTCCTCCCAGGGGTAGAGCTTGAAGAGGTTGCGGATGACGGGGAACTGCGTGCCCGGCTCGTCGCCGGGCAGGGCGGCGATGCTGCGGGACGATCCCCACGGCTCGGGGACGCCGACGAACTGACGGGCTCCGTGGTGCCAGCCGATGTCCTTCATCTCGATGCCGGTGTGCTCCCACCCGGCCTCGGCGGCGAGGTCGCGCATGTACGCCACGGTGTCCCAGTCCTCGCCGTAGGTGTCGGCATCCGAGTGGGCCACGAACAGACGTCCACCCTCGCCCTCGGTCAGCGAGCGGTGCAGCAGGTCGCGCCACCGGGCGACCAGGGCTTCGTGCAGACCGTTCCACTGGTCGGTGCCGGCCGGCACGGCGCCGCTCGCGATACGGTCCTGCAGCCACATCCACTGCGTCACGGACGCTTCGATGAGACCGGTGGGGGTGTCGGCGTTGTACTCGAGCATCTTAGCCGGTGACCCGTCCCCGGCGTAGGCCAGGTCGAAGCGCGCGTAGACGTCGGGTTCGGCCTGCTCCAGCGACCACTGCGCGAACTCGAACGCCCGCGGGGGCAGCCCGAGGGTGCCGAGTTCGCCCGTGGCGAGGTATCGCGCCGCTTCGCGGCTCATGCGGTGCAGCTCTTCGGTCTCGCGCTCGAGCTGCTCGACCTCGGGCAGGGTGAAGACGTAGGCGGCGCCGTCGTTCCAGTACTCGACCGCCGAGCCGTCGTCGCGGACGGAGCGGGAGTAGATCAGACCCGACTGCTTGATCGTGCGCTCCCAGTCGGGGCGCGGGTCCATCTCGATCCGGTGCATCAGCCGCCGAAGCCTCCGCCCGAACCCGACCCGCCGAAGCCGCCGCGCGAGACGCTGTCGCCGCTGCTCGAGATGCCCTTCGCCGCGGTGCGACCGGACGGCAACGTGTCGGTTCCGCCCGACACGGGCTGGCCGACCGCGGGGACCGTCCGGCTGCTGGCGCCCAGCGGGAGGAAGTACCACCCGGCTCCCCCGCCGTGGTTGTTGCAGTCGTCGTCGGGCAGGCGTTTCTCGGTGGCGTTGTCGCGGCAGATCTGCGCGTAGTCCTCCGAGACGTTCGTCCCTTGCCCGCAGCCGGTGAGGGTCGCGGCGAGGGCGGCGACCACGCCGACGGTGACGGTGCGGGAGGCACGGCGGCGCGCGTGCGGATGCATGGGGGTTCTCCTCGGGGATGCCGGGGCGGCACGTCCTGCCGATGTTCTCACAGTCACGCTGACCGACGACCCATATCGGACGCGTCGGCGCAAGCCCCTCATGCGTGTATCCCCCGGTGCTTTCATGAGCGCATGTGGCAGATCGCCGGGCTTCCCGCCCATCCCTTGCTGGTGCACGCCGTGGTCGTGCTCATTCCCCTGGCGGCGCTGATGGTCGTCGTCGGCAGTGTCTGGCCGGCAGCGCGTCGCCGGCTCGGCATCCTCACCCCGATCGTCGCGCTCGTGGCGCTGGTGTTCGTGCCGCTGGCGAAGGAGGCCGGAGAAGCCCTTGAGCGTCAGGTGCCGGAATCGGCCGTCCTCGAGCGGCACACCGAGCTCGGCGACCAGCTCCTGCCGTGGGCGATCGGCCTGTTCGTCGTCGCCGCGGGGCAGTGGCTGTGGTTCCGGTTGCGGGAGCGTCGGGGTGAGCGGCGTTCCGCTCCCGGCCGCTCGCGTGTGCTGACGCTCGTGATCGCCGTGGTGGCGATCGTGGTGTCGGTGGGCACCACCGTCTCGGTCGTCCAGGTGGG
>NZ_CAJYPF010000125.1 GCF_913776565.1 uncultured Microbacterium sp. | reverse complement strand
GGCAGGACGGAGATTGTCGGCCACCTTCTTCGCGCGCAGGAAGGCCGCGGTCAGCGGTTGGCGGCCGTCGCTCATCGCGGGGTACGTGATCAGCTTCGTCGCGTCGAGCTCGTAGTCGAGCCAGCGGTGGGTGACGTCGTCATGCGCCTGCTCCGTCCGCTTCAGGGCGTCGTCGCCCGTCTCGACGGCCCGCGGCGCCTCGGCGGGTGCGGAGAGCGAGCCGCCCTGCGCGGCCAGCAGCTCGAGCTGTTCCTTGTGGCGGCGGCGCGCGCTGACTTCGCGATGCTTCACGCGGGCGTTGATCGCGCCCATCGTCATCCCGAAGAGCGGGAAGACGAGCCACCAGTAGTGGCCGGCGAAGTTCCAGAAGTCCTGCACGTCGCCATGCTACGCGCTCGCCCCGCGGCCGATCAGGGGCGCGGCGGCTCGGGGCGATCCCGTGCGGGCGGCGGCCAGGGGGTGCGTCCTGGAGCCGGCGGGGTGGACTCCCGAGCGCCCTTGGACGCGCGCTTCGCGCCGCGTTCGCTCCAGCTGCGCGCCGCAGCGCGACCCATCGACTCCATCGACCGGGCGAGCGCCCGCTGGGCGGTTTCGGCGAGGTCGGATGCCACCCGGCTCCACGCATCGCCCCCCTCGATACCCGGCGGGGTGCCGCCCCGGGCCGCACGCTCGGCGCGATCGAAGGCGTGGGCGGTACGCCGCACCGCGTCGCGGTAGGCGAGGTAATCGGCGGGCGCGAGGCGCGTCTGCACCGAGGCGGGGCGCACCCACTGCGCCCGCTCGTGCGCCCGGAGGAAGTCGGCCAGCAGGGGCGAGCGCGAGTCGCTCATCGCCGGGTAGTCGATCGCGAGGGCGGGATCGGTCTCGTAGGCCATCCATCGCGCGAGGATCGCGTCGTGCTCGGCGAGCAGGCGCGCCACCGGCAGCGGCGCACTGCCGGTGCGGATCGCGGGCAGCATTGCCTTGGCGGCCTTGAGTCCGGCTCGACGCGCGCGCACCTCGGCGACGGCGGCGCGCAGATCGCGCTGGGCGTCGACCAACCGCGCGCGAGCGGCGATGACGGCGTCGTTCGAGACACGGGATGCCGCGCGCTCCGCCTGGGCGCGCACCACCTCGGCGTCGGCGACCTTGACGTCGGCGCGCCCGCGGGTGACGGCGTTGCGTGCCATCTGCAGGTCGAGGATCGCGGCATCCACCTCGAGGCGACGCGCGGCGCTCTTGCCCATCGGGCGCGAAGCCCACACGCGCACCGCGCGATCGCCGGTGGTCGTGACACCGGACGGGAGCGCCCGCCTGCGGGAACGGCGCACGCCGACCCAGCCGACGGTGCCGGCACCGGCCGCAGCAGGACCGATCCACCACCACTCGGCTAAAAGGGCCACCAGCGGTTCCACACGCCCATGCTATGCCGGGCCCCCGACACGGGGCTGGGTGGTGGGCCGGAATCCGCAGCGGCACGTCCGGTGCGTGCGGCGGGCGTCCAGCGACCGGTCGCCCGGGATGTGAGATCGTTGGCCGGTGACACGGCCACGCAGCACGGCCCTCGGGGGGTCGCTCACCCGGCGTCGGGTGGTGCTCACCCCGGGGCGCGTCATCGCCCTCTCGTTCGGTGCCGTGCTCGCGCTCGGGACGGGCCTGCTCAGCCTCCCGGCGGCCACGCAGGAGCGATCCGCCACGTTCATGGAGGCCCTCTTCACGGCGACGAGCGCCCTCTGCGTGACGGGACACATCGTCGTCGACACCCCGACCTTCTGGTCGCCGTTCGGGCAGGTCGTGATCATGGTGCTGATCCAGATCGGCGGCTTCGGGGTCATGTCCCTCGCGACCCTGCTCGGTCTGCTCGTCGCGCGACGGCTCGGGCTGCGCACGCGTCTGACCGCCGTGAGCGAGACCCACACGGTCGCCGTCGGCGACGTGCGCCGGGTGCTCCTCGGTGTGGCGATCATTGCGCTCCTCACCGAGGTCGTGGTGGCGACGATGCTCGCGGGGCGCTTCTGGCTCGGCTACGGGGAGCCCTTCGGCCGCGCCCTCTGGCTCGGCGTGTTCCACGCGGTGTCGTCGTTCAACAACGCGGGCTTCGCGCTCTTCAGCGACAGCCTCATCTCGTTCGCGACCGACCCGCTGATCTGCCTGCCGATCTGCGTCGCGATCATCCTCGGCGGCCTGGGCTTCCCCGTCATCATGGAGCTCTGGCGGCAGTACCGCTTCCCGCGGAGGTGGACGCTCAACACCGTCACCGTGCTCGTCGGCAGCGCCGTGCTCCTCGTGGCGGGGACGATCGCCCTCACCGCGCTCGAGTGGTCGAACCCGGCCACCCTGGGCGCGATGGATCCCGCCGGCCGTCTGCTCGCGGGCTTCACGATGTCGGTGATGCCGCGCACCGCCGGGTTCAACTCGATCGATGTCTCGCAGATGCTGCCCGAGAGCTGGTTCGTCACCGACATCCTCATGTTCATCGGCGGCGGCCCCGCCGGAACCGCGGGCGGTGTGAAGATCACGACCTTCGCGGTGCTGCTGTTCATCGTGCTCGCCGAACTGCGCGGAGACACGGCGGTCAACATGTTCGGCAAGAGGCTCCCGCGCTCGACCCACCGCGAGGCCCTCACCGTCGCCCTGCTGTCGGTCGCCCTCGTGGTCGGGTCGACGCTGGCGATCATGCTCCTGAGCCCGTTCGGCTTCGATCGCGTGTTCTTCGAGGTGGTCTCCGCTTTCGCTACCGTCGGGCTGTCGACCGGCATCACCGCCGACCTGCCGGCGCTCGCCCAGCTCATCCTCATCGTGCTGATGTTCATCGGCCGTCTCGGCCCCGTCCTGCTCGGCGCGGCCCTCGCCCTGACGCGCGAGAAACGCATGTACGAACTCCCGAAGGAGCGTCCGATCATTGGATAACAACACCTTCTTCAGCCGTCGGCGGGTGCGCGGAAACGCGGCATCGTCGGTCGCCGTGATCGGCCTCGGACGGTTCGGCGGATCCCTCGCCACCGAACTCGCCCGCAGCGGCACCGAGGTGCTCGGCGTCGACACCGACGAAGACATCGTGCAATCGCTCAACGGCGTGCTCACGCACGTCGTGCGGGCCGACTCGACCAAGCAGGTCGCTCTCGAACAGCTGGGCATCGCCGAGTTCGATCGCGTCGTCGTCGGCATCGGGTCGGACATCCAGGCCAGCATCCTGACGACCTCGCTGCTCAAGCGCCTGGGCACGCGCTCGATCTGGGCGAAGGCGATCAGCGAGCAGCACGGCCTGATCCTCGAGCAGCTCGGCATCGAGCACGTCGTGTACCCCGAAGCCGACATGGGACGCCGCGTCGCCCACCTCGTGCGCGGATCCATGCTCGATTACGTCGAGTTCGACCGCGACCTCGTCGTCGCGAAGACCGTGGCCCCGCGGGAGCTCGTGGGTCAGACCCTCGAACGGGCCGCCGTGCGCCGACGCCACGGGGTGACGATCGTCAAGATCCGCCACGCCGACGGCCAGTGGCACGCCGCGGGGGCGGCATCCGTCGTCGGCGAGGGAGACCTGCTGATCGTGATCGGTCCCGTGGAGAAGACCGAGCGGTTCGCGGCGCTGGCCTGAGGGCCTTGCCCGCCGGTTCGACGGCGATCTCATGAGGGGTGGATGCCGAGCCTCAGCCGTCGCGTGCACTGTCCGGGTATTACCTACTCGAGGTCGCCGACGCGGACGCGGCGACGGCGTATGCGCGACAGGCTCCGCTGTACGGCACCGTCGAGGTGCGCCCCCTCGTCCAGTACTGATCCGGCGCCGAGCGTCAGGCGCGAGCGCCTTTCGTCGTCAGCCGAGGATGAGCGAGATCACCGTGGCGCCGCCGCCCGTGAGGATGAGGGCGCCGATCACGATCCACGCGGTGATCTTGACGCGCTTCTGGCGCTTGTCGCTGAAGACGGTCATGTCGTCGTCATCATCGGTCATCGCGCGTCTCCTCTCCGGGTCGGGGGCAGGTCGGGTGTTGATGCGGTGCCCGGGGGCCGGCTCCGCATGACCGGTCGGACTCAGATCGCGGGTTCGGCGATCGTGGGTCCGAAGACGGCGGGGAGGGTCTCGGTCGACAGGCGGCGCAGCTCCGACACCGGGACGGTGAACACGTCTTGGATCTCGAGGGATGCCTCGGTGCCCGGCTCGACATCGGTCACGCCGATGCGCAGCACCGGGTAGCCGCGGCCGTCGCACAGCCCGCGGAACTTCACGTCTTCGTCGCGGGGGACGCTGACCAGCACGCGGCCGGTGGACTCGCTGAACAGGGCGGCGGTGGCATCCACGCCGTCACGCTCCATGAGCTCGGTGAGCCAGACGCGCGCGCCGACGCCGAAGCGCAGGACGCCCTCGGCGAGGGCCTGAGCGAGACCACCCGACGACAGATCGTGCGCGCTCGACACGAGCGACTGCG
>NZ_CAJYPF010000124.1 GCF_913776565.1 uncultured Microbacterium sp. | reverse complement strand
CAGGCCGCGCAGCTGCCCGCCGGCGTCCGCGCGATCGCCGCGGCCAACCAGCAGCTCGCCGACGGCGCCACCGGCCTCGCCGGGGGAGCGCGCGAGGCGGCGAGCGGACTCGGCACGATCGCCGGTGGCATCGACGGCGTCGCCGGCGGCGGGACGCAGCTCGCCGACGGGGCGCGACAGTTCGGTACCGGCGCCCAGGCGCTCAGCTCGGGCGCCGCGCAGCTGGCATCCGGAGTCTCCCTGTCCGAGGATGGCGCGGCGCAGCTCGCCGACGGCGTGGGCCAGGTGGCCTCGGGCACCTCGTCTCTCGCCGACGGTCTCGACACCGCGGTGCAGCAGCTGCCCACCTACACCGACGCGCAGGCGACGAGCCTCGCCGACGTCGTGGCGGACCCCGTGTCGGCGACCGGCGTGAGCGACTCGCTCTTCGGCGTCGCGGCGGTGCCGCTGCTGGCCATGGCCGTGCTGTGGTTCGGCGGCCTGGCGTCCTTCGTGGCGTTCCAGGCCGTGTCGGCTCGCGCGCTGACGAGCCGCCGCCCCTCGGCGCTGGTCGCCCTGCGCGGCTTCGCCCCCGCGGCCCTCGTCGGCGCGGTGCAGGGCCTGCTGGTCGCCGCGGTCGTGCAGGTGGCATCCGACTACGACTGGGGCGACTGGGCGGTGTTCGCTCTCGTCTGCGTCGCCGCGGGCATCGCGTTCGCGGCCGTGCACCAGGCGCTCGTCGCCGTGTTCGGCGGAGCAGGACGCTGGGTCGCCGCGGTCGTCGGCGCCCTGGCGCTGGGAGCGAGCATCGTGTCGACCGTCCCGCCTGCCCTGGCCGCCGTCGCGTCGCTGCTTCCGACCGCGCCGGTGTACGACGCGATGCTCGGCGCCCTCTCGGCGGCCGGCGGCGTCGGGGCCGGTGTCGCCGGGGTCGTGGTCTGGGCGGTGCTGTCGCTCATCGCGACCACGCTGATCGTCGTGCGTCGCCGCACCACCACCGCGCGCGCCGCCGCCCAGCCCGCCTGACCCGCCGCGCGCCGGGCTGGAACGCGCCGCCGGGGCCCAGCGGGGGCGGTCGCGCCGCGCGTGCCCGTTCGGCGCGCGGGCACCGGTCCGGAGCGTCGCCGGCCTCTACGGACGCGAGGCCCCACCGGGCTGCGGCCCGATCGCGACGAGACAGGCGCGCACCGCGGCGTGTCGGCCTCTCGCCCCCCGTCCGATGCGGCCCGAACTCCTGAGATCCCGACGAGCGCACCACATCGACACGGCGCGTCGGCCTCTCGCGCGCGGTTTCTCCGGAGTTCGGTACGCCCTCGTCGCGCGCCCACGCGAAAGGCCCGCCCGGCGACTGCCGGACGGGCCCACGTCCCACGGGAAGGTGGTTACGTGGTCAGGCCGCTGTACGCGTGCAGACCCTTGAAGAAGACGTTCACGATCGTGAAGTTGAACAGCACCGCGGTGAAGCCGATGATCGACAGCCACGCCGAGCGGGTGCCGCGCCAGCCGCGGGTCGCGCGCGCGTGGATGTAGCCGGCGTAGAGCACCCAGATGACGAAGGTCCAGACCTCTTTGGTGTCGAAGCCCCAGAACCGGCCCCAGGCGTCGTTCGCCCAGATCGACCCGGCGATCAGCGTGAAGGTCCAGAAGATGAAGCCGACGATCGCGAAGCGGTAGGCCAGCGACTCGAGGGCTTCGGCGTTCGGGACGGTGCGCAGGAAGCCGCGCGAGGGTGCGGCATCCACCGGGGCCTCGGCGAGCTTTCGCTCGCGACGCGTCTGGATCAGCTGCACGACCGAAAGTCCGAAGGCGAGGGCGAACAGCGCGGTCGCCAGGCTCGCGACGAACACGTGCACGACGAGCCACACCGACTTGAGAGGATCGGCGAGGGGCACGACCTCGACGTGGAACGCCAGCGTCGCCCCACCCAGCAGCAGTACCGCCAGGCCCGTCATCAGCGCGCCGAGGAACCGCAGGTCGAATTTGGTCAGCACGGCGAGGTACACCGCGATGATCAGCAGCAGGCCGGTCAGGGCGAACTCGTACATGTTCGACCACGGCACGCGCTCCGCCGCGACCCCGCGCAGCACCGTCGCCACGAGGTGGAACACGAAGCCGAGCGCCGTGAGCACCGTCCCCAGGCGCGCCCAGAGGTAGCGGGGCTTGGCGGAGGGGGTGGATGCCGACGACCCCCCGCCCGCGGAGATCACTCCCCCGCCGCCGGCGGTCACGAGCTCGCGCGCGACGACCTCGTCCTTGGCCTTGAGCGCGAGGTCGGAGCGGCGGGCGAGGTCGATGGCGTAGGCGATGAACGCCAGCACGTAGATGGCGACCGCCGTCCACACCAGGAGGAGGGAGATCTCATCGAGGAGAAGCGGGTCGGTTCCGGGCATGGTCTCAGTCTACTTTTCCGGTGTCGGGGTGGCTCTGGGAGGAGGGGGGAAGCGTCGCGCCGTGCTTCTCGGCGAGCTGGTCGACGGCGGCGGCGAGGGTCGGGTCCTCGCCGCGGGCGAGGCCGGCGTATTCGATCAGCACGGCGCCATCACGCGGAGTCGCCTTGACCCACATGCGGCGACGCGGCACGAACAGCGCCGCGAGCAGCCCGAAGAGTGCGAGCAGGGCGAAGCCGAGCACCCAGGGACCCGCCAGGTCGCGGTGGATCGAGAGCGAGGCGAAACGCTTGACCGAGCCCTCGTAGCCGACGGCTCCGGCCGGGGCCTCGTTCTCGAAGGTGATGGTGCCGAGTCCGTTGGGCAGGTCCTCGGTCTGGCCGGGCATGAGCTGGATCGCCGGGGTGCCGCTGTCGCCGCCCGCGATCTGCGTCATGCCCGAGGGGTCCAGCGTGTACACGGAGCGCGGGGTGCCGTCGTCGATGCCCAGGTCGCCCTCGTACACGCGCAGCGTCAGGGTGGGGTACTCGAGGGCGCCGTACGTCGAGGTGAGCGCGCCCGTGTCGAGCACGTCCATCGTCGGGTAGAAGAACCCGAGCAGGCCGAGCTGCTGCGGCAGTCCGTCGGCGACCTTGATGACGCCGAGCGAGGTCATGTTGGCATCCTGGGGCAAGAAGGCGACCGAGTCGTGGAACACCTCGTTGCCCTGGGCGTCGCGGATCGTGACGGTGGGTGCGTAGCCGTTGCCGAGCAGGTAGACCCGGTCGCCCTGGACGTCGAGCGGGTGGTTGACGCGCACCTGGCCATCCTGGGGGTCGGCACCGGGCGCCTGGGTGGTGACGTGGGCGACGAAGTTGCCGGCCTGACCCGAACCGGGCTGACCCGGCGGCACGTAGGTCACGTCGAACTGGTCGAGGGTCATCGAGTAGGGCGTGAGGGTGTCGCCGTTGACGAAGCGTCCGGGGTTGAACGACGAGTAGTCCAGCAGGCTGTTGGCGAAGGCCTGACCCTCGACGAGGACCCGCTGACCCGTGTAGGTGAAGCCGCCGCCGACGCCGACGGCGATCAGCACGCCCACGAGGGCGCCGTGGAACAGCAGGTTGCCGGTCTCGCGCAGATAGCCGCGTTCGGCCGACACCGAGAACGTTCCCCGCCCGTCGTAGCGGGCGACCCGGTAGCCGCTCTTGCGCAGTTGCGCGGCCGCGGTCTCGACGGCGGCGGCAGCCGCGGCATCCGCGTCGCCCTCGACGGTGATCTCGCGCGAGCGGTGGTCGTCCAGCCGCGAGAGGCGCGCGGGCGTGCGCGGGGGCTGCGAGCGCAGCGCCTTCCAGTGGTGCTTGGTGCGCGGCAGCACGCACCCGATCAGCGAGATGAACAGCAGCAGGTAGATGGCCGAGAACCACGGCGAGGTGTAGACGTCGAACAGGCTGAGCTTGTCGAGCACCGGCGCCAGATCGGGGTTGTCGGTGAAGTACTGTGTGACGCCGTTGGGGTCGGCGCTGCGCTGGGGGACGAGCGAACCGGGAACGGCGGCGATCGCGAGCAGCAGCAGCAGCACCAGCGCCGTGCGCATGCTCGTGAGCTGTCGCCAGCCCCAGCGCAGCCAGCCCACGACCCCGAGCCGCGGCTGGGTGATGCCGTCGCCGGCGTCCGCGGCCCCGGACGGTGCGGAGTCGGCGTGGTCGGACGGGCGCAGGGGGTCGGTCACGGTGGTGCCTCGATCGGGACGGGAACGGTCAGAGCGGGAGCTGGACACTGCCGATCACCCCCTGCAGGACGGACATCCACTGCCCCCACAGGCCGGTGACCATCAGCAGGCCGAGCACGATGAGAAGGGCGCCGCCGATGAGGTTGACGACGCGGATGTGCCGGCGCACGAAGGCGACGGAGCGGGTCGCCCACCCCAGCCCCAGGGCGAGGAGCAGGAACGGGATGCCGAGCCCCAGCGAGTACGCGAGGCCCAGCAGGGCCGCGCGCCCGGGGTCCCCCAGGTTGTACGACACCGAGATGATCGCCGCGAGGGTGGGTCCGATGCACGGCGTCCAGCCGATGCCGAGCGCGACGCCCAGCAGGGGTGCCCCGATCAGCCCGAGGTTGCCTCGGGCCTGCAGGCGAACCGAGCGCTGGGCGACGCCGAACAACCCGATGAACACGAGACCGAGCAGGATGATGACCACGCCCATCACCCGCGTGATGAGGTCGGCGTAACGCAGGAAGAACATGCCGACCGTGCCGCCGAGCACGTTGACCGCCATGAAGACGGCGGTGAAGCCCGCGATGAACAGCAGCGTGCCCCAGAGCAGGCGTCCCCGACCCGGGGCGGATGCCGATCCCCCGCGCGGGGCGACGGCGCCGCCGATGTAGCCGAGGTATCCCGGCACGAGCGGCAGCACGCACGGCGAGAGGAACGAGATCAGCCCCGCCGCGAGGGCGATGGGCAGGGCGACCCACAGCGCCCCGTCGAAGACGAGAGCGCCGGGGTTCACGCGTTCTCCGCGACCAGCGTGCGCACGATGGCCTCGAGGATCGACGCCTCGGGCAGTTCGCCCACGATGCGGGCGGCGACGCGACCCTGCTTGTCGAGCACGAGGGTCGTGGGGGTGGCGTTCAGCGAGGTCGCCTGGCTGAAGGCGAGCTTGAGCGGCGCATCGTCGACGGCCATGGCGCTCGAGTACGACACCTCGTGGTCGCGGGCGAACGACAGCGCGGTGGCCGGCTGGTCGTAGGTGTTGATGCCGAGGAACGCCACGTCCTGGCCCTGGAAGGTCTGGTACGCCTGCTCGAGGCGAGGGGCCTCGATGATGCAGGGACCGCAGGTGGCGTACCAGAAGTTCACCACGAGCACCTTGCCCGCGAAGTCGGCGCTCGACACCGGCGAGCCGTTGTCGAGCGTGCCGGTGAACTGCACCGGTTCCGTGCGGTTCTCGGGCGCGATCTCGGCGGTCTGGAAGCCGTTCGCGGCGATGTAGCCCTTGTTGTCGCCGGCGCGGTACTGGTCGGCGAGCGGGTCCGCGCTGCAGGCGGCCAGGCCGGCGATCAGGGCGGCGGAGGCGGCGATCGCTCCCGCGGCGGTCAGGATTCGGCGCATCAGACGGCTCCTACATCGACGGCTCCGGCGGTGCTCGCCGGCTCGGCGTACGCCACTTCGACCCAGCGGGCCGAGCCGTCGGCGCCGTCTCGCCGTTCGAAGCTCGTCACGCTCGACAGCGCGCAGCGGCGCTTGCGGGGATCGTGGCGGGTGGGCTGGTGGGACAGGGCGAGGTGGGTCACCCAGATGGGCAGCTGGTGCGAGACGACCACCACGTCGCCCGAGGGCACGCGGTCCCAGGCGTCCTGCATCGCCGCGGTCACGCGGGCGACGATGTGCGCGTAGGGCTCGCCCCAGCTGGGCACGTCCGGCTTGACGAGGTGGCGCCAGTTGAGCGGGTTCGCGAGCGCCTGCTTCATGCGGCGCCCCTCGAAGACGTTGCTGGGCTCGATGACCCGGTCGTCGATGAACGGTTCGATGCCGAACAGCTCGACGAAGGGCTCGGCGGATTCGCGGGTGCGCTGCAGCGGTGACACGACGAGCGCCGACACGGACCGCTCGAGCGCCCGCACGTGCTCCGCCGCCTGGCGTGCCATGCGGCGTCCGTCGACGCTCAGGCCGAATCCGGGGAGCCGACCGTAGAGCACGCGACGGGGGTTGTGGACCTCTCCGTGGCGCACGAGATGAAGGCGGTCGGCGGGCACGATCCCAGTCTACGGGCGGGTTCTGTGGTCTGACTGAGTCCGGATGCCGGTTGCCTCGACGTGGAGATATCCCGCCGGGTCAGGCGTCTTTCCTCGCCGCGACGAGCGACCGGACGCGCGAGTACAGGAACCAGGCGACGCCGATGCCGACCGCGGCGATGACGACGTACTGCAGGATCGAGGCGTATTCCTCGACGATGTGCCAGTTCTCGCCGAGCAGGTAGCCCGACAGCACGAAGATCGTGTTCCAGACGAGGCTTCCGGCCCCGGTGAGCAGCCCGAAACGCCACAGCGGCATCTTCGAGACACCGGCGGGGATCGAGATGAGGCTGCGGAAGATCGGGATCATCCGCCCGAAGAAGACGGCCTTGCCCCCGTGCCGCTCGAACCACGCCACCGTCCGGTCGACGTCCTCGGGGTGCAGGAGCGGCATCTTCGCGGCGAACGCGCGCAGGCGATCGGCCCCGAGCCAGCGACCGAGACCGTAGAGCATGAACGCGCCGACGACGGATCCGATGGTCGTCCACAGCAGCGCCTCGAAGAGCGTGAACGATCCGCGACTGGCGGTGAGGCCGGCCATCGGCAAAACGACCTCACTGGGCAGCGGAGGGAAGAGATTCTCGAGGGCGATCGCGACGCCGGCGCCCACGGGGCCGATGACCTCCATCAGCGACACCGTCCAGTCGGCGAGCGAGGTCAGCCACGAGGAATCGCCTCCGCTCTCCGATGCCGAGCCGGCGCCGGAGCGGGGAAGAGTGAGGGTCATGTCGGTCATCGGGTGCCTTCGCGCTCGGTGATCGGCCGCCCGTCCGGGCGCCCACCTGACAGGCTACGGGCCGGTCACGCGGCATTCCTGGGGGTTGCCCCCGAGCGTCGTCCGCCCCGCGCCCCCGGCGGAAGGGCTCAGGATGCCGACACCCCGGCGCCCACGATGGCCGCCGAGACGAACCAGGCGGCGGCCATCACGACGATCGTCAGCAACGGCACCCAGAACGCGAGTCGGTGGCGGACGAGGCGGACGATCGTGACGACGAGGCCCAGGACGAACACGACCCACGGCGACACCACCGCGGCCCAGAAGCCCGTGTTCATGAGGGCGGCGTCGCAGCGGTCGGCTCCGCACGCGTCCGCGGCGAAGGCCAGCAGAACCCCCGCGTACGACCCGGCCAGCGCCAACAGCGGCAGCAGGACGAGCAGCACGATGGTCACCACGACGTCCCACGGACGCGACGTCTTCGCCCGCGGTTCGGGGCGCAACGTCCGGAACGACTGCGGCGGCAGCGGGAACGAGTCCGGGGGCGGGGGCGCGGTCACGTCCCCATCGTAGGTTCGCGCCCGGTTCCGGGCGCGTCGCGCACGTAGACTGGTCGATCGTGAGCGAACGCGTCCTGGTCAACCAGCTGAAATCCCTCCCCGCCGGCCCCGTCGAGGTGTCGGGTTGGGTCGAAACCGTCCGCGATCAGAAGAAGGTCCAGTTCGTCGTCCTGCGCGACGAGACCGGGGCCGTCCAGCTCGTGAACCCCGCGACGCGTCCGTCCGAAGAGACGGAGCAGGATGCCGCCGCCCTCGCTCTCACCGAGACGATCGGCGCCCTGGCCACCGGCACGTTCTTGACCGTGCGCGGTGAGCTCAAGCACGACGAGCGCGTCAAGCTCGGCGGTGTCGAGATCAAGGTGGGCGAGCTCCAGGTCGCCGCGGCGGCGAACCCCGAGACGCCCATCGCGGCCGACAGCAGCCCCGACAAGCGCATGGACTGGCGCTTCCTCGACCTGCGCCAGCGCCGCAACAACCTCATCTTCCGGGTGCAGACCACGCTCGAGCACGCCATGCGCTCGTACTGGGTGGAGCGCGACTACATCGAGATCCACTCCCCCAAGCTGATGGCATCCCCCTCGGAGTCCAACGCCGAGCTGTTCGAGGTTCCGTATTTCGAGGACAAGACGGCCTATCTCGCGCAGAGCCCGCAGTTCTTCAAGCAGATGGCTCAGGTCGCCGGCTTCGGCAAGATCTTCGAGATCGCCCCCGCCTTCCGCGCCGACCCCTCCTTCACCAGCCGGCACGCGACCGAGTTCACGTCGATCGACGCCGAGATCAGCTGGATCGACTCGCACGAGGACGTCGCCCGCATGCAGGAGGAGCTGCTGCACACGGCCTTCCAGGCGGTCGCCGACAAGCACGGCGCCGAGATCCAGGAGCTGTTCGGCGTCGAGGTCGAGGTGCCGGCCGTTCCGTTCCCGCGCATTCCGCTGGCCGAGGCGCGCGAGATCGTCGCCGGCCGTGGCTACGACATCCCCCGCACGGATGGCGACCTCGACCCCGAGGGCGAGCGGCAGATCGCGGCTCACGTGCGGGAGACGTTCGGTCACCCCTTCGTCTTCATCACCGATTACCACCCCGAGATCCGCGCGTTCTATCACATGCGCGACGAGGAGACCGGGCTCACCAAGTCCTACGACCTGCTCTTCAACGGTGTCGAGATCACGACGGGCGCACAGCGCGAGCACCGCGTCGACGTGCTGATCGAACAGGCGAAGGAGAAGGGGCTCGACCCCGAGCACCTCGACTTCTACCTCGACTTCTTCCGCTTCGGCGCACCTCCGCATGGCGGTTTCGGCATGGGCTTGGCGCGCGTGCTCATGCTCATGCTCGGTGAGTCGTCGATCCGCGAGGTCACCTACCTCTTCCGCGGTCCGACGCGTCTCGCGCCGTAAGCCGTCGTAAACATTCGGTCCAGCGACGCCCGGGGTTCACTCCCCGGGCGTTCGCATGTCATCGGCGGCATCCAAGGTGTGTGAATGGTCGCCATCGTCCCCGTGGATCCGTCGTCTGCCGCGGACGCCAGACGCCCGTCGGGGTGGACGATCTCCGTTCGGGCGGTCAGCCGCGATCGCGCGGGGACGGCGATTCTGCGCAACGTCGACCTCGAGGTCGGCGCGGGGCGCATCGTCGCCCTGGTCGGCCCGTCCGGGTGCGGGGCATCGACGCTGCTGCGGCTGGTGACGGGTGCCGAGCGCCCCGACACCGGAACGGTCGAGATCGAGGGGCGCACCGGCCCGGCGGCGCCGCGCGTCGCCGAGGTGCGTGATCGGGCGCCCGTCGCGCGGTTCGGGCGCGCACGTGCGGCGATCGCCGCGGCCTCACGCCATGCCGGGGTCATCGACCCCGACGGAGAGACCGAGCGCCTGTGTGCGCTGATGGCACTGGACGGCGCCGACCGCCACGTCCACCGTCTGTCGCACGGAGACCGTCAGCGGTGGGCGATCGCTCGGGTCCTCGCCACCAGACCGCGGGCCCTCGTGCTCGACGACGCCCTCGCCGCGCTGCACACCACGGCCCGCGCGCAGACGCGGGATGCTCTGGTGCGCGAACTGCGCGAGCGCGGGGTCACCACCCTGTGGGCGACGCGCGACACGGCCGAGGCTGCGGCGGTCGCCGACGAGCTGATCGTCATGGATGCCGGCCGCATCGTCGCCGCAGGATGCCCGGACGAGGTGTACGCCCGTGTCGCCGACGCCGCGGTGGCCGAGGTGCTCGGGCCGGTGAGCGCGGTGCCCGGCATCGTCGAGGGCACGGTCGTCGAGGTCTGGGGTCAGCACCTTTTGCTCGCGGAGTCCGCGCACGACGGCCATTGCGAGGTCGTGGTCCGCCCCGAGCAGGTCATGCTGGTGGCTCCGGACTCCCCCGGGACGGACGCCGTCGTCGAGGAGTCGACCTTCCTCGGGAGCGTCCGCCGCTCGACCGTGCGAACGGCGGACGGCTCGCGGGTCGTCGTCGAGCACGCCCCCGAACTCAAGCTCGAGGATCGCGCCACGGTGCGAATCGCGCTCGCCCCCGTTCCGGCGACGGTCCGGCCGATCGGCTGAGCCGCACCCCCGGCCCGGCGGCGTCGACGCGGATCAGAAGGGGTAGTCGACCGAGGAACGCTCCGAGACGGCGGTGCGGACGAACGCCGCGACCTCCTGATGCGCCGGGTGGACCTGATAGCGCTCCAGGGCGTCGACGTCGGCGAACTCGCTGACCAGGGCGACGTCCCAGTTGGACTGCGGGTTGGCGACGTTGCGACCGACCTCGATGTGCTGGATCTCGTCGATGACATCCTTCAGCGCCG
>NZ_CAJYPF010000123.1 GCF_913776565.1 uncultured Microbacterium sp. | reverse complement strand
AGTGCGAGAGGAACCGATCGCGGGCCGCGATGTCCTTCGGGTCCTCGGGGTCGAGCACGGGCGCGAAGGTCTTTCCGACGCGCACGCCCACGGTCGAGCGGTTGCAGCGCGGGTCGCCGAACTGCGTCGCCTGCCACGGGAGCTTCTGCCCCGCGCCGGCCTCGATCTTCTCCCAGACCGCGTCGATCGTGACCTCGCCGAAGTCCTCGCGCCAGCGGCGGTCGTCGCCGATGAACGCCGCCGGCTGGAACGACATCATGTCGAACGGCATCTCGAGCACGTCGCGCGTGACCTGTTCGACCTCGCCGACGTTGGACGGGGTGACCGTCATGTTGTGGGCGAGGTAGCTGCTCACGCCGTGGTCGCGCTTGAGGTCGACGAACATGCGCGCGAACTTCTCGCGGAACGGGTTGAGCTCCGCCTCGCTGCGCGGGCGCACCGCGCCGCGACGACCGCGCATGAGCGAATCGAAGTGCGCCGCGAACGACACCTTGTCGAAGCGCGGTGTGCCGCCTTCGTCGAGGACGACGTCGAGCAGGTAGTCGTAGTCGAAGTCGCCGTGCGTCATCGACATCGGCTCGCGGCCGACCGCGCGCATGGCGAGCAGCGAGCGGGCGTGATCCTCGGCGCTCAGCAGACTCACCTCGCCGCCGATGAGCTGGGCGTGGGCGCGCGGGCCGCGCACCTCGCGCAGGTAGTCCATCTGACGCGTGACGTTGTCGACGGTGTGGTCGCCGTCGATGCGGACCTTGTTGGCATCCGCCGAGTGGTAACAGGGCGAGCACGTCAGGTTGCACTTGGGGAAGACGCCGTGCGTCCCCTCGCACCCGACGGCGCTGCGCCCGAGCAACTGGCTCGGCGTCTTGGCGTGCTCGGGCAGCTCCGCCCACCGCCGGTCGAGGGCGCGGCGCGTCTCGGGGTGGATCGGGCGGGTGTCGAGTTCGAACCGCCGGAGGGTCGTCGCCAGTCGCATGTCGTCCTTTCGTGGCGTCATCGCACTACGAGAAGTGTTCGCCGCGCGCCCGGGTTCGGATTGCGCGTCGTCTCATCCTGCCTCCTTCCGGTGCCTGTGGGGTGGCGGAGTCGGGCGAAACTCCTGAGCTTTCGCGCGGCGACGGCCGGGTCGTGGGGATTTCACGAGGTGGGCCGCCTGACGGCGCAGAAAATCAGGAGTTTCGCACGCGGGCGCGGGCACGGGCACGGCACGCGGGCGCGGGGCGCGCACACGGGCGTGCCGGGGCGACCGGGCGGATCAGCGGACGGCGGCGACGCGACGCGCGGCCAGCGCGGCCGCGACGGCCCCGGCCACGCGGTCGGTCTGGCGCAGCGACAGGGAGTCGGCGTTCGGGCGGGTGAAGGCCCCGGCCTCGGTGCCGGCGGTGAAGGGCCCGAGGGCGAACACCGTCTCGTGCGCGACGCCGGTCGGTGCGATGACGCGGCCGTCGGCATCCACGTCGATCCGCCCGAGCGAGCCGGTGAACCCCTCGTCGGCGACATGGACCTCGCGGCCGTGGCGGGTGGCGAGTTCGCGCAGCACCGGGTTGTCGCTCGCGGCGGCGCCCGGCGCCGGCAACCAGGCGTCGACGAGAGCCCGCGTCTCGAGCTCGCCCGGCACGCGCGGCGACGAGGCCACGAACCCGCGACCGGGTTCGACGCGGACCGACACCTCGGGGCCGAGGAAGCGCACGACGCCCGCGTCGGCGAGGGCGAGCAGCTCCTCGAGGCGGTGCGGGGGAGGACCCGAGGCGACGTAGCTGAAGAAGGCGTGCCAGGTGACGGGCAGGTCCACGGCGCGCGACCGGGCGCTCCACCGCTCCGTGGGGATGTCGGCGAGCCCCAGGAACGAGCCGAGGATCGTCAGGAACAGCGCCTGCGCCGTGCTGTGTTCGGCGGTCGTGCGCAGCCGCAGGTCGTCGGCGATGTGCCGCCGGACGCGGTCGTGCGCGGCCCGTGCGTCGGCGAAGGTCTCCTCCGCGAACGGCCGGTCGAGGGCCGGCACGTCGAACCGATCGAGCGGATCGGGGACCACCGCGGCGACGGCGGCGCGTAGGGCGGGGGTGTCGGCATCCACCGTCCGAAGGGTCTCGCGGAACTCCTCCCACGTCGTGCCGACGCGATCCGGGTGGCCGGTGAACAGCTCGCGGTAGTGCCCCCAGACCAGTTCGCGGGTGATCAGCGGCCACACGTCGTCGACGAAGTCGACCGAGCCGGGCCGCGCGAGCAGGCCCGCGACCGCCGCGGGCGTGAGGACCTCACGGGTGGGCGGCTCGCCGCGCAGCGGCGAGGACACCTTCGAGCGGTAGGGCACGCCGCGACGCGAGCCCAGGTGCAGGCGGGGTTCGGCTCCCGAGGGCTCGTACGTCAGGCGGCCGTCCACCCGCGCGAAGCGTCCGCCGCGGCCCTCGGCGAGCAGGACGACGGCATCGATGGATGCCAGCCCCATCCCGCGGACGATCACGTCCTCGCCCGCGCCCAGGACCGACAGATCGGCGTCGGCCGTGAAAGCGGGCTCGAGGTACGTCAGGTCCTCGCGCGCGGCGGCGTCGAGCAGCGAACGCGCCTCGGCGGAGGGTTCGCGTCCCGCGTGACCGAGAGCGTAGACGAGCACGTCGGCGTCGAGGCGGGTGCCGTCGTCGAGCGCGACCTCCCACCCGTCGGGGGTGTCGTCGACCCACTGCGCGCTCGACTGTCGCCACGAGATCTCGACGCCGGGAGGCGCGATTGCCACCGTACGACGCCAGAACCAGTCGAGGTACACGCTCTGCAGGCGCCGGGTGGGGAAGCTGTCGCCGCGCAGCCCCCGCACCTCGTCGGCGAGTGCCGGGTCGTCGAGATCGACGTCGGGCAGTCGCCCGTCGCGCACGCGCTCGGCCCACTCGATCAGCGAGGGGCCCGACCGCACCGAACCGGAGATCAGGCACGAGTCGTCGGTGAAGACCGTCACGTCGCGCGCCATCGAGTTGAGCTTCAGCAGCGGCGACTGCTCGCGCCGCCAGATGCGCCCCGCGCCCGGCGGGAACGGATCGACGAGCGTGATCTGCACGGGTGCGTCCGCGCGCGTGCGTCGGGCGAGCAGACGCTCGATCAGCATGACGGCGCGGGGACCCGCGCCGAGCACCACGAGTCGCGACGGCTGCCCGCTCATCGCACCGGGGCCGCCACCGGGGGCAGCCCCAGCAGGTCGTGCAGCGTCGCGCCGTCGTCGTACGACTCGCGGTACGAGCCGCGCTCCTGCAGCAGCGGCACCACGCGGTCGGTGAACTCGTCGAGGCCGTGCGGGGTGACGTGACCGACCACGGTGAAGCCGTCTGTCACGCGCTCCTGGACGTACCGATCGATCTCGGATGCCACGTGCGCGGGCGTCCCGACGAAGGTGTGTTTCGCGGTCAGGCGGATGACGAGCTCGCGGATCGACAGCTTCTCTTCGGCGGCGAGGGCGCGCAGCTGATCGATGCGCGCGCGGATCGCCGCGTGGCGTCCGGCGAAACCCTGCGCGGTCTCGGCGCCGGTGTCGGGCTCGACGTCGGGCAGGGGGCCGTCGGCGTCGTACCCGCTGAAGTCGCGGTTCCAGATCTGCTCGAGATAGGTGATCGCGGTCTGCGGCCGCACCTGGGCGAGGGCGATCTCGCGAGAGCGCTCGCGGGCCTCGGCGGTCGTGTCGCCGAGCACGAAGGTCGCCGCGGGCAGGATCTTGAGGGAGTCCTCGTCGCGGCCGCGCGCGGCGAGCCGTCCCTTCACGTCGCGGTAGAACTGCTGCGCGTCCGCGAATTCGGTGTGCAGCGAGAAGATGACGTCGGCGTGGTCGGTGGCGAAATCGCGCCCGTCGGGCGAGTCCCCGGCCTGCACGATCACGGGTCGGCCCTGCGGCGAGGGCGGCACATCGAACACCGCGTCGACGTCGAACAACCGCGACGCGTGCCGCACGCGCGCGATGGCGTCGTCGCGCAGGAACGCGCCGGACTCGGCATCCGCCACGATCGCATCGTCGCGCCACGACGACCAGAGCGCCTTCGACAGCGCCGCGAACTCGGACGCCCGCACGTAGCGGTCGGCATGGTCGAGGTAGCCGCCGCGGCGGAAGTTCGCGCCGTGGAACGCGTCCGAGCTGGTGACGGCGTTCCACCCGGCCCGCCCGTTCGACAGCAGGTCGAGCGTGCCGAGCTGGCGGGCGAGCTCGTACGGCTCGTTGAAGGTGGTGTTGAGCGTGCCGACGAGGCCGATGTGCGAGGTCACCGCGGCCAGGGCGGTGAGGATTGCGAGGGTGTTCGGGCGTCCGGCGACGTCGAGGTCGTGCAGCTGCCCGCGATGCTCGCGCAGACGCAGCCCCTCGGCGAGGAACAGGTAGTCGAAGAACCCGCGTTCGGCGGTGCGGGCGAAGTGCTCGAACGACGAGAAGTCGATCTGGCTGCCCGCGCTCGGATCGGTCCACACGGTGGTGTTGTTCACGCCGGGGAAGTGCGCGGCGAGATGGATCTGACGGCGGGTCATGCGCCGACCTCCTGACGGGCGTAGCGGCTGGACGGGCGCGACAGGCCGAGACGCTCGCGCAGCGTGGGCTCACCCCGGTCGGGGGACAGGATGCCGGCGGCCCGGGCCCGCGGCACCACCTGCTCGGCGATCGCGACGAGGTCGGCCGGAAGGCGGGCGGGACGCAGGCGCACCCCGTCGACCCCGGCGTCGACGAACGCGCGGACCTCGTCGACGACGTCGTCGGCGGTGCCCACGACGACCCGCGCGTCGGTGGTGATCGGGTCGCGCTCCTCGAGCCGCGCCCAGGTGTCGGCGGCCTCGGCGCGCGTGGGGGCGATGAGCACGAGCAGGTCGGCGAAGACGCGCAGGGGCTCGATCTCGTCGCGGACCCGGGCCGCGGCATCCGCCAGTTCGTCCCGGATGCCGCCCACCCCGTCCGCGTCGCGCGGAGTGACGAACACCAGGTCGGCGTGCGCCGCCGCGAAACGGTACGGGACACTCTGGTGCGCGAGGGCGGTGACGAGCGGCTGGCCCTGCGGGGAGCGGGGCACGATCGAGGCGCCCGTGATCGAGAAGAACTCGCCCGCGAAGTCGACGTTGTGCACGCGCTCGCGGTCGAGGAACTTCCCGGTCTCGAGGTCGCGCACGATGGCGTCGTCCTCCCACGAGTCGGCGAGCAGGCGGATCGCCTCGGCGACCTCGCCCGCCTCGCGGAACGCCGCGAGCAGCGCGGGGTCGTCCTCGACGCGGCCCGACGCCGGGAGGCCCGTCGGGCCTTCGGCGCGACGTCCGAAGTTCGCCCGCTCCTGCGGTGTGGAGCCCGCGACCAGGCGCACGCCCGCGCGGCCCCGGCTGACGTGATCGAGGGTCTGCAGCCCCGTCGCGACGTGGAACGGCTCGGGGTGCGTGGTGGTCACGGTCGGAACGAGCCCGAGCCGACGGGTCGCGGGGGCGAGGAACGACGACAGCAGTACCGCATCGAGGCGTCCACGGGCGCGGTCGCGGCGGGTCTCGGCATCCGCCTCGGGGGAACGACCGCCCAGCGAGAGGGCGTCCTCGATCGTCGCGAAGAGGACGCCGGCGTCGTCGGCGAGACGCGCGAGGTCGCGCCAATACCCGGCCGAGGTGAGCTCGGTGGGGCGGGCGGTGGACTCCCGCCAGGCGGCGGGATGCCAGCCGGCACCGTCCAGGGCGACGGCGAGGTGGGCGCGGTGCGACATGGGGCTCCTTCTCTCGAGGGGTGCTGACCACTGTCGCCGGGCGCGGGGCGGCTCTCAACGCGTGTCGTCACACAACGCCTCACGGCGTCACGAAAGGCCACGTGTCGGCGGGGTGAGGCGCGCGGACGCACCGGGGGGGGGGCTGGGACGCGCAATCTCCGCGATGTGCGCAAACTCCGCTGGGTTCGATCCGCGTGAGCTGAGGTCGTGCCCATCGCGGAGGTTATCCACGGCGGCGGGTGTCCCGGCATCCGGGACCGCGCGTCAGACGGCGGCGGCCCGCCAGCCCAGCAGCGGACCCAGCCGCCCCGCGATGTCCTCGAGGATCTGCGCGTAGTCGTCGGGGGCGAAGGCGAACGGCAACGCGAACGCGACCTCGTCGACCTCGGGGTAGGACCGCGACGACAGCAGGCGCTCGGCGATCTGCGCGGACGGGCCGACGAGGTCCTCGGCGAACAGCAGCCCGCGGGGACCGTGCGGGATGCCGACCCGCCCGCGCCGCGCGTCGGCGTAGGCCTCGTAGCGGGCTCGCTGCTCGGGGGTCGCCGAGTCGGTGGGGACCACGACCAGGCCCTGCGACACGCGCGCCCGCTCTCCGTCGGGGTGGGTGTCGCGGTAGAGCCGGATCTGCGCGTACTGCTCCCGGTCGAAGTCGGTCGTCTCGCCCGCCTGCACCACGCTGCTGGTGAGCAGGTGGAAGCCGTTCCCGGCCGCCCAGCCGGCGGATGCCGCGCTGCCCGCGCCGTACCAGAGCCGGTCGGACAGGCCCGCGGCGTGCGGTTCGACCCGCTCCGAGTACTCCTCGATCCCCTCGGTGCCCGCGCGGGCGCTGACCGTGTCTCCGGCGATGAAGCGCCGCAGGCGCGCGAGACGCTCGTAGCCGAACTCCTCGTGCTCGACCGTGTCGGGGTACAGGGCGTGGGCGACGTCGTCGAGCCGCGGTGGCGGCCCCACCGAGAATCCCGGTTCGAGCCGCCCGCCCGACAGGATGTCGACCGTCGCGAGGTCTTCGGCCAGGCGCAGCGGGTTCTCCCACCCGAGCGGGATGACCGCCGTCCCCAGGCGGATGCGACTCGTGCGCTGGGATGCCGCGGCGAGCACCGCCACCGGCGACGAGATGCCGTACTGCAGGTGACGGTCGCGCAGCCACGCGCTGTCGAAGCCGAGCCGTTCTCCGCGTTCGATGATCGACAGGGTCGTCTCGTGGCCGGCGCGGGGGTTCTCGCGATCGAACAGGCCGATGGTCAGGAAGCCGAGGGAGCGGAGGGTACGGGTCATGCCGGCGTCCGCACCGCCACGAAGCGATTGCGCCGCCGCAGCGCGAAGCCGAGCTTCTCGTACGCCGCGATCGCGTTCACGTTGCCCGCGGCCGCGTGCATGAGCGCGCGATCGCCGCGCTGCTGGATGTGGAACGCGACGTCGAGCACCAGACGCGAAGCGAGGCCCTGGCGGCGGTGATCGGCATCCACCGCCACCGCGCTGATCTCGGTCCAGCCGGTCGGATGCAGGCGCTCACCGGCCATGGCGACGAGTCGACCCCCGCGACGGATGCCGATGTAGCGGCCGAGCTCGTGGGTGCGGGGGCGGAAGGGGCCGGGCTGATTGCGCTCGACGATCGCCATCATCTCGGGTGCGTCGTCGGGGCCGAGCTCGACGGCCTCGTCGAAGGGGCGGGTCTGCAAGGCATCGGTCTCGACGAGCTGCACACCCTCTCCGCCGCCCAGGTACTCCCAGCCCTCGGGGATCTCGCCGTCGTAGCCCGAGAGCCCGACCTCGGCGCCGGGCCCGACGAGTTCGCGCAGGGCGTCCCACACCCCCGGTTCCTCCCACGAGCGCACCGCGACGAACGGTGCGACATCGGCCGGATACCGGCGCACCAGGTCTCCGCCGATCGCGAACGACGCGTGCGGGCCGGCGAGTGAATGCCACGCGGCGTTGTCGAGGACGGTCGCGTCGGCGTGGGGGACGGGCACGGTGGCGGGGGAGGTCACCGGGACACTCTGCGCCGGTCGCGGGCGTGGTGCAACTCGACGGTCACAGCGCGCAACGGCCGAGGCCCGCGCGCGTGTTACCCGTCGTTTCCCCCGCGGCGCGGCGACGGTGGCCGAGG
>NZ_CAJYPF010000122.1 GCF_913776565.1 uncultured Microbacterium sp. | reverse complement strand
CCACCCCTGCTTCGACCAGTCGACGCTGACGCCGATGTTCTCGACGGCGGTCGCCCCGGCGGGGACGAGACGCGGGTTGTCGGGATTGCGCTCGAGCGCCTTGCCGTTCTTGTCGAGGTAGCGCACGTTGTCGTAGGTGAACGTGAAGCTCGCGCGATCGCCCGCCGACGTACCGTCGGCGCGCAGGGTGCCGCCCGCCTCACAGGCGCCGATGTCCCATCGCGCCTGCACCTGGTACGGGGCGCTGCCGCTCGCGGGGGTGACCGCACCGCGCTGGGACTCGGTCCCCCATACCTGGTGCTTGAAGTAGACCTTGATCTCGGGGTCACGGTCGAAGAAGGTGCTCTGCTCGTTGGTCCAGCCCTCGTACAGAACATCGTTGCGGCGGGGCGGGGCGTCGCCCGTGTTGATCTTCGCGATGCGCCAGCGGGCCAGGCCTTCCGCCTCGTCGACGCTCGGGCGCGATCCGACCGTGAACGTGTACCCCTTGGGTGCTTCTTTGCTCTGGGACGCGTCGACCTGCTGCGTCGCGGTGACCGCGCCGAAGGAGCGACCATCGAAGAACGACTCGGCGCACATCGTGTACCGGTACGTCTCGCCGTCGCGCTCCTTGGGGAACTGCTTCACGTCGCCGCCCGCCTTGGGGCTGCAGAAACGCCCCTCGGGCACGATGTCGAACCGCACCTCGCTGTCGGTGCCGTTCTGCTGCGCGGTCGCTCGCGCGTCGATCGTGGCCGTGCCGTCGCCGTTCGAGGTCGAGGTGAGCGTCAGCGTGGGGTTGGTAGGGGCTCCGACACCGTGCGCGCTGCCCACCAGCTCGCTGCCGTTGGCGGCGCCGCCGAGGCCCGGAGGCGTCGAGAAGCGCGAGATGGGCTTGACCGTGATGCTCGTGGACGCGTTGGAGCCCACGGTGAAGCGGCGCACCTGCACGGTGTCCTGGTTGCGTCCGACGTTGACCTGGATCTTGTCGCCGACGGGGCTCGAGATCTCGAGGGTCCCGGTCTCGGCGCTGTCGACGCCGGTGATGACGAGATCGGCGACCCCGCCCTCGCCGTTCGTCTGCACGGGCGTGAAGGTGAGGGCTCCGGGCTTGTTCGGTGCACGATACGCCCAGCCGGTCGTGCGGACCGCGCCGCGGGACTCGCCGACGCTGTTGACGGCGGTGACGACGTACTCGCGCTGCTCGCCGTTGGGCGCCGAGATCGGCGCGCACGTGCCGTCCGCCCCGCACTGGCCGACGACCTGGCCGCCGGAACGCACGGTGAAGCCGGAGAGTCCGGGGTACGCCCGACGCGCCTCGCCCGGGTCGACCCGCAGGGTCACGGTGCCGTCTCCGAAGGCGGTCTGTCGCACGCTCGCGGGCGGTCGCGGGAAACCGAGCAGGTCGAGCACCACCCGGGCGTCGCGCGTGGACGCGGTCGTCCGGCCCTGGGCGTCGCGCAGCGTGACGCTCGCGCTGCAGGTCGCGCCGGGGGCGTCGTCGCTCCACGACGCGAGGACGCCCGAGGTCGAGGTGACCGAGAAGTCGACCCCCGCGCAGCTCGCGGTCGGACGCACGGCGACGACTTCGAGCGGGGTGCGCGGGAGCGGGTTGACCTCGCCGCTGGCGCCGACCACGCCGATCGCGCAGCTGGATCCCGACGCCTGGGAGCACTGCGCCGAGGTGGTGCCGCCCTGCGGGAGTGTCGACGGAGCCGACCCCACGCGCAGGACGAGGCGGGCGGGCGCGACGGCGTTGTGGCTGGTGACCGAGATGACCGCGGCGTTCTCGGTTCCCGGAACCGCGCGGTCGTTGCCCGTGACGGTGACAGTGGACCCGTCGAGCGATACCGAGAACGCCGCGCCGGAGTAGTCCATCGCGTACCGGATGCCGGCCCAGTCCTCGCGGCCGAGCTGCCACGAGGTCATGTTGCGCAGGTCGAAGCTCGCCGTCTCGCCGGGGCCGACCGTGAGGGCCCCGGGACGTAGCTCGGGCTGAGGATCGCGGGCCACGACGCCGATCGGCACCGACAGCACCGTCCACTCCTCGCTGCCCGCCACCCGAACCGGAACCCGGCACGCGTCGGTGTAGGGCGAGCCCGAGCCGGCGTCGTAGGTGACGACCGATCCGGCGACCGAGCACCGCCCCTCGGCCCGCACGCCGGTGGCCGCGACATCGGTGCCCACCTCGAGCGTGGCGCGGCGCGGCAGAGCCACGAGGGATGCCATGTCGAAGGCCACCGAGGCGAGCTCGTCGACGCGCTGCGCGGCGCCCGGACGCAGCGACAGGGTGAGGTCGTCGTCCCCGGGGACGCGGAGGAAGGCGTAGGTGGTCACGACGGCGTCGCCGAGGCGCCCGGTGACGGCGAAGGGGATGACGCGCCGAGTGGTGGGCAGCGCCCCCGAGATGCGACGGCCGTCCAGGGTGAGGTCGGAGGGGGTGCCCCACAGCGACACGTCGAGGTCGCCGACCTCTCCGCCCGACCAGGTCGCCCGGCCCGCGATGACGTCGACGCCGGTGGTGAAGTCGTCACGGTTCTCGACGGTGAGCACGGTGTCCGTGACGACCGGGTAGTCCGGAACGTTCTCGCGGACGACCTTGACGACGATGAGGCCGCGCCCCGTGTTCCCCGAGTCGGACTCGACGTCGTACAGGAATGACATGGTTCCCGGCTGCTCCCCCGCCCGGAGGACGACGCCGGTGTCGCTCATGGTGTCGATGAAGCCGTTCAGCCGCGCGTATTCCGGGTTGTCGCTGCCGTCGACGAGCGTCTCGGGCAGGTCGGGTCGTACCCCGGTCAGCTTCAGACGCCCCTGCGTCGGGTCGATGTCGTTCGCGAGCGGACTGACCCTGATCGTGCGATCGGCGCCCGCCTGCACCTGCACGTAATCGGTGAAGGTGATCGGACTCGGGTTGGCTTCGGCATCCAGGACTCCGATGCGCACCGTGCCTTCGCCGGTGGCCCCGGAGGAGTCCGAGACGCGATAGCGGAAGGAGACCTGCCCACGATCGCCGGGGATCGAGGTGTAGAGGATCGCGGAGCCGTCGGGCGAGACGGATGCCGTGCCCCGGTCGGGCTGCGCGACGATGCGGTCGAGGGTGACGGCGTCGCCGTCCGGATCCACCCCGAAGCCGTGGAAATCGATCGAGGTGGTGCCGCCGCTGAGTACGCGGCCCGCGAGCGTGTCGGGCAGGGGGGCGCGGTTGGCGTCGCCGCCGAGGACCGTGATGCGCACGGTCGCCTCGTCCCACAGGCCCGGCGTACCCGTCGTGTACACGCGGTAGGTCACCTCGTACGCACCCGGCGTGGTGGGGGCCAGGTAGCGCAGCACGCCCCCCGAGGCGAAGGCGAGGGCGTCGCTCGTCGGCATCGCCTGGACGCTCGAGGGGTCGAGGGTGGGGCGACCGCCGGCGGGCGAGATGTCGTTGTCGAGGACCGGGATGTCGATCTGCGCGCCCGCGCGGACGGTCACCGTGTCATCGACCGCGATGGGGGCGATCTCGGGCGCGGGCGGCAGGAGGTAGACGGTGGCCTCGCCGCCGACGCGCGAACCGGCGTCGTCCGTGCCGTCCGAGACGGTGTAGGCGACGGTACCGAGCAGACCGGCCGCGCCGTCCGCCGTGCTGCCCGAGACGCGCAGGTCGTTCTGGCCGACGGTGTCGACGGTGAGAGAAGCGCCGTCCTCGGCCGTGGCGGCGACGTCGCTCAGCAGCAGCACCCGTCCGGTGGGGTTGGACACGGCGTTGAAGACGTCGAGGGTCGCGTCCTCCTGCGGACGGACGAAGGCCACGACGGGCGACGTCGCCAATTGGGCCGGGGCATCACCGGGGAGCATCGTGATGCGGGCCGTGCCGTTGGCATCCCGTCCTCCGCCGTTGACCGTGAAGTCGACGCGGTACACGCCCGGCTGCGGCGCGGAGAAGTCGAAGGTGGTGCTGCCGCCCACGACCGTCGCGGTCGCGGCGGCGTCGTCGAGCACGCGCACCGAGGTCAGCGACACGTCACCGGCGGTCCCCGTCACGTGAGGGCCGACGTCGACGGTGAGCGAGGAGCCGACCGTGTCGATCGCGGCGAAGGACTGCACGGCCAGGCCGGGGTCGGGGGCGACGCGGATGACGAGGGGTTTGGTCGTGGTCGCACCCCGGGTGTCGGCGACCGTGACGTCGAGCTGGATGTTCTGCTCGCCACCGGATCCGTCGTCGGCGTGCTGATAGACGACGTCACCGCCCGGGGTGGCGGCGACCGCACCGACTCCCCCGGGGTTGTCGACGGAGAGCAGCAGAAGCGGATCGCCGTCGGGGTCGACCCAGCCGGGGAGCACCGGCACGGTGACCGTCCCCCCGCGGGCGACCTCGGGGGTCGGCCAGGGCTGCAGGCATTTCTCGACGCCGCACCAGACGGGCGCGGCGTTGGTCTCGGATCCCGAGACGGTCAAGGTGACGGTGGTCGGGGCGGAGGTCAGCCCGTCGACGGCCGTGCCGTCGGTCACGGTGTAGGTGAAGGTCGCCGACCCGGTGGCTCCCGGCGCGACGCGCACGGCGAGGCGTTGACCGGAATCCGTCACCGAGAGCGCGCCGAAGCCGGGGTCCAAACCCGTCACGCTCTCGGCGACGATGCTGAGGACGTCTTCGTTGGGGTCGTGGTCATTGAGCAGGACAGGAAGGGTGGTCAGCCGGCCCGGGCGCACGCCGAAGGCATCGGGCTCGGCGATGGGGGGCTTCGGGTCGAGGACGACGCTGAGCTGTTCCTCGCTCTGCACGGCGGTCTGCTCGGTGCGGTCGTCGAGGGACCAGTTCTGGCTGGATGCCACGAGAGCGCCGTCGGGAACCGTCCACACCCAGCCGGTGCGCGTCTCGTTGAGGATGATCGCGTGTTCGGTCGCCACGAAGACGGGTCGCCGCTGGTCGGGCATGGTGGCCGTACCGTAGTCGAGACCGGTCTCTCCGCTGTCGGAGCGCCACAGCGTGCCCCGTGCGTCTCCGGGGAGCAGCCACGCGGCGTAGGCGACCCCCTGGTGGGTCACGGGACGGGCGGGTTGGCCGAGCACGTTGCCGCCGCCGCCGACCTCGCGGCGCGGCTCGCTCCCGTCGATCGGAATGCTCCACAGCGACTGGTCGTCGGCGACGTACACGGCACGGGCTGCGGCGTCGGCGTCGCCCACGACGACCTGATCGCCCGTGTCGATCGTCACCGGGTCCTCACCGCGCACCCACACGCGACCGGCGTCGGCATCGATCAGCACCCAGTCATCGCCGGCGGCCGAGAGCGCGGGCGAGGCGACATCGGCGTCGAGGACGTCGCGACCGCGCAGTTCGTCCGTCTCGATGTCGTAGCGGATGACGGAGCGGTCGGCGGACGAGTAGGCGAAGAGCATGCCGCGGTCGTCGAGGGCGATCGCGTCGGCGGTATAGGACGGCACGTCGTCGTCTCCGGCGGTGCCGAAGGGGTCGAGTTCGCTCGCCGCCTGACCCGCTCGGCTCAGCCGACTGGCGAACAGGGTGCCCGTGTCGGTGCGGTAGACGGCGTAATCGCCCGCCGTGGCGACGGACGTGGTGCCCGGCGGCGTGTCGGGAGCGGCCTCGAGCTGCTCCTGCTGCAGATCGATCGGCTGCGCCTCGTCGATGCGGGTCAGCTTGCTGAAGCTGTCGGTGAAGAGATAGGCGCCGTCGCTGCCCTGGGCGACCTCGCTGGGATTTCCCGCCGTGCGGACCGTGTCCAGCTCGCCCACCGCGGTGTTGACGCGTGCATAGCGCTGGCCGTCACCGGTCTGCAGCGCCCAGACCGAGGTGTCGACCTCCGGCGTCTGCTGCGCGTCGAGTCCGGGCCAGACGACACTGGCGGTGACGACGAGGGCCGCGGTGACCAGGCTGGCCGCGAGCCCCGCGACGGTGCGCCGCTTCATCGCAGGACCCCGGTCGCGAACAGCCCCGCCACCACCACGGCGCCCGCCGTGACGACGGTCGCCGCGGCGAGCACCCAGGGCAGGGCGCGGGGCCCGCCGGTCGCCGGGGCGGCGATGCCGGTGTCTTCGTCGCGCGCGTACCCGGCCATGCCCGAGGGATCCCGCAGCTTGCGGCCCCCCTCGCGCTCGATGCGCGAGCGCACGGGACCGCGCAGGGTACCGTCGGCGAAGTCGACGGCACGCGCGGCGGGCGCCCATTCGGCGGCAGGGACCTCGAGCGGGGTCGCCGGCAGACCGGCCTCGGACTGCACCGCCTGCAGGGCTTCGCCGAACGCGCGGGCACTGGCATAGCGGCGGGCGGGGTCGCGGGACATCGCCGTCGCCAGCACGCTCTGCAGCGCCGGGGGCACATCGGCGCGCGAGATGTCGGTGTACGAGGCCCGCGCGATCCGACGTCGCAACTGCTCGCGGGAGTTCTGCCCCTTCTCGCGTCGCTCGAACGGGCTCTGCCCCGCCAGCAACGAGTACACGGTGGCACCCAGGCTCCAGACCTCGCTCGCGACGGTGCCGGCGGTCTGCTCGGCCACCACTTCGGGGGCGCTCCAGGGCACCGACATCGCCAGCATCTCATCGGCGCCCTGGCGCACGAGCGACGACGAGATGCCGAAGTCGGCGAGCACGGGCGCCCCGAACGTGGTGACGAGGATGTTGCTGGGTTTGACGTCGCGGTGGATGAGCCCGGCATGGTGGGCGGACTCGAGCGCCCCCGCCATGCGCACGCCGATCGAGAGCACCTCGGCGACGGGGATGCGTTCGACGCGATACCGCTGGGCGAGCGAGCCCGGGCAGAACTCCATCACGATGTACGGCCGACCGTCGGCGGAGATCCCCGCCTGATAGACGGTGACGATCGAGGGATGGGCGGACAGGTGCGCGAGGACATCGGCCTCGGCGTTGAACATGCGCAGCAGGTCGGCATCGCGCACGTCGCTCGGAAGCACCTTGACCGCGACATCGCGACGGGGCATGTCCTGTCCGTAGAGGAAGACGTCGGCGAAACCGCCCGACCCGAGGGGCCGGATGTACGCCAACCCGGGCAGGATGGGCGGCGACGACGGAAGCCGCTGCGGCATCGAGCCCCCTCCCTCGGACGACGCGTCCGCGACACGACGTGCGGACAACCCCCCGATGCTAACAAAAGCCCCTGACGCCGCCGTCCGTCTGTGGATACGCGGTTCAGGATGCCGGAGGCTCCGCCTCGCGCGGATCGAAGGGCGCGTCGAGGGAACGCGTGAGGTCGTCGAGAAGGGCGGCGATCTGCGGCTCGACGTATTCGGCGACGGCGGCCTGGATGCGCAGGCGATGGTGCAGCAGGACGGTGCAGATCTCGCGACCGATCATGTTGGCGTAGTCGTCGGCGAGGCCGACCTCTTGCCTGAGGGCGGCTTTCGCGGCATCCGTCAAGGGAGGGAGAGCCGGGATCGCGGCGTCCTCCTCGGCCGCGAGGCCCGACAGGGTGAACAGGAAGGGCGCGCCGGGTTCGGGGTCGGGGTCGAGCGGCATGCCCTCGAACTCGGGCTCGAGTCCCTCGGACGGACGGTACGACCGGCGGCGGTTCCGCTCGGCCTGCTGGTCGAGCTCGGCCTGCAGGGTGGGCAGATTGCGAGCCGTGTAGTCGGCCACGGCCTGATCGACGATGCTCTTCACCCGCGTGGACAGGCCGTGCTGCACCCCGTGGGGGACGTCTGCCCCGAGGCCGGCCGCCGACAGCACCGGCGACCCGAAGCACCGACGGCACGGGGCGACGCGACCGCGGTGGTGGGCGGGCTCCCAGCGCGGCAGCCAGCGCAGCCAGGCGTCCACCGCCTGACCGACCTGGCTCTCGAGCGACCGCTCCACCCCTCTACGCTAGCCCGACACGCCCGGGAAGACGGGGATGCCGGGCGACACCGGCACGTCGCGGTCCGCGTTCAGGGCTCCTTGTCGTCGTCCTCCCAGCGCCACCGCGGGCCGCGCGAGCGCGAGCGCACGAGGAAGACTCCGACCAGACCGGCGATCAGACCGGCCAGCGCGACGACCGCACCGGCGAAGCCCAGGGCGACACTGCCCGCCGCGGCCACACCGCGGGCGGGGTCGGCGCCGCTGACGAGAGCTCCGACGACGATGCCGAGGACCTCGCCCACGTACGCCCCGATCGCGCAGGGCATCGCGGTGAGATAGCCCGGCGGGTCCGCGCGCAGCCCCCACCACAGCACGCCCGCGAACGCGCCGAGGGCGCCCAGCTGGCCGAGGACGCCGGGGATGGCGCCGAGCCCGCGGACGGGGATCACGTCCGCGTCGAGGACGAGGCTCGTGACCCCCAGCGCACCGATCGACAGCGCGATGAAAGTGACGGCCGCGAAAACGACCGCGACCGGCGGGGTCACCCCCGTCGGCCGCGGATCGTCTGTCATCTCGGCGCTCTCAGCGCTGAGCGAGCTGAGGCCCCGCCTCGAGGGTGCGCTCGTACTCGCGCTGCGCCTCGGCGTTGATCTCGGTCACGCGGCGTCCCCGGGCCGACACCCACGCGCCGAACCAGATGGTGAGCTCGCGTCCGAGCACGAAGGCGACGATCGCGAACGGCGCGAGCACGTTGTCCTGCAGCAGCTCGAGCGACTGGCGTGCCGTGATCATCCAGAACGGTGCGGCCAGGAGCACGCCGAGCAGGTGTCCCGCCCACGCGACGACGCCGACGACGAGGCCCCAGACGACCCAGTGGCCCCAGCGTCCGCGATTGATGAGGGCGCCCAGGAACCAGAAGCCGAGGTAGAACGCCACCGTGGGCACCCACAGGCCCCAGGTGGTCAGCGCGGACAGGGCCTCCTGGCCCAGATCGGCGACCTGCACCCGTCCCGTCAGCAGGCCCAGACCCAGCAGGGCCGCCAGATAGAGCACGGCGAACGCCAGGGCGGCGAGAAGACCGATCGCCCCGGCCGCGCCGCGGTTGCCGCGCGGACGTGGAGCCTCGGGGGCCTGCACGAAGATCGGCTGGGCGCCGCCGTACGCACGGGTCGGTTCGTCCTGGGCGGCAGCGGCCGCGGTGGCGGCTCCGGCCCCAACGACCGCGGCACCGGCGACCGGAGCCGCCGTCGTGCGGGCGTCGTCGTGCAGCGCGGTGTCGTCGTGGCGGCCGCTCGCATCGGTCGCGCTCGCGGACTGCGCGTGCTCGGGCTCGGCGGAGGCGGCGTAGGCGGCCCAGCGCGCGTCCTCGTCATCGAGATCGACCGCCGACGTGGCGACCGGGGTCTCGGCGCTGCGCGGCTCGACCGGCGACGCGTCGTGCACGACGGGAGCGGCGTGGTCGCGGCGCTCGATGACGGCGGCCTCGGACCGGCGCTCGTGCTCCTCGCGCTCGTGCCACGCGGCTTCGGCGGCCTGCGGGTCGACGGCATCGCGGCGCGCGGCCTCGGCGTCGGCGAGACCCTCATGGGCGCGGCCGACGACGTCGTGCGCCTCGTCCTTCGGCTCGGCGACGGGGTCGCCGTACGAGTCCTTGGGTTCAGCGACGGGGTCGCCGTACGACTGGTGGTCGCTCATGGGGTCTCCTCACGCGGTGCTAGCGGCGTCAGGCTATCCCGGGAAGGGCGGCGCGTCGGGGAGGCGTGCCGTCGGATCTGCGTCTCGACCGTGTCGATCCCTCGGCTTAGGGTGTTCCCATGGCCCGTCCCCCGCTTCGCACGCCGGCCGCGATCGTCCTCACGGCGATCGCCGCGTTCGCGCTGAGCGCCTGTGCGCCGGCCGTCGACGAGGCCGCCCCCGAAGCGTCGGCTCCCCCCGTCACGAGCAGCCCGACGCCCATCCCGACCATCACGCAGACGGCGGCCGCGGTGCGGCTGCCCGCCGACTGCAAGGCCATGCTCTCGACCGACGTCCTCGCCCAGTTGGGATCGACGCCGCTCAACGACCCCGCGCTCGGCCCGTCGGGGGTGCAGCCCGACGGATCCCTGATCTGCATCTGGCGCGACCCCGGTGCCGACACGACCGGCCTGACCACGACCATCTCGCGCAGGGACCGCGGCCCCGCGCTCGACATGCTCAACGAGCTCGTCGCGACGCAGGGCTTCAGTTGCTACACGCCCGACGCCGGCACGCGGTGCGAGAAGACGTGGATCAACGACACCTACCCCGTCAACGACGGGCGCACCCTCTACTGGCGCGACGGCGTGCTCATCGACACGCAGTACTCCAACCTCGCGCCCACCGGCTACACCGGCAGCATCATCGCCTCGATCTTCGGGTGATCCCGCGGCCGCGTCACGCGGCTCGGCGGGATCGGACCGCCCGGGGTCGGTCGCCTCAGCGGCCGAAGAACGCGTGGGATGCCACGACCGCGGCGTAGTCGGGCGGCATCCATCCCACGAAGGTCGACGACACCCAGCGGTCATCGCGCAGGTCGTGCACCTCGGTGACGTCGGCCGTGGATCGCTCGCAGTGCTGCACGTCGTCGGCCGTCGAGCACGCGAAACCCTGCGACGCCAACGTCGACGTCACCGTCGCGACCGCCTCGGGGGCGATGGTGGACACGGTCGTCTCGATCGAGCGACCGCCCTCGCCGCGCCAGTGGCACGTCACCACCACCGCGGGAGCGGCTGCGGCCACGGCCTCGGGGGTCGACGCGGGCGGGGTACGGCGCTGCGACAGCAGCGCCTCGGGCGACCAGACGAGCGACGACCACAACGGCTGCGAGTACAGGTGACGGCAGTCCGCAGCGGGCGTGGGCGGCGGGCCCTGATCCGTCGCGGCGGGAGCGCTGGCGGCGCGCAGGGTGTCCCCCACGAACGCGACCGCGCCGGGGACGCCGGGAACGGCGAGCACCACCATGGCCGCGACCGCCGCGACGCAGAACAGCCCCGCCGGCCATGCCAGCCACAGGCTGCGTCCACCGATCCGGGCCATGCGTTCCTCCGCATCCACGGTAGGGGAACTCCCCCACCCGGACCCGAACCCGACACGCCGCCGGCGCCCGCTCGACGTCCGATCGTCACCGTGCGGACACGACGAAGGCCCCCGGCGCGCGCCGGGGGCCTTCGAAGGATCGGGGACATGGCATCCCCTGTTCCGGTGGGAGCCGGACTTCCGGCTCCCACCCCGTGATCAGTTGTAGGTGCCGGGCGTGAAGTCGTCCGTCGAGAAGCTGTCGAAGTCGACGTAGCTCAGGTCGGCGTCGCTGTACGCGCCGTCCGAGGCGAAGATGCGGTTGGGGTACCGCTCGCTCTTGGCCTCTTCCGTCGCCTCGACCGTGACGTTGCGGTACTTCGCAAGTCCGGTTCCGGCGGGGATGAGCTTTCCGATGATGACGTTCTCCTTGAGGCCGACGAGCGGGTCGCTCTTGCCCTCCATGGCCGCCTGCGTCAGGACGCGGGTGGTCTCCTGGAACGACGCGGCGGACAGCCACGACTCGGTCGCGAGCGACGCCTTGGTGATACCCATCAGCTCGGGACGACCCGACGCGGGGCGCTTGCCCTCGCCGACCGTCTCGCGGTTGATGGTCTGGTAGCGCTTGAAGTCCACCAGCTCACCGGGCAGCAGGTCGGTGTCGCCGTGGTCGACGACGGTGACCTTGCGGAGCATCTGTCGGACGATGACCTCGATGTGCTTGTCGTGGATCGGCACACCCTGCGAGCGGTACACGCCCTGGACGCCGTTGACGAGGTACTTCTGCACCTCGCGGGCACCCTGCACGCGCATGACCTCCTTGGGGTCGAGCGTTCCGACCTGGAGGGGCTCACCCACCGAGACGTGCTGGCCGTCCTCGACCAGCAGCGTCGCGCGCTTCAGGACGGGGTAGACCACCGGCTCGTCGCCGTTGTCGGGCGTGAGGATGACCTTCTTGGCCTTGTCGGTCTCGTCGATCGTGATGCGACCGTCGGCCTCGGCGATCGGAGACGCGCCCTTGGGGGTACGCGCCTCGAACAGCTCCTGCACGCGGGGCAGACCCTGCGTGATGTCGTCGGCCGACGCGGAACCACCGGTGTGGAAGGTACGCATCGTCAGCTGGGTACCGGGCTCACCGATCGACTGGGCCGCGATGATGCCGACGGCCTCGCCGATGTCGACGATCTTGCCGGTCGCGAGCGAACGGCCGTAGCACTTCGCGCAGACACCGACGGCCGAGTCGCAGGTCAGCACGGAGCGGACCTTGATTGTCTCGACGCCACCGGCGACCAGCTTGTCGATGAGCACGTCGCCCACGTCGTCGCCGGCCTCGGCCAGCACGGTGCCCTGCGCGTCGACGACCGCCGTGGCGAGCGTACGAGCGAACACCGAGTTCTCGACGTTGGCATCCTTCACCAGCGAACCAGTGGAGTCGGCCGCGGCGATCGGGAGCTCGAGGCCCTTCGACGTGCCGCAGTCCTCTTCGCGGATGATGACGTCCTGCGAGACGTCCACCAGACGACGCGTCAGGTACCCCGAGTCGGCCGTACGGAGGGCCGTGTCGGCCAGACCCTTACGGGCACCGTGCGTCGCGATGAAG
Organism: uncultured Microbacterium sp.; assembly: GCF_913776565.1. Classification (GTDB taxonomy): domain Bacteria; phylum Actinomycetota; class Actinomycetes; order Actinomycetales; family Microbacteriaceae; genus Microbacterium. Next base: position 1,495 of record NZ_CAJYPF010000122.1, on the reverse strand, counting down.
TACTCGGCGACCGACAGACCCTCGCGGTAGGAGGAGATGATCGGACGCGGGATGATCTCACCCTTGGGGTTGTTCACCAGGCCGCGCATACCCGCGATGTTGCGGATCTGCAGCCAGTTACCACGGGCGCCCGACGAGACCATGCGGTTGATGGTGTTGTCGGCGGGGAAGTTGTCCCGCATCGCCTTCTGGACCTCGTCGGTGGCCTCGGTCCAGATCTTGATGAGCTCCTGACGACGCTCGGCGTCGGTGGTGAGACCCTTCTCGTACTGGCCCTGGACCTTCGCGGCCTGCTTCTCGTAGCCCGCGACGATCTCCGCCTTGTTCGGCGGGGTGAGGATGTCGCTGAGCGCCACCGTGACACCCGAGCGGGTGGCCCAGTAGAAGCCGGCGTCCTTGATGCGGTCCAGGGATGCCGCGACCTCGACCTTGGGGTACTCCTCGGCGAGCTTGTTGACGATCTGCGACAGCTTGCCCTTGTCGGCCTGCTCGCGCACGAACGGGTAGCCCTTGGGGAGCGTGTCGTTGAAGATCGCCTGGCCGAGCGAGGCGTCCACGAGACCGTGGGTCTCGTAACCCTCGGGCGCCTGGCCCTCGAGGAACGTCAGGCCGGGGATGCGGATGCGCGCCTTGGCCTGCAGGTCGAGGGTGCCCTCGTCCTTGGCCAGGATCGCCTCGCCCACCGAACCGAACGCGCGACCCTCGCCCACGGCACCCTCCTTGAGGGTGGTGAGGTGGTGCAGACCGATGATCATGTCCTGCGAGGGCAGGGTCACCGGACGGCCGTCCGACGGCTTGAGGATGTTGTTCGAGGCGAGCATCAGCACGCGGGCCTCGGCCTGGGCCTCGACCGACAGGGGCAGGTGCACGGCCATCTGGTCACCGTCGAAGTCGGCGTTGAACGCCGCGCACACGAGCGGGTGCAGCTGGATCGCCTTGCCCTCGACGAGCTGGGGCTCGAACGCCTGGATGCCGAGACGGTGCAGGGTGGGTGCACGGTTCAGCAGCACGGGGCGCTCGCGGATGATCTCCTCGAGCACGTCCCAGACCTCGGGACGGTAGCGCTCGACGGCGCGCTTGGCGGCCTTGATGTTCTGCGAGTGACCGAGGTCGATCAGGCGCTTGATCACGAACGGCTTGAACAGCTCGAGAGCCATCTGCTTGGGCAGACCGCACTGGTGGAGCTTGAGCTGGGGTCCGACGATGATGACGGAACGGCCCGAGTAGTCCACGCGCTTTCCGAGCAGGTTCTGGCGGAAGCGACCCTGCTTTCCCTTGAGCATGTCGCTCAGGGACTTCAGGGCGCGGTTGCCGGTACCCGTGACCGGACGACCACGACGACCGTTGTCGAACAGCGCGTCGACCGCTTCCTGCAGCATGCGCTTCTCGTTGTTCACGATGATCTCGGGGGCACCGAGGTCGAGCAGGCGGCGGAGACGGTTGTTGCGGTTGATCACACGACGGTAGAGGTCGTTGAGGTCCGACGTGGCGAAGC
>NZ_CAJYPF010000121.1 GCF_913776565.1 uncultured Microbacterium sp. | reverse complement strand
GTTACAGTGAACATATGGACGAAAAAGCGCTCGACATCTTCTCGGCAGCCCGCGCCCGTCGCGATGTGGGGCGCATCCGCGAGGCGCTCGCCGAGGTCAAGGCCGGCGACGTCGCCCGCGTGATCGTTCGTTCCCCGCGCTACGGCCTCTACGCCCTCGAGGGCACCGTGCGCATCGGAGTGGGCGGGCAGCCGCTCGTCGGTGACGTCATCCTCGCCACCAGCTCCGAGATCCAGCGCATCGACCTGGGCATCGAGCTCCCGCGACCGGCTCTCGAGGCCGATGTCGTCGACCCCTCGACGCTCCCCCACGGCACGCCCGTCCGCGTGACCTTCCTGACGCCCACGCAGCAGACCTTCGCCCTGACCGGGCCGATCACCGCCGGTAACGACCGCTTCCTGCTCGTCGGCAGCTGGATCGTCGCCGACGATCGCACCATCGCGCCGCGCGTGCAGAGCATCGAGCGTCTCGACGACGTCGACCTGCACGAGGTCAATGTTCCGCCGCTTCGATCGGTGCTGGCCGACGCCGACGCCTGAGCGCGCTCGCAGAACGGATGCCACGGCCTCGAGGTCGTGGCATCCGTCGTTCTTGCGTCGGAGGGTCGCGAGATCACGTGTTCTCGCCCAGAAGACGTGATCTCGCGCGCGCCACACCCCGACGGGCGTCCCCTCGCGCCCGGCGCAACCCGATGCAACCTCCCCCGGCGTAGCGTCGGCGCATCGCCGCCCGAAGCCGTCGCGGCGACTCATGACCGTCGAAGGAGACACGCATGACCATCGTCGAAGAAGGCGTCTCGAGCGTCTACGCCGCACCCGGAACCCGCGGGGCCGTCGCCGAGTACCGCTCGCGGTACGGGCACTACATCGGCGGCGAATGGGTCGAACCGCACAGCGGCGAGTACTTCGAGAACATCACCCCCGTCACCGGCAAGCCCTTCTGCGAGGTGGCCCGAGGCGACGCGCACGACATCGACAGAGCAGTGGATGCCGCATGGAAGGCGTTCGCGAGCTGGAAGAAGACCACTCCGGCCGAGCGCAGCGTCATCCTGAACAAGATCGCCGACCGCATCGAGCAGAACCTCGAGATGATCGCCGTGGCCGAGACGTGGGAGAACGGCAAGCCCGTCCGCGAGACCCTCGCCGCCGACATCCCCCTGACCGTCGACCACTTCCGCTACTTCGCGGGCGTGCTGCGGGCGCAGGAAGGCTCGCTGAGCCAGCTCGACGAGAACACCGTGGCCTACCACTTCAACGAGCCGCTCGGCGTGGTCGGGCAGATCATCCCGTGGAACTTCCCGATCCTCATGGCGGCCTGGAAGCTGGCCCCCGCGCTAGCGGCGGGCGACTGCGTCGTGATCAAGCCGGCGGAGCAGACCCCGGCATCCCTGCTGTTCCTGTTCGACATCATCGGCGACCTGCTCCCGGCGGGCGTCGTCAACATCGTCAACGGCTTCGGCATCGAGGCGGGTGCGCCCCTCGCCCAGCACAAGCGCATCCGCAAGATCGCGTTCACCGGCGAGACGACGACCGGTCGCCTGATCATGCAGTACGCGTCGCAGAACCTCATCCCGGTGACTCTCGAACTCGGAGGCAAGAGCCCGAACGTCTTCTTCGAGGACGTCGCCCGGGCGACCGACGACGCCTACTACGACAAGGCGCTCGAGGGCTTCACGATGTTCGCCCTCAACCAGGGCGAGGTGTGCACGTGTCCGTCGCGGTCGCTCATCCAGCGGTCGATCTACGACCAGTTCCTCGGTGACGGCCTCGAGCGCGTGAAGAAGGTGCGTCAGGGCAACCCGCTCGACCCCGAGACGATGATCGGTGCGCAGGCGTCGAACGACCAGCTCGAGAAGATCCTGTCGTACATCGACATCGGCAAGCAGGGCGGCGCGAAGCTGCTCACGGGCGGGGAGCGCGTCGACCTCGGCGGTGACCTGTCGGGCGGCTACTACGTCGCACCGACCGTGTTCGAGGGCACGAACGACATGCGCATCTTCCAGGAGGAGATCTTCGGTCCGGTGCTGTCGGTGACGTCGTTCGATTCCTTCGACGACGCGATCTCGATCGCGAACGACACCCTGTACGGCCTTGGCGCCGGCGTGTGGAGCCGCAGTGGCGACACCGCGTATCGCGCGGGCCGAGCGATCGAAGCGGGTCGCGTGTGGACGAACACCTACCACCAGTACCCCGCGCACGCGGCATTCGGCGGGTACAAGCAGTCCGGCATCGGCCGCGAGAACCACCTCAAGATGCTCGATCACTACCAGCAGACGAAGAACCTGCTCGTGTCGTACGCCGAAGGCGCGATGGGCTTCTTCTGATCGGCCGGTCGGGGTCGCGGCGGGTGGCCCCGGTCCTCGTGACCCCCGGGTTCGTCCCGGGGGTCACTCCGCTTTCCGCCGGGGTCTGGGTGGCCGCTCGTCCCCCTTATGGCGGGTGGGCGAGTCCTCAGCCGACCATTTGTGGGACATGAACCGAAAGGAATGGGACATGACGACCCAGCTCTCCCGCGTCGATGTGACGGATGCCGCGGCCGCGCTGCTGCGCGATCTGACCGCGAAGCACGGCCCGCTGATGTTCCATCAGTCCGGCGGCTGCTGCGACGGCAGCTCGCCCATGTGCTACCCGGTGGGGATGTTCCTGACCGGGCCGAGCGACGTCCGCCTCGGGACGATCGAGGTGGGGTTGGACGACCCCATCGAGGTCTACATGTCGGAGTCGCAGTTCGAGTACTGGAAGTTCACCCACCTGACGATCGACGTCGTACCCGGCCGTGGAGCGGGCTTCTCCGTCGAGGGGCCGACGGGGATGCGCTTTCTCATCCGTTCGCGGATGCTGACGGAGGAGGAGGCGGAGGCGTTCGGACTGGGTGCTGCTGCCGAATGAGGCTCCTCCTCCACAGTCGGTCCCGTCCCCAGGCCGTGCTCGAGAAGGACAGACCGATGAGCGGCACCCACGGGGCGGCATCGGGCGCGAGGCCGGCGATCAGCAGTCCCGTGAGTACGACAGACAGGACAGCGATCCACCAGCTGGCGGGGCGCAGCGGGTCGACGAGGGCGCCCCACCCGATGTCGATCAGAGCTGCGTACACGCCGACGATCACAGTCGGTTCGACGGTTTCGTGCATGCGCAGGCCTCCTGAGGTGACGGGCGGAGATGCAACGCTCGCACGCGACAGCACTCGATCGCCGTCGTCGTCACCCGCGTCCGAGCGAATTTTCACCCTGTCGGAACAACGTCATGCGAATCGGTGTGCGATCTTGCCGCGTTCATGATGTCCTCTGTGAAAGCGCAGCTTCGCAATGCCGCGTCTTACGCGGCGATTCTGCTCGGCGGCTTCATCATCGGCGCGTACGTGCTCGCGACGACATCGATGGCGTTGGCCGCCATCGCCTTCACGCACACGGTGACGACCGGCATCCCGTTCGTCGTGACGTTCGCCGGAGAACGGGATGCCGGGGGCTCCCCCGCGGTCGTCATCGACGGTTCCCTCGCCTCGGCGTCGGTTCTCGTCTCGCTCTTCGCCGTTGGGTGGTGGGCCGTCGCGCGGGCGGTAAACGACCGCAGGTCGCGCGTCACGCCGGCTTCGTCGCCCGCAGGGTGTAGCTGAGCGGGATGACCGACGGCTGCTGCGTCAGCGCGAACTCGCCGTCCGCGCGCTCGGTCATGCGGCCGGGGAGCGCCTCCCACGGCACGCTGTCGTGCTCGACGAGGGCGTCGATGCGCAGGCCGCGCGCGAGCAGGGCGGTGACGATCTCACCGAGGCCGTGGTTCCACTCGTAGGTCTTCGTCGCGGTCAGCGGTGCCGACACCTCGACGTAGGTGCTGTCGTCGTCCCACGCGAGAGGCGTCGTCTGCTCGAAGTACGGGAAGGCCAGCGTCAGACCGGGCTGCTCCTCGTCCATGGACCACAGGATCGGGTGACATTCGCGCAGGTGGAGGGTGCCTCCGGGGGCGAGCAGGTCGTGCACCACCCCGGCCCAGTCCTCGATGGACGGCAGCCAGCAGAGGGCCCCGATGCCCGTGTACACGAGGTCGAAGCTCTCGCGCGGCAGGAAGGTGGCGGCATCCCGTACATCGGACTGCACGAACACGGCCTCGACCCCCGCCTCGGCGGCGAGTCGCCGTGCCTCGGCGACGGCGTTCTCGGAGAAGTCCAGTCCGGTCACTCGCGCGCCCAGGCGTGCCAGCGACAGGGTGTCGGTGCCGATGTGGCACTGCAGGTGCACGGTGCGTCGCCCCGCGATGTCGCCCAGCAGCGGCAGGTCGAAGCGGACGACCTCCGAGAGAGCCTCGCGGTCGTCGACGTACCGCTGGATGCCGTAGCCCGAGCCGTCGCGGGCGGCGTGCAGCGTCGCGCGCTCGTCCCAGTTGGCGCGGTTGGCGTCGATGTAGTCGGAAGTCATGGCATCCCTTTCTCCGGTCAACGAGCCTAGGGATGCCGTGGGCCGGTGTCGCTGCGTGACGGTCGGCGAGCCGCATGTCGGAGGGGCGGGTTAGCCTGGCGGCATGTCGGGCAAGGTCTATGTCATTCACGAGAACCCCCAGTGGATCCCGCCGTTCGCGGCGGCGTTCGAGGCCGAGGGGGTGCCGTTCGAGGAGTGGCTGCTCACCGACGGATCGATCGACCTGGCGGTCGAGCCGCCCGAGGGCGTGTTCTGGTCGCGTCTGAGCGCCTCGGCGCACACCCGCGATCACGCCCACAGCAAGGAGTTCGGCCGTGCCGTGCTGCGATGGCTCACGTCGTGGGGTCGCACGGTCATCAACGGCGCCGACGTCCTCGAGCTCGAGGTCAGCAAGGTCGCGCAGCACGCGGCTCTGCGGCACGCGGGCATCGACGTGCCGCGCACGGTCGCGGTCTTCGGCACCGAGGAGCTCGTGGCGCAGGCCGAGCGTTTCGGTGCGCCGTTCATCAGCAAGCACAACCAGGGCGGCAAGGGCCTGGGCGTACGCCGGTGGGACAGCGTCGACGAGTTCGCGACCTGGGTCGCGGGTCCCGACTTCGAGCCCTCCCCCGACGGCATCACCCTGCTGCAGGAGCTGCTGGTCGCCAAGACGCCGTTCATCACGCGCGCCGAGTTCGTCGGCGGCGAGTTCGTCTACGCGGTGCGCGTCGACACGAGCGCCGGCAGCTTCGAGCTGTGCCCGGCCGAGGCGTGCGCGATCCCCGGTGCGGACGGCGTGGAGCCCGAGCCGCTGTTCCGGCGGCGCGACGACGTCGACCCGGCGCTGATCGACCGCTTCCTGGCGTTCCTGGCGGCCGAGGGCGTCGGAATCGCGGGCATCGAGTTCATCGAGACGCGCGACGGGCGCACCGTCACCTACGACGTGAACACGAACACCAACTACAACCCCGATGTCGAGGCGACCGCGCCGCGGTCCGGACCGCGGCAGATCGCCCGCTGGCTGGGCTCGCTGCTGCCGCGCGAAGTGGCGGGCGTGCGTGGCTGAGCCGGCCGCACCCCACAGCGACTGGGCCGGGTTCGGCTTCGCCACCCGCCAGGTGCACGCCGGAGAAGAAGAGGACCTCACCCACGGCTCCCGCATCACGCCGGTCCACCTGTCGGCGGCCTACCGCTTCGCCTCCTTCCAAGAGGCGACCGACCGTTTCGCCGCCGCCGACCTGGGTCACCTCTACTCGCGCAACGCCAACCCGACGAACCAGGTCGCCGAGCGCCGCCTCGCTTCGCTCGAGGGCGGTTCGGGGGCCCTCGTCGTCGGATCGGGCCAGGCCGCGATCACCATGGCGCTGCTGGGCCTCGCCGGCAGCGGAGAGCACATCGTCTCGACCGCCAGCATCTACAGCGGCACCCGCGTCCTCTTCGACCGCACATTCGCCCGAATGGGTGTGACCGTCGAGTACGTCTGGGACCCGCTCGACGACTCCGAGTGGGACGCCCTCATCCGGCCCGAGACCAAGGCGATCTTCACCGAGACCCTGCCCAACCCCAAGAACGACGTGGTCGACATCGACGCCATCGCGCGGGTCGCGCAGCGTCACGGCATCCCTCTGATCGTCGACAACACCATCGCCACGCCCTACCTCATCCGTCCGATCGAGCACGGGGCCGACATCGTCGTGCACTCGGCGACGAAGTTCCTGTCGGGCCACGGCGCTAACCTCGCGGGTGCGGTCGTCGACGGCGGGCGGTTCGACTGGGCGGCGTCGGAGCGCTCCTACCCCGCCATCACCGATACGCCGGTCGCCACCCACGCGTCGTTCCTCGACGCGTTCGGTCCGCGGGCGTTCGAGCTGTCGCTGCGTTTCGGGATCGCGAACGACACGGGTCCCGCGCTGTCACCGCTGAACGGCTTCCTGCTGCAGCAGGGCATGGAGACCCTGTCGGTGCGCATGCGGCAGCACCTCGCGAGCGCGCGCACCATCGCCGAGTGGCTCGACCGGCACGACGCCGTCGAGAGCGTCGATTACGCGGGCCTGCCCTCGCACCCGCAGCACCGGATCGCCCTGCGCGACTACGACGGGCTGTCGGGATCGGTCTTCTCGTTCACGGTGCACGGTGGCCGGCACGCGGCCGAGCGGTTCTTCGACGGCCTGCGCCTGTTCAGCCGCATGACCAACATCGGCGACACCCGCTCGATGGCGTTGCACCCCGCGACCACGACGCATCTCGGCTTCACGCAAGAGACGCGTGATCGCCTCGGCATCACGGAAGGGCTCATCCGCCTGTCTATCGGGCTCGAGGATGCCGACGATCTCGTCGCCGACCTCGATCAGGCCCTGCGCGCGGCGAGCTGATCCGCACCTCGGGCAGCCCCTCTCGCCCTGGGCGTCCATCGCCGGCGCGCCGACCCCGCGGCATCCCGCGTGCTGATCTTGGACACTCGGCGGCGGTGGGCGCGTGGGGCGGGCTGCACCGTGCATGACGCGGCCGGCGCTCGCGGGGAGCGCGGGCGCCGGGCGTCAACGGGTCAGGCGTCGCGGAGGGCCTCCAGGCGCCGCACACGCGGGATCACGTCGGCGGCGAAGCGCTGCAGCTCGGTCAGGTGCGGCGAGAACTGCAGCAGCAGCGTCGACACGCCCACGTTCGCGAAGGCCACGATGCGTTCCGCGACCTGGTCGGGGGTTCCGACGAGATTCGGGCGCAGGCCGCGGTTCGAGACCGAGTACTCCTTGAGGTCGACCTGGGTGTCGAGCTTCGACTTGCTCACGAAGTCCTGGTAGGAGCCGTAGGCCGCTCCCCCGCGGACGTCCGTGATGCGGTCGATCTCCGCCTGCGCCTCTTCTTCGGTGTCGCGCACGATGCCGTACGCGGCCATTCCGAACGCCTCGAAGGGCGTCGCGCCGGCCTCGGCGCGGCGACGGCGCATGTCGGCGATCTTCGTCTCGAGCTCTTCGAGCGTGCCGCCGTGGGTGAGGTAGGCGTCGGCGAACCGCGTGATGGCGGTGCGCCCCGCCTCGCTCTCGCCCCCGGCGTACAGGCGCGGCGTGACGCGGGGCTTCGGCTCGAGGTACGTGCCCTCGGTGCGGTAGTACTCGCCCTCGTACGCGAACGGCGTCTCGGACCACAGTCCGCGCAGCACCTCGACCCACTCGATCGTGCGGGCGTAGCGGTCGTCGTGCGCGCTGAACAGGCCGTCGTACTGCTTGGCCTCTTCGGCCCACCACGCCGAGACGACGTTGAGGGTGAAGCGGCCGTCGCTGATCTCGTCGATCGTCGCGGCCTGCTTCGCCGTGTGGAACGGGTTGTGGAACCCCGGCCGGACGGCGGCCAGCAGTTCGAGCTTCGACGTCACCGCGGCCAGTCCCGCGGTCACGGCCCAGGCATCGAGCGACGGCGCCTCGACGCCCTTGATGTCGTTGAGGTTGAGCTCGGGGATCAGCGTCAGGTCGAACCCGCCCTCTTCGGCGGCGCGCGCGATCTCGGCGACGTGTGCGAAGGACACGGGTGTCTGCTCGTCGTCGACGTTGCGCAGCCATCCACCGAAGATCGGGGTCCAGTATCCGAAACGCACGCGCTGGGGGGAGGTCATGGCTCCATCCTCACCCGGTCGATGCGGCCCGGCGTCACGCGGCGACATGGTCCGTCATATGTCGTTGACGCCTCGACCGAGCGGTGCGACGGTAGCCGGGTTCCCATCCCGCCAGGAGGATCCCATGACCGACACCACGCCCACCCACGAGCCGCTGAAGTTCGCCTACTGGGTGCCCAACGTCAGCGGTGGCCTGGTCATCAGCTCGATCGAGCAGCGCACCGACTGGGGCTACGACTACAACGTGAAGCTCGCCCGCACCGCCGAGCGGGTGGGGTTCGAGTACGCCCTCAGCCAGGTCCGCTACGCCTCGAGCTACGGCGCCGCGCAGCAGCACGAGTCCACCTCGATCAGTCTCGCGCTGCTGCTGGCCACCGAGAAGCTCAAGGTCATCTCGGCCATCCACCCCGGGATCTGGCATCCCGCGGTCCTGGCGAAGTTCATCAACACGGCCGATCAGTTCTCGCACGGTCGCGCGGCGGTCAACGTCGTCAGCGGCTGGTTCAAGGACGAGTACACCGATCTCGGCCTGGAGTGGCTCGAGCACGACGAGCGCTACGAGCGCGCGGCCGAGTTCATTCAGGTGCTGCGCGGTCTGTGGACGCAGGAGAAGTTCTCGTTCCACGGGAAGTACTACGACATCACCGACTTTACGCTGCGGCCGTTCCCGTTCGAGGTGCCCGGGCGGGCGCATCCCGAGATCTTCCAGGGCGGGAACTCCACGGCGGCCCGCTTCAACGGGGGTGCGTTCTCGGACTGGTACTTCTCGAACGGCAAGGACTTCGACGGCTTCACCGAGCAGTACGACGACGTCACGCGCATCGCGACCGAGCACGGACGTCGCACGCGTTTCGGCTTGAACGGTTTCGTCATCCAGCGCGACAGCCGCGCCGAGGCCGAGGCGCAGTTGCGGGAGATCATCGCGAAGGCCGACGGCGGGGCCGTCGAGGGCTTCCGCAAGAGCGTGCAAGAGGCCGGCAACGCGACGACGGACAAGAAGGGGATGTGGGCGGACTCGTCGTTCGACGACCTCGTGCAGTACAACGACGGCTTCCGCACGCAGCTGTTCGGCGATGCCCAGCAGATCGCCGAGCGCATCATCGAGTACAAGAAGCGGGGCGTCGACCTGTTCCTGCTTGGCTTCCTGCACTTCCAGGAGGAGCTCGAGACCTTCGGCGAGACCGTCATCCCGATCGTGCGCGAGCTCGAGGCCGACCTCGAGCGCACGGGTGACCCGATCGAGGTCGCGGCGCGCTGACGACGGCCGCAAGCCCGCGGATCCGTCCTAGCCTGGAGGGGAACATTCCACGACGGGCATAAGACGGTGAGGCTTCGACATGAGCGGCGCACGACTCGGTTTCTTCACGAGACTCCTGGATGCCGGCACCGACGGCGAGCGATACCGCCGGGCGCTCGCGCAGGTGCGCGCCGCCGAGCGGCACGGGTTCGCCTCGCTCTGGGTGGCCCAACACCATTTCGACCGCGACGAGGGCGGGCTTCCCTCGCCCTTCTCGTTCCTCGCGGCAGCGGCGGTGCAGACCGAACGGATCGCCCTCGGCACCGGCATCGTGACCCTGCCCCTGGACGATCCGATACGCGTGGCCGAGGACGCGGCCGTCGTGGATGCGCTCAGCGACGGCCGCGTGCAGCTGGGTATCGGGACGGGCGGCACGCCAGGCTCGTTCGCCGCGTTCGATCGCTCCTCGGATGACCGACGCCGGATCCAGGCCGCGCACCTCGAGGTCCTGCGCGACGCCTTCGCCGGGCGTGGCATCCGCGGCACGGATTCGCGCCTGAACCCCGCCGCACCGCACCTCGGCGGGCGCCTGTGGCAGGCGACGTTCTCGGTCGAGGGCGGTCGTCGGGCGGGCGCCGACGGCGACGGGCTGCTGCTTTCGCGCACCCAGCCGCGCGATGAGGGCGTGGCGCTGCACGAGGTGCAGGTGCCGATCGTCGAGGCCTATCTCGCCGCTCTGCCCGCGGGCGTCCCGCCGCGCATCCTCGCCTCGCGGACGGCGGTGGTGGTGGATGTTGAGAACCTCGACGCCACGTGGAGCGCGGCCGAGCCCGGCGTGCGGCGCCTGACGCGTACATTCCTCAAGCGGAATGCGGACGGCGACCTGCGCGACCTTGCGCGTCAGACCGACACGCACCTCGGAACCGTCGAGCAGGTCACCGCCTCATTGACCGCCGATGAGACCCTCGCGTTGGCCACCGACGTGGCGTTCCAGGTGCACTCCGTCGACCCCGCCCACGAGATCACGCTGCGCTCGATCGAGCTGCTCGCGACCGAGGTCGCGCCGCGCGTGGGGCTGCGCACGGGCGTCGATGCGGCGGAGGAGCTGCGGGCCCTGGGCTGAGGCCGTCACCCCGCCCCGTCGAGCATCGCGCGCGAGCGCGCGGTCTGCTCGCGCAGCGCCTCGGCGAGGGCGGCGACGGCGGGGATGCGCATCGCGTCCGCGCGCACGACCATCCAGTAGGGCAGACGTTCGGTGACCAGCTCGGGCAGCAGGCGCACGAGGTCGTCGTGTCTGTCGGCGGCGAAGCACGGCAGCATCCCGATCCCCGCCCCGGCGCGTGTGGCCTCGACCTGCACGAGCACATTCGTCGACGTGACGCCGTCGCGCATCCGCGGCACCACGCGGCGCGGCAGGTCCAGTGCTTCGACCTGCAGCATCGCATCGACGAAGTAGACCAGCCGGTGCTGCTGCAGCTCGTCCATGTCGCGCGGTGAGCCGTGTGTGGTGAGGTAGGCGCGCGAGGCGTACATGCCGAGCGTGTACGAGCCGAGTTCGACGGTCGTTCCGCGCGAGGTCTGCGGCTGCCCGACGACCACCTCGAGGTCGAGGCCCGGTCGGTGCAGGGTCGCGCGGCGCTGCGCGGCGACGATCTCGACGGTGAGCTCGGGATGCCGCTGCCGCAGCCGCGCGATCGCGGGAGCCGCGATGAACGCGCTGAAGCCATCGGTCGCCGACATGCGCACCACCCCGGCGACGGGGTCGGGCTCCTCTCCCCCGGCGGCGAGCTGCGACAGGGCGGCCTCGATACGTCCCGCGGTCTCGCTCGCGTGTCGCCCGAGCGCGGTGAGCTCCCATCCCCGCCCGGACTGAGCGACGACGCGGCCGCCGAGCGCGTCCTCGAGGGCGGCGATCCGGCGCGCGACGGTGGTGTGGTCGACGCCCCGCACCTGGGCCGCGGCGCTGTACGTGCCGGTGCGGGCGACGGCCAGCAGCATCAGCAGGTCGTCGGCGCGGGGGGTCGTGGCATCCATGTGTGCAATTCTGCACAGGGGACCAGCGCAGACGGGTATTGCCGCATTCACGGCTCACGCTCAGACTGGGCCGCGGATGTCACCGTCGACACCGAAGGAGCAGCATGGATTCCCCCACCACCGCGTCGCGCGACAGCGCCGGCGCCCCCGCCTCGAACCGGATCCGCCGGGTCGTCGCCGCCTCGATGGCCGGCACGGTCGTCGAGTGGTACGAGTTCTTCCTCTACGCCACCGCCGCGAGCCTGGTCTTCGGCACGTTCTTCTTCCCGTCGTCGGGGTCGCCGCTGGACGGCATCATCGCCGCGTTCGTGACCTACGCGGTGGGCTTCATCGCGCGCCCCCTGGGGGGCGTCGTGTTCGGCCAGATCGGCGATCGCTTCGGCCGCAAGCCGACGCTGCAGGCGACGATCATCATCGTCGGCGCCGCCACCTTCCTGATGGGATGCCTCCCCGGTTTCGCCTCCGTCGGCTACTGGGCGCCCGCGATGCTCGTCGCGCTGCGCTTCATCCAGGGCTTCGCCGTGGGCGGGGAGTGGGGCGGGGCCGTGCTGCTCGTCGCCGAGCAGAGCCCCGACCGCCGACGCGCGTTCTGGTCGAGCTGGCCGCAGGCCGCCGTGCCCGTGGGCAATCTGCTCGCGACCCTGGTGCTGCTGATCACGTCGTTCGTGCTGAGCCCCGCCGCCTTCCTCGACTGGGGATGGCGCATCGCGTTCTGGCTCTCGGCCGTCATCGTGCTCGTCGGCTTCTGGATCCGCCGCCACGTCGAAGAGGCGCCGATCTTCCTCGAGGCCAAGGCGCAGGTCGAGCAGGAGAAGGCCACGTCGTTCGGCGTCGTCGAGGTGCTGCGCCGCTACCCCAAGGGCGTCGTGCAGGCCATGGGCGTGCGCTTCGCCGAGAACATCGTCTATTACATCGTCGTCAGCTTCTCGATCGTGTACCTCAAGATCGTGCACACCTACGACACCAGCCAGCTGCTGCTCGCGCTGCTCATCGCGCACGTGGTGCACTTCCTCGTCATCCCGCCCCTCGGGCGCCTCGCCGACCGAGTCGGTCGCCGGCCGGTGTACCTCGCGGGCGCGATCCTCAGCGCGACGTGGGCGTTCTTCGCCTTCCCGATGTTCGACACGCTCAACCCCGTGATGATCGTGCTCGCCGTCACCATCGGCCTGGTCTTCCACGCCGGCATGTACGCCCCGCAGCCCGCCGTCATGGCCGAGCTGTTCCCCACCCGCATGCGGTACTCGGGCGTCTCCCTCGGTGCCCAGGTCACGGCGATCCTCGCCGGCTCGCTCGCCCCGATCCTGGCGACGCAGTGGCTGCGCGACTTCGGGTCGTGGCTGCCGATCGCGCTGTACATCGTCGTGGCGTGCGTCGTCACCTCGATCGCCGTGCTGTCGTTGAAGGAGACGCGGGGCATCTCGCTCCGCGACATCGACGCCGCCGACGCGGCGCTCACCGCCGGCCGCGCCACCGCCGTCGGCGCGAAGGGAGCTCGATGAGCATCGATCTATCCGGCCGCCGCGCCCTCGTCACGGGGGGCGCGAGCGGCATCGGCGAGGCCATCGCCCGCTCGTTCGCCGCGGCCGGGGCGACCGTCACGGTCGCCGACGTCAACGGCGAAGCGGCCCGGACGGTCGCCGACGACATCGGGGGAGCGGCGTGGGCGGTGGACCTCTCGGACACCGCCGCGCTGCACACGCTGACGCTCGACACCGACATCCTGGTCAACAACGCCGGCATCCAGCACGTCAGCCCGATCGAGGACTTCGCGCCCGAGCGCTTCTCGTTCATGCTGCGGCTCATGCTCGAAGCGCCGTTCCTGCTCATCCGGGCGGCTCTGCCGGGCATGTACGAGCGGGGCTTCGGCCGGATCCTCAACGTCTCGAGCGTGCACGGCATCCGCGCCTCCGCCTACAAGTCGGCGTACGTCACCGCCAAGCACGGTCTCGAGGGGCTCTCCAAGACCACGGCGCTCGAGGGCGGTGCACGCGGGGTCACCAGCGTGTGCATCGACCCCGGATACGTGCGCTCGCCGCTGGTCGAGAGGCAGATCGCGGACCAGGCGCGGGCTCACGGCATCCCGGAATCCGAGGTGCTCGAGACCGTCCTGCTGCAGGATGCCGCGATCAAGCGGCTCGTCGAGCCGGCCGAGGTGGCCTCGCTCGCGCTGTGGCTCGCCGGACCGGACGCCGCGATGGTCACCGGGACGAGCTACGTCATGGACGGCGGCTGGTCGGCGCACTGACGGAGCCGCCGCGTGCACCGCGGCGGGACCGGGTTCCAGGCCGCTCGGGTTTCGGTCTCGTAAAGATGTGTCGCACCGTCTTTGTGACGGGCGCATGCCCGGACCAAGATGGCCGAAGGCCTGCGGCGTCTGTCGCGGGCGTCTTTCCACAGCAGAGGTAACAAATGACACTGCACTCGCGTGGGCGCGGCCGCTTCGGCCTCGTCATCGGCGCCGCTCTCGGCGCATCCGCCCTCGTCCTGGCAGGCTGCTCCGGCGGCGGCGACGACGCCGCATCGGGCGGCGGCTCGGGCGACCCGCTGGTCGTCGGCACCACCGACAAGATCACCTCGATCGACCCGGCCGGCTCGTACGACAATGGCTCTTTCGCCGTGATGACCCAGGTCTACCCCTTCCTCATGACCAGCCAGTACGGCACGTCGGAGGTCACGCCCGACATCGCGGAGTCGGCGGAGTTCACGACGCCGACCGAGTTCACGGTCAAGCTGAAGTCGGGCCTGAAGTTCGCCAACGGTCACGACCTCACCTCGTCCGACGTGAAGTTCTCGTTCGACCGCCAGGTCGCGATCAACGACCCCAACGGCCCCGCCTCGTTGCTCGGCAACCTCGACAGCGTCGCCGCGCCCGACGACACCACCGTCGTCTTCACCCTCAAGAACGGCAACGACCAGATCTGGCCCCAGATCCTGTCGAGCCCCGCGGCGCCGATCGTCGACGAAGAGGTCTTCTCGGCCGACGCCGTCACCCCCGACGACACGATCGTCGAGGGCAAGGCCTTCGCCGGTCAGTACACGATCGAGTCGTACAAGCCCAACGAGCTCATCTCGTACGCGCCGTACGCCGACTACCAGGGCTCGCTGCCCAAGGCCGCGAACAGCGGCATCTCGACCAAGTACTACGCCGACTCCTCGAACCTCAAGCTCGACGTGCAGTCGGGCGCGATCGACGTCGCCTACCGCAGCCTGAGCGCGACCGATGTCGCCGACCTGCAGAAGGACGACGCGGTCAAGGTCATCGACGGCCCCGGCGGCGAGATCCGCTACGTCGTGTTCAACTTCGACACGATGCCCTTCGGTGCCAAGACGGGCGAGGCGGATGCCGCCAAGTCCCTCGCCGTGCGCCAGGCGGCGGCCGACCTCGTCGACCGTCAGGCCATCGCCACCGACGTGTACAAGGACACCTACTCGCCCCTGTACTCGTACGTCCCCCAGGGTCTCGCGGGCGCCAACGAGGTGCTGAAGGACCTGTACGGCGACGGCCAGGGCGGCCCCGACGCGGCCAAGGCCAAGGCGACCCTCGAGGCCGCCGGCGTGCAGACGCCCGTCACGCTGAACCTGCAGTACAACGGCGACCACTACGGCCCCTCGTCGGGCGACGAGTACGCCGCGGTCAAGGCGCAGCTCGAAGAGGGCGGCCTGTTCACGGTCAACCTCGCTCAGACCGAGTGGGTGCAGTACCAGAAGGACCGCAAGGCCGACTCGTACCCCGCGTACCAGCTCGGCTGGTTCCCGGACTACTCGGATGCCGACAACTACCTGACGCCGTTCTTCACGCAGGACAACTTCCTGCTGAACCACTACGACAACGCCGAGGTGCAGCAGCTCCTCGTCGACCAGGCGACGCAGACCGACAAGACCACGCGCGAGAAGGAGATCGGCGAGATCCAGGACAAGGTGGCCGCCGACCTGTCGACGCTGCCGCTGCTCCAGGGCAAGCAGGTCGCGATCGTGGGCGCGAGCGTGGAGGGTGCCGTCCTCGACGGCTCGTTCAAGTTCCGCTTCGCTCCCCTGCACAAGTAAGACCGACACGGCGCTTCGTCGCGTCCGTTCGCCCGACGGCCGAGGGTCACGTACCCTCGGTCGTTGGGTGAGAACGGAGCGACGAAGCGCCGTTTCCCCATCGAGTGAGGTCTTCCCCGTATGGTCACCGCCGTCGACGCCGCCGACATCGCCAAACCCGTCGCCCCCAAGGGCGGCGGTCTGTGGCGCTACATCCTCGTCCGCCTGCTGCTCATCATCCCGACGGTGTTCATCCTCGTCACCGTGGTGTTCGTGCTGATGCGCATCACCGGTGACCCGATCACCGCGGCGCTGGGTGGACGCCTTCCCCCCGACCAGCTCGAGGCGCGCATCGCGCAGGCGGGCTACGACCGCCCGCTGATCGTGCAGTACTTCGAGTACGTCGGCGGCATCCTGCGAGGGGACTTCGGCACCACGCTCACCGACAACCGTCCGGTGATCGAGATCCTGCTGCAGTACGGCTCGGCCACCCTCGAGCTGGCGATCTACGCCCTCATCGTGGCGTTGGTCATCGGCATCCCGTTCGGTCTGCTCGCGGCCTACCGCCGCGACCGCTGGCAGGATGCGACGCTGCGCATCGGGGCGATCCTGGGCTACGCCACCCCCATCTTCTTCGTCGGCCTGCTGCTGAAGCTGGTGTTCGCCGTCTGGCTGAGCGTCCTTCCGGTCGCGGGACGCGCGAACACCCGCACCGAGCTCAAGCTGTCGACGCTCGACAACCCCTCGGGTATCTACCTGCTCGACGCGATCCGCCTGGGCGACGGGGCGGCGGTGGGCGACGTGCTCACCCACGCGATCCTGCCGGGTGTGGCCCTCGGCATCCTGACCGCGGGCATCTTCCTGCGCCTGGTGCGCACGAACGTCATCGGCACTCTCGGTGCGCAGTACGTCACGTCGGCGCGTTCGCGCGGCGTGGGGGAGTACCGCCTGGTCACCAAGCACGCGTACCGCCCCGCGCTCATCCCGATCATCACGGTCATCGGCCTGCAGATCGCCCTGCTGCTGTCGGGTGCGGTGCTGACCGAGACCACCTTCGAATGGAAGGGCCTGGGCTTCATGCTGAGCGAGTACCTCAAGGCCCGCGACTTCGTGGCCGTGCAGGGCATCGTCGTGATGATCGCCGTGCTGGTCGCCTTCACCAACTTCCTGGTCGACGTCATCGCGGCGATCATCGACCCGCGAGTGAGGTACTGACATGACGGATGCCACGACCCCCACGCCGACGAACGCCGTGAGCGAGCGCAAGGTGCCGCTGCGCGACCGTCTGCCCGTCGTCTCGCACCTGCGCCGCAGCGTCGGTCTGCAGCGCACCATGCTGGTGATCGGCCTCGTCATCACGACGGTCTTCGTCCTCACCGCGGTGTTCGCCCCGCTGCTCGCCCCCTACGGCTTCGCGGACCAGGATGCCGACGGCGTCAAGTTCGGCACGCAGCAGGCCCCGGGCGGCCTCAACCTGCTGGGCACGACCGTCGGCGGCTACGACGTGCTCTCGCGCGTCATCTGGGGCGCCCAGACCGCGCTGCTGGTCATCGTGTGCGCGATCGCGTTCTCGATCTTCCTCGGCATCTTCCTCGGCCTGGTCGGCGGGTACTTCGGCGGCTGGCTCGACCGCATCCTCGTTGTGCTGTGCGACGCGATCTACGCCTTCCCGTCGCTGCTGCTGGCGATCGTCATGTCGATCGCGATCACTCGTGGGCAGTCGACCCTGTGGGGCGGCATCCTCGCCACCGCCATCTCGATCACCGTCGTGTTCGTTCCGCAGTACTTCCGCGTCATCCGCGCCGAGGTGGTGCGCGTCAAGGCCGAGCCGTTCGTCGAGTCGGCCCGGGTGATCGGCGTGCCGACCGCACGCATCCTGCTGCGTCACGTGCTGCGCAACTCCACCCGCTCGCTGCCGGTCGTCATCACGCTCAACGCCTCCGAGGCACTGCTGACCCTTGCGGGCCTGGGCTTCCTCGGCTTCGGCATCGAGGCCACCGCCGCCGCCGAGTGGGGGTACGACCTCAACCGCTCGGTCAGCGACGTCACCAGTGGCATCTGGTGGACGGCGATCCCGCCGGGCATCGCGA
>NZ_CAJYPF010000120.1 GCF_913776565.1 uncultured Microbacterium sp. | reverse complement strand
TCGGGATCGGTCGCGCGGTCGCTGTCGGGTGCGGTGGCGAAGACCCGCGCCACGCCGGGGACCAGCGCCGACATGATGCCCGCGGCATCCTTGCCCTCGAGGATGCCCACGACGGCGCCCCACTCGTCGATGTCGAAGGACTCGTCGAGGGCGGCGACCAGCGCCCGCGCCCCGTGCGGGTTATGCGCGGCGTCGACGAGCACCGTCGGTGCCGTGCCGATGAGTTGCAGGCGGCCCGGAGACGTGGCGTTGCCCAGGCCGTCGGCCACCACGTCGGCGGCGAGCGGCTGCGTGCCCCCGCCGACCAACGATTCGACAGCGGCCACAGCGAGGGCCGCGTTCGCTCCCTGGTGCGCTCCGTAGAGCGGCAGGTACACCTCGCGGTACGTCCCGGCGACCCCGCGGATGTCGAGCTGCTGCCCGCCCACCGCCAGCGTCTGCGACTCCAGCGTGAAGCCGTCGCCGGCCACCGCCACGGTCGCGCCCTCTTTCTCGGCGCGGGCGCGGATCGCGCGCAGCGCCTCGGCGGGCTGCGCGGCCGAGACGACCGCCGCGCCCGGCTTGATGATCCCGGCCTTGACCGTGGCGATCTCGGCGATGGTCGAGCCCAGGCGATCCGCGTGATCGATGTCGATGGGCGCGAACACGGCCACGTCGCCGTCGGCGGTGTTCGTGGAGTCCCACTCCCCGCCCATGCCGACCTCGAGCACGAGCACATCGATCGGCGCGTCGGCGGCCACGACGAAGGCGAGCACCGTGAGAAGCTCGAAGAACGTCAGCGCCGCCTCGCCCGAGGCCGACAGCTCGGCATCCACCATCTCGACGAACGGCTGGATCTCGTCCCAGGCGTCGGCGATGGCGGCATCCGCCACCGGTTCGCCGTCGATCAGGATGCGCTCGGTGAAACGCTCGAGGTGGGGGCTGGTGAACAGGCCCGTGCGCAGGCCCATCGCGCGCAGCAGGCTCTCGATCATGCGACTGGTCGAGGTCTTGCCGTTGGTGCCGGTGACGTGGATCACGCGGTACGTGCGCTGCGGGTCGGCGAGCAGCTCGAGCACGCGCCGCGTGCGCTCGACGCGCGGCTGCACCCACTGCTCGCCCTGACGTTCGAGGAGCGCGGCGTAGACCGCATCGGCTCGGGTGCGATCGCTCATGCGGGGGCTCCGATCCGCGCGACGCCGACCGTGACGGCCCCGACGTTCGCATAGGTCTTGGCGGCGAGGACGTTCTCGAACTCGGGCTCCCCCACGTTCCCGCGCTCGATGAGCCGCTCGGTGCGGCCGGCCAGCACGACGCCTTCGGCGAGGGTCTCGGATGCCACGCCCGCGACGTCGAACGCCTGGGCCACGGCAGCCGCATCCCCGGCGTCGTCGAACGTCAGGGCCAGGGAGATCCGGTCGCTCACGTCGAAGCCGGCGGCCTTGCGGGTGTCCTGGATACCGCGGATCATGTCGCGCGCCAATCCCTCGGCCTCGAGCTCGGGCGTGGTCACCGTGTCGAGCAGGACGAAACCGCCCGTCGACAGCACGGCCAGCGCCTCGCCCTCGGGGCGACCCGCGGTCTCGACGACGAGGTCGTACTCGGCGGGCTCGAGGGCGATGCCGCCCGCGACGACGCGCCCGTCGACCTCGCTCCAGTCGCCCTCGCGCGCGGCCTTGATCGCCTGCTGCACCTGCTTGCCCAGGCGCGGTCCCGCAGCGCGGGCGTTGACGGACAGGCGGTGGGTGATGCCGTACGCGGCGGCCGTCCCGTCCTGCAGGGCGACCTGCTCGACGTTCTTGACGTTGAGCTCCTCGCGGAGGATGTCGTCGAACTGCGCCAGGCCCGCGGCGTCCGGGGTCACCACCGTCAGACGCGGCAGGGGCAGGCGCACGCGCTTGCCCTCGCGCTTGCGGAGCGCATTGGCGACGCTCGAGACCTCGCGGACGGTGTCCATCGCCGTGCGGATGTCTTCCGCGGCCGGGAAGGCCGAGGCGTCGGGCCAGTCGGTCAGGTGCACGCTGCGCCCGCCGGTCAGGCCCTGCCACACGCGCTCGGTGATCAGCGGCAGCAGCGGAGCGGCGACGCGGGTGAGCGCCTCGAGCACGGTGTAGAGCGTGTCGAAGGCCTCGCGGCTGGACGGGTCGTCGGTCACGCCGACCCAGAAGCGGTCGCGCGAGCGGCGGATGTACCAGTTGGTCAGCACCTCGGCGAAGTCGCGCAGGCGCTCCGCGGCGGTCGTGGAGTCGAGGCCCTCGAGGTCGGCGGCGACGTTCGTCACGAGGTCGCCGGTGAGCGCGAGGATGTACCGGTCGAGCACGTCGGTCGAGTCGGTGCGCCACTCGGCGGTGTAGCCCTCGGGTCCCGAGGCGTTGCTGTACGTCGCGAAGAAGTACCACGCGTTCCACAGCGGCAGCAGGAACTCGCGCACGCCCGAGCGGATGCCCTCCTCGGTCACGACGAGGTTGCCACCCCGCAGGACGCTCGACGACATGAGGAACCACCGCATGGCATCCGAGCCGTCGCGGTCGAACACCTCGCGCACGTCGGGGTAGTTGCGCAGCGACTTGGACATCTTCTGGCCGTCGTTGCCGAGCACGATGCCGTGGCACGACACGCCCGTGTAGGCGGGGCGGTCGAACAGGGCGGTCGAGAGCACGTGCATGACGTAGAACCAGCCGCGGGTCTGCCCGATGTACTCCACGATGAAGTCGGCGGGGGCGTGCTCGTCGAACCACTCGTGGTTCTCGAACGGGTAGTGCACCTGCGCGAACGGCATCGAACCCGAGTCGAACCACACGTCGAGGACGTCCTCGATGCGGCGCATCGTCGACTGCCCGGTCGGGTCGTCGGGGTTCGGACGCGTGAGGTCGTCGATGTAGGGGCGGTGCAGGTCGACCTCGCCGTCAGCGTTCACCGGCAGGCGGCCGAAGTCGGCCTGCATCTCGGCGAGCGAGCCGTACACGTCGACGCGCGGGTAGTTCGGGTCGTCGCTCTTCCACACCGGGATCGGCGAGCCCCAGTAACGGTTTCGGCTGATCGACCAGTCGCGCGCCCCCTCGAGCCACTTGCCGAACTGGCCCTCCTTGACGTTCTCGGGCACCCAGGTGATCTGCTGGTTCTTCGCCAGCAGATCGTCCTTGATGTCGGTCACGCGCACGAACCAGCTCGACACGGCCTTGTAGATGAGGGGGTTCCGGCAGCGCCAGCAGTGCGGGTACGAGTGCTCGTATGAGGCCTCTCGCAGCAGGCGCCCGCCCTGCTTCAGCAGCCGGATGAGGGGGCGGTTCGCGTCGAGCCACAGCTCGCCCGCGACGTCGGTGACGGCCGACAGGAACCGTCCGCCGTCGTCGAGCGAGATGATCGTCGGCAGGCCCGCGGCATCGGCGAGGCGCTTGTCGTCCTCACCGTAGGCGGGGGCCTGGTGCACGATGCCGGTGCCGTCCGAGACGGTGACGTAGTCGTCGACGAGGATCTTCCACGCGTTCTGGGTGCCCCATGTGTCGGCGTCGGCGTAGTAGTCGAAGAGGCGGTCGTACGCGACGCCCTCGAGCTCGGCGCCCGAGATCGTCGTCTGCACGGCGTCGCGGGCGGCATCCGCGCTGTCGTATCCGAGGTCCTTTGCGTAGTTCGCAAGCAGGTCCTCGGCCAGCAAGTATCGGTGCGCGACCGCCTCGAACGCCTCGTCGGGCGTGCCGTCGGGGGTCGTGTGCACGTCGGCCGCGCCGTTCGGACCGCCTTCGACGACCGCGTACCGGATGCCGGGACCCACAGCCAGCGCGAGGTTCGTCGGCAGGGTCCACGGGGTCGTCGTCCACGCGAGGGCGCGGACGCCCGTCAGGCCGAGCGCCTCCGCCTTGGCGCCGACGAGAGGGAATGTCACGGTGACCGAGGGGTCCTGACGCATCTTGTAGACGTCGTCGTCCATGCGCAGCTCGTGCGTCGACAGGGGCGTCTCGTCGCGCCAGCAGTACGGCAGCACGCGATAGCCCTCGTACGCGAGGCCCTTGTCGTGCAGGGTCTTGAACGCCCACAGCACGCTCTCCATGTAGGTCGTGTCGAGCGTCTTGTAGCCGCGCTCGAAGTCGACCCAGCGGGCCTGGCGCGTGACGTAGTCCTGCCATTCGCGCGTGTACTCGAGCACCGACTCGCGGGCCTTGCCGTTGAAGGTCGCGACGCCCATGGCCTCGATCTCGTCCTTCTCGGTGATCCCGAGCTGCTTCATCGCCTCGAGCTCGGCCGGAAGGCCGTGGGTGTCCCAGCCGAAGACGCGGTCGACCTTCTTGCCGCGCATGGTCTGGAAGCGCGGGAAGACGTCCTTCGCGTAGCCGGTGAGCAGGTGCCCGTAGTGCGGCAGGCCGTTGGCGAAGGGCGGGCCGTCGTAGAAGACCCACTCCTCGGCGCCCTCGCGGTTCGCGATCGACGCGCGGAACGTGTCGTCGGCCTTCCAGAACGCGAGGGTGTCGTCCTCGATCGCGGGGAAGCGGGGGCTCGGGACGACGGATGCCGGACCCGCAACGCTGGCGTCAGCGGCAGGGCCGAAAGATGAGGGGCGTGGGTAGGTCATGTCACTCCGCGGGTCGAGGTTCTCTCGCCGGGACGATCCGTGCGGACCGCGGTACCACCCTGCGTTGCGCCGGACCCTTCGACGAGCTCAGGGGCCGGCACCGCTCTCACTGCGGCTGTGACGGGCCTGACCCGCGCGGTTCTACTGGGGGCCTGGACCCTGTTCTTCCGCGAGCTCCCCGGTGATGGCCGGATCGGTGCTGATCGCCCCAGTCTACGCGAGGCGCGCGCACCGCGCGCGGGCCGTCGAGCGTCCAGGACACGCCGGTCGCTCCGGCACGGGCGCGGCGCGTCTTGGACACTCGACGGAGGCGGAGGGGCCGACGACACCCGGGGTCTCAGGCGCCGGCGGGGCCCAGGCCCGCCGCGTCCAGCAACTCCCGGGTGAACGGGTGCCGCGGATCGGCGAAGACGCACGACACCGTCCCCTCTTCGACCACCCGTCCGTCCTGCATCACGATCACGTCGTCGGCGATACCGGCGACCACGTCGAGGTCGTGCGTGACGAAGACCATCGCGAGGTCGCGCCGTCGCTGCAGATCGCGGAGGCGATCGAGGATGCGGGCGCGCACCGACGCGTCCAGAGCCGAGACGGGTTCGTCGAGCACCAGCAGGTCGGGCGAGACCGCCAGCGCGCGGGCGATCACCACGCGCTGGCGCTGACCGCCCGAGAGCTGTGCGGGCCGGCGCCGCGCGAACGAGGGCGACAGCCCGACCTCGTCGAGCAGCCCCTCGACCGCCGCGCGCCGCGCGACTCGGCGGACGCCACCGGCCGCGACGGCCTCGGCGAGCGTGCGCCCCACGCTCCATCGCGGGTCGAGCGAGCCCCAGGGGTTCTGCTGCACGAGCTGCACCCGGCGTCGCGCGTTGCCGCGGGCGCCGCGCGGGGTCCAGGTCTGGCCGTCGAAGGTCACGGTGCCCTCGTCGGGTGCGGTGACGCCCACGATCATCCGGGCGAGCGTCGTCTTGCCCGACCCCGACTCCCCCACGACCGCCAGGGTGCGGCCCCGACGAACCGCGAACGACACCCCGTCGACCGCGCGACGCCCGCCGAAGGTCTTGACCAGCCGATCGCCCGCGATGAGGGGCGCGTCGGTGCGCGGCGCGCGGCGCAGGGGCTCGTGCGACAGCGCCGCGACCAGCTCGCGCGTGTGCGGATCGCGAGGGGATGCCAGCACCTCGGCGGTGGGTCCGGTCTCCACGACCCGCCCGTCGCGCATGACCACCACGCGGTCGGCGACGCGCGCGACCGCGCCGAGATCATGGCTGATGAAGAGCACCGCGACCCCGTCGTCGGCGATACGGCGCAGCAGCGCGAGCACGCGCGCCTGGACGGTGGCATCCAGGGCCGTCGTCGGCTCGTCGGCGACCAGGACGGCCGGACCGGCCGCCAGGGCCGAGGCGATGAGGGCGCGCTGGCGGAGTCCGCCCGACAGCTCGTGCGGATACTGACGCGCGCGTCGGTCGGGTTCGGGGAGCGAGACGCGCTCGAGGCTCGCCCGCACGCGGTCGGCGAGGGCGGCGCCGCGCACCGCGGGTTCGTGGATGCGCACGGGTTCGGCGACCTCGGCCCCCACACGACGCAGGGGATCGAGCGACACCAGGGCGTCCTGCGAGACGAGGGCGATGCTGCGTCCGCGCAGCGTCCGCCACCCACGCGGCGACAGTCCGCGGACGTCGATTCCGGCGATTCGCAGGGTCTCGGAGCCGACGTGCGTGGACGGGGGCGTCAGCCCGAGCAGAGCTTTCGCCGTGAGCGACTTGCCGGCGCCGGATTCGCCGACCAGCGCCACGCACTCCCCCGCGCCCACGTCGAGGTCGAGGTCTCGGACGAGAGGCCCCTCGGGCCCGTCGATGCGCAGGCCGCGCACGTGCACGCCCTCGCTCATGCGCCGCGCTCCTCGGCTCGCGCGCGCAGGATGCGACCGATCACGCTGATGCCGACGACGGTCGCCGTGATGGCCGATCCCGGGAACAAAGCGACCCAGGGCGCCTGCAGCAGCAGGTTGCGCCCGGCCGACAGCATCAGCCCCCACTCGGGCGTGGGCTCGGTGGGGCCGAGACCGAGAAAGCTCAGTCCCGCCGCCGCGAGGATGCTCGTGCCCACACCGATGGTGGCGAGCACGCTCACCGCACCGACCACCCCCGGCAGCACGTGCCGCATGTGCACCACGACCGCCGGGACACCGACGATCCGCGCGGCCTCGACGTGTTCGGCCGCTGCCAGCGATCGGGTCTGCGCGCGCGCCAGACGCACGTACACGGGCACCGCGGCGAGGGTGACCGCAACGGCGACGTTCGCCGGTCCCGGGCCGAGGACGGCCACGACGAGCAGGGCCACGAGGAACTCGGGGAACGCCGACAGCACGTCGACCAGGCGCATGGCCGCGGCATCCACCCAGCGCGGGGCGACCGCCGACAGCGACCCGGCGACGACGCCGACGACCAGTGCCAGGCCGGTCGCGAGAAGGCCGATCCCGACCGAGCGGCCGGCGCCGTAGACGACCCGCGAGTACACGTCGCGGCCGCTCTGGTCGGTGCCGAAGAAGTGCGCGGCGCTCGGGGGCTGCAGGGTCGCCCGCACGTCGGTCAGCAGGGGGTCGTGGGTGGCGAGCAGCCCGGGCGCGACGGCCGCCAGCGCGACGACGGCCAGCACGGCCCCCGCGGCGGAGAGGGCGGCGATCCGACCCGCGCGCGGTCGGGCGACGGTGGTCGTGCTCACGCGGGGAGCCCCGTCCGAACGGACAGGGCGGGCCCCGCCGTGCGCAGCCGCGGGTCGATGAGCGGGACGACGAGGTCGACGATCGTGTTGACGACCACGAACACCAGCGCGCTCAACAGGATCACCCCCGTGATCACAGGCAGGTCGCGATCCGTGATCGCCGTCAACGTCACGCGCCCGATCCCCGGGCGGGCGAACACGGTCTCGACCAGCACCGCACCGCCGAACAGCGATCCGACGAGGTAGGCGGTGAGCGTCACTGCCCCGACGCTGGCGTGCCGCAGCGTGTGGTGCACGCTCTCGCGCAGCAGGGCGGCGCCTCGGGCCCGCACCGTCATCAGGAACGGTTCGCGCTCGGCGGCCTCGACCCCGTCGCGCAGCACCTGCGACAGCAGCGCCGCGACGGGCAGGG
>NZ_CAJYPF010000119.1 GCF_913776565.1 uncultured Microbacterium sp. | reverse complement strand
CCGAGGAACCCTCGTTCGACGGCTTCGTCATCGGCGGGGATTCGATGTTCGCGCTCGGCGACGAGATCCTCGGCAAGCCGTACACGGCCGAGGCCGCGACCGCGCGCTGGCACGGGATGCGCGGGCGGACCGGCGTGCTGCACTCGGGGCACAGCGTCTTCCGCCTCGCGCCCGGCGAGGAACCCCGCGAGGCCTCCGCCGTCGCTGAGGCGTCCGTGACCTTCGCCGCCGACGTCGACGACGACGAGATCGCCGCCTATGTCGCGAGCGGCGAACCGCTGCTGGTCGCCGGGGCGTTCACCGTCGAC
Organism: uncultured Microbacterium sp.; assembly: GCF_913776565.1. Classification (GTDB taxonomy): domain Bacteria; phylum Actinomycetota; class Actinomycetes; order Actinomycetales; family Microbacteriaceae; genus Microbacterium. Next base: position 19,548 of record NZ_CAJYPF010000119.1, on the reverse strand, counting down.
AGCCTGGGCGCCGCGTTCATCGAGCGGGTCGAGGGCGACCCCTCGACGGTCGTGGGGATGTCGCTGTCGACCGTGCGCCGCCTCGTGCGCGAACTCGGTGGCTCGTGGACGGCGTTGTGGAACCGTTCGTAGACTCCCGCACACGTTTTTCGGCGTTTCTTGTCGAGGAGGGTCAAAAGGCGGGCAGGACCCCTCGCTAGGCTGGGAGGATGCCGAAGATCGCCAAGGTCCTTGTCGCCAACCGCGGCGAGATCGCCGTCCGAATCATCCGCGCCGCCCGTGACGCGGGCAAAGCCTCGGTCGCCGTCTACGCCGACCAGGACCGCGACGCCCTGCACGCCCGCCTCGCCGACGAGGCGTACGCCCTCGACGGCGCCACCAGCGCCGACACCTACCTGTCGATCGAGAAGATCCTCTCGGTCGCCCGCCGCTCCGGCGCCGACGCCGTGCACCCGGGGTACGGCTTCCTCGCCGAGAACGCCGCCTTCGCCCGCGCGGTGATCGGCGCGGGCCTGACGTGGATCGGCCCCTCGCCCGAGGCGATCGAGGCCCTCGGCGACAAGGTCACCGCACGCCACGTGGCCGAGAAGGTCGGCGCGCCGCTCGCTCCGGGCACCCCTGGCCCCGTATCGGGCGCCGACGAGGTCATCGCCTTCGCCAACGAGGTGGGTCTGCCCATCGCCATCAAGGCCGCCTACGGCGGCGGCGGACGCGGTCTGAAGGTCGCGCGCGAACTCGACGAGGTCGCCGAGATGTTCGAGTCCGCCACGCGCGAGGCCGTCGCCGCCTTCGGCCGCGGCGAGTGCTTCGTCGAGAAGTACCTCGACAAGCCGCGCCACGTCGAGACGCAATGCCTCGCCGACGCGGCGGGCAACGTCGTGGTCGTCTCCACGCGCGACTGCTCGCTGCAGCGTCGTCACCAGAAGCTCGTCGAAGAGGCGCCCGCGCCGTTCCTGACCGACGAGCAGAACCGCATCCTGTATGCGGCATCCAAGGCCATCCTGAAAGAGGTCGGCTACGTCGGTGCCGGAACGTGCGAGTTCCTCATCGGGGCCGACGGCACCATCTCGTTCCTCGAGGTCAACACGCGACTGCAGGTCGAGCACCCGGTGTCCGAAGAGGTCACGGGCCTCGACCTCGTACGCGAACAGTTCCGCGTCGCCGAGGGCGAGGAGCTCGGCTACGACGACCCCGCGCCCGTCGGCCACTCGCTCGAGTTCCGCATCAACGGCGAGGACCCGGGCCGCGGCTTCCTGCCCCAGCCCGGCCCCATCCACGTCTTCAAGACGTTCGGTGGCCCCGGCATCCGTCTCGACTCCGGCGTCACCGCGGGCGACAGCGTCTCGGGCGCCTTCGACTCGCTGCTCGCGAAGATCATCGTCACCGGTCGCGACCGCGCCGAAGCGCTCGAGCGCGCCCGTCGTGCGCTCGACGAGTTCGAGGTCGCCGGCATGCCCACCGTGCTGCCGTTCCACCGCAAGGTCGTCCGCGACCCCGCCTTCACCGCCGAGGACGGCACGTTCGGCGTCTTCACGCGGTGGATCGAAACGGAGTTCGTGAACGACATCCCCGCGTGGGACGGAGAGCTCGAGGCTCCCGTGGCGGCTCCCGGTCGTCACACCGTGGTGGTCGAGGTCGGCGGAAAGCGCCTCGAGGTGAGCCTGCCCGACCGCATCACGGCCGCTGCTCCCCAGGTCGGTCGTCCCGCCGCCGCTCCCCCGTCCCGCCGCTCGCATGCCGCGTCGCCCGCCGCGGGCGCGACCGGCGACGCGGTGAAGTCGCCGATGCAGGCCACGATCGTCAAGGTCGCGGTCGAGGAGGGCCAGCAGGTCGTCAAGGGCGACCTGGTGGTCGTGCTTGAGGCGATGAAGATGGAGCAGCCCATCCAGGCGCACAAGGACGGCACGATCGCCGGTATCGACGCCACCCCGGGCACCACGGTCTCGGCCGGCCACCAGCTGCTGTTGATCAGCTGACGCCCCGCTTCGACACGGCGCCGCGCTCCTCCGGGGGTGCGGCGCCGTGCGTCGTTCAGCGGGACGCGGGCGCAGGCGGCGAGGCGGCGAGGCGGCGAGGCGGCGAAGCCGCGAAGCCGCGAAGCCGCGAAGCCGCGATAAACGGCATCCGTGCCGAGACACGCTACGGCGCGGCGTTCCTCGACAGGAACGGCGTTTATCGCGAGGGAAAGGGACGCATCTGCGCCGGCCGGCCGCCGCCCCCGCCCCCCGGGCGACGGATGCCGCAAGGCGCGGCATCCGGGATCGCTCAGTCCTCGCCGGGATCGTCGCGGTCGACGATGTGCATCGCGCGGGCGGCGTCGGTGATGCTCGAGGTGAGCGAGGGGTACACCGCGAACACGCGGGCGACCTGATCGACGGTGAGACGCCGCTCGACGGCGATCGCGATCGGGTAGATGAGCTCGGACGCCTTGGGCCCGACGATCACGCCGCCCATCACCGTGCCGCTGCCCTCACGGGCGATCAGCTTGACGAAGCCGTCGGTGATGCCCTGCATCTTCGCGCGCGGGTTGGCCGACAGCGGGAGCTTTCGCACCTTGCCGGCGATGCGGCCCTCGATGACGTCCTGCTCGCTGAAGCCGACGGTGGCGATCTCAGGCGCGGTGAAGATGTTGGCCGTGATACGACGGGTCTCGAGGGGGATGACGATGTCGCCGAGGGCGTGGAAGATCGCCTGGCGCCCCTGCATCGAGGCGACGGATGCCAGGGGGTAGAAGTTGGTGCAGTCGCCGGCGGCGTAGATGTTGGGCACCGAGGTGCGCGCGACGCGGTTGACGCGGATATGACCGGATGCCGTCATCTGCACCCCGGCCTGCTCGAGGCCGAGACCTGCGGTGTTGGGGATCGAGCCGACCGCCATGAGGCAGTGACTGCCCTCGATCGTGCGGCCGTCGGCGAGGGTCACGACCACGCCCTCGCCGGTGTTGACGACCGACTCGGCCCGCGCCTTGGCGAGCAGCGTCATGCCGCCGCGCTGGAACACGCGCTCGAGGACGGCGGCGGCATCCTGGTCCTCTCCGGGGAGCACCTGGTCACGGCTCGAGACGAGCGTGACCTTGGCCCCGAGGTTCATGTACGCCGAGGCGAACTCGGCCCCGGTCACGCCCGAGCCGACCACGATGAGGTGCGAGGGGACGGACTTCATGTTGTAGAGCTGCGTCCACGTGAGGATCCGCTCACCGTCCGGCTGCGCCGAGGGCAGCTCGCGCGGCGAGGCGCCCACCGAGACGACGAGGGTCTCGGCCTCGATCCGGTCGAAGTCGGTGCCTCCGGCTTCGGTGGACACCACGACCGCGCCGTTGCCGTCGAGGCGACCGTGACCCGAGATGATGCGCACGCCCGCCTCGAGCAGCGACGAGCGCATGTCGTCGGACTGCTGGCGAGCGAGCGAGAGCAGACGCTGGTTGACCGCGGCGAGGTTGATCGCGACCTCGGGGGTCAGCGGCTTGCCGCGGTCGTCCTTCGCGAACAGCTGCACGCCGAGGCTGCTGGCGTTGCGGATCGCGACGGCGGCGTCGGCCGTGGCGATGAGCGTCTTCGAGGGCACGACATCGGTGATGACGGCCGAGCCGCCCACGCCCGCCCGCTCGACGAGGGTCACGTCGGCTCCGAGCTGGGCCGCCGACAGCGCCGCCTCGTATCCGCCGGGGCCTCCGCCGACGATCGCGACGGACTGCTTGCGCTCGAAGCTCTGCACCATGGCATCCATTCTGTCAGCGCTGGGCGGATGCCGATGCGCCGCTCAGCTGCATCCGACACGATCGCCGACGGAGTCTGCCTTCTGGCCCGCGCGCCCCGCGTTTTCTAGAGTGGGGGGATGTCCAACAGCACTTCTCACCCGCTCGATGACCCGGCGGTCGACCCGTTCGAGGTCGCCACGGCCGCAGCGGCCGACATCGCCCGTCTGTCGGGCGTCGAGCACCACGACATCGCCGTCACCCTCGGGTCCGGTTGGGGACGCGCCGCCGAACTCATCGGCGAGGAGACGGCGTCGTTCCCGGCGACCGAGGTGGTCGGCTTCTCCAAGCCCGCCCTCGAGGGGCACGTCGGCACGCTCCGCAGCGTCCGCACCCCCGGCGGCAAGAACGTCCTGGTCATCGGCGCACGCACCCACTACTACGAGAACCACGGCGTCCGCCGGGTCGTGCACAGCGTGCGCACCGCGGCCGCGACGGGTGCATCGACGATGATCCTCACCAACGGCGCGGGGGGTATCCGCGAGACGTGGAAGCCCGGCCAGCCCGTGCTGATCAGCGACCACATCAACCTCACCGCCGACTCGCCGCTCGAGGGCGCCACCTTCGTCGACCTGACCGACCTGTACTCGAAGCGCCTGCGCGACATCGCCCGGCGGATCGATCCGACCCTCGACGAGGGCGTATACACCCAGTTCCGCGGTCCGCACTACGAGACCCCGGCCGAGGTGCAGATGGCGAAGACGATCGGCGGCCACATCGTCGGTATGTCGACCGCCCTCGAGGCGATCGCCGCCCGCCAGGCCGGCATGGAGATCCTCGGCTTCTCGCTCATCACGAACCTGGCCGCCGGCATCCAGCAGACCCCTCTCAGTCACGAAGAGGTGCTCGAGGCCGGCCGCGAGGCCGAGCCCGTCATCTCAGCTCTGCTCGCGCGCGTGATCGGCGCGCTGTGAGCGCCCACGTCGAGGCCGCCCGCGCCTGGATCGCACAGGACCCGGACGCCGTGACCCGCGAGGAACTCACGGCCCTGCTCGCACGCGTCGAGGACGGGGATGCCGAGGCGTCCGCCGAGCTGGACGACCGGTTCTCGACCCGCCTGGCGTTCGGCACGGCGGGTCTGCGCGGGACACTGGGCGCCGGCCCCAACCGCATGAACCGGGTGCTGGTCGCCCAGGCCGCGGCCGGTTTCGCCGCGTACCTGGCCGAGCGCGCCGACGGGACGACGCCCACGGTCGTCGTCGGCTACGACGGACGCCGCAACTCCGACGTGTTCGCGCGGGACTCGGTCGAGATCTTCGCCGGGGCGGGGCTGAACGCGATCCTGCTCCCCCGGCTGCTGCCCACGCCCGTGCTCGCCTTCGCCGTGCGCCACCTCGGCGCCGACGCGGGCGTCATGGTCACCGCGAGCCACAACCCGCCCGACGACAACGGGTACAAGGTGTATCTGGGCGGCGACGACGACGGGGCGCAGATCGTCTCCCCCGCCGACGCCGAGATCGCGGCGCACATCCAGCGGATCGCCGATGCCGGCAACGTCACGACCCTCCCGCGCTCGGTGGGGTACGCCAACGCCCCCGAGTCGCTCGTCGAGGCGTATGTCGCCGCGACCGCCGCCGTCGCCCCCGCCCCCGCGGGCGCCGACGGCCTGCGCTGGGTCTACACGGCGATGCACGGCGTCGGGTGGGAGACCGTCTCGCGCGTGCTGGCCGAGGCCGGCTACCCGGCCCCCGTGCTCGTCGAGGAGCAGATCCACCCGGACGGGCGCTTCCCGACCGTGGCGTTCCCCAACCCGGAGGAACCCGGCGCGATGGACCTGGCCTTCGAGACCGCCCGCGCGGCGGACGCCGAGCTGGTGATCGCCAACGACCCCGACGCAGATCGACTCGCGGTGGCGATCCCCGATGCCGACGCCGAGGGCGGCTGGCGGCGCCTGACCGGCAACGAGATCGGCCTGCTGCTCGGCTGGCGCGCCGCGCGTCAGGCGGCTGAGGCGAGGGATGCCGGGGCCCCGTCCACGGACGATCAGACGCCCGACGCGGGGGCGACGGCATCCCTCGCCTGCTCGCTGGTGTCGTCTCCGGGACTGCAGGCGGTCGCCGAGCACTACGGGCTGGCGTTCCACTCCACGCTCACGGGCTTCAAGTGGATCTCGCGCGCGCCCGGAATCGTGTTCGGGTTCGAGGAGGCCCTGGGCTACCTGGTCAACCCCGGGACCGTCCGCGACAAGGACGGGATCTCGGCCGCGGTGGCCCTGCTGGGAATGGCGGCCGAGGCACGCGGTCAGGGACGCACCGTCACCGACCTGCTGCAGGAGTTCCGCGACACGTTCGGCGCGTTCGCGAGCGACCAGATCTCGGTGCGCGTCACGGACGTGAGCGAGATCGGGGGGATCATGGCATCCCTGCGCTCTCAGCCGCCGTCCGCGATCGGCGAGGTCGCCGTGACCCGTATCGACGATCTGCTCGAGGGCGTCGACGGTTTTCCTCCCGGCGACGTGCTGCGCCTGTGGCTCGAGGACGGCTCCCGTCTGATCGTCCGGCCGAGCGGCACCGAACCCAAGCTCAAGCTCTACCTCGACGTGCGCGGATCGTCGGCGAAGAAGGCCGGTCGTCGCCTGGCCGCGCTGCGGACCGGAGCCGAGGAGCTGCTCGCCTCGATGCGCTGAACGCGCACGGCGGCGCCGACCTCACGCGAGGGCGGCACCGCCGTGGCCTGCACCCCCCGCGCTCCCGCCGCTCCGGTCGGAACCTCGGCGACGGCCCCCTCGCGAGCAGGAACCTCTCTCTTTCTACACCGGGCTCCGCGGTGCGCACGAGCGCAGACCGCGGGACCAGTAGTCGCCCGTGCTACCGAGACGGACGGGGCCTTTCCCCTACGTAGTCGGAACCGGTACGGGGAACGGATGCCACCGGCATCCGCCCCGCTTAGCTTCGCTTGTGGACCGCATCATCCGACCCACGGGGGGCTCGGGGGTGTGCGGCCATTGAGGAAGCACACACATGACCATTCGTCCGCAGTCCTCCGCGCGTGCGTGGAAGACCGTCCGTGCTGCCGGCGCCACCGCCGTCGTCGCAGCGCTTCTGATCCCGGCGTCGGCCGCACAGGCCGCCGACGTCGTGTCGCAGGGCACCGGCCGCCTCGTGACCACGTCGCTGCTCGGCACCGACGTGCTCGACAGCGTCGTCGCCCTCCGTGGCGCCAACGCCGTCAACACCGACGCGTCCGGCGACGTGATCGTCGACCTGCCCCTCGACGCGAGCGCCGTCAGCGGGCTGGTGGCTCTTCAGGCCGGATCCACCAACCTGTTCGGCGACAACGGCATCATCCGCCTCGGCGCCGTGGGCCAGTACGCCCGCGCGAACGACGACGGCAGCTCGTCGGCGTTCTCGGGTGCGGTCTCGGCCGCTCCGAGCCTGATCGGCGTCGGGACCGTCACGCCCTCGAGCGTCGGCTCGCCCTCGGCGGACGACTCGGCGACGATCGTCGTCGGCACCGACGCGGACCCGGTCGGCCTGCAGGTGGGGATCGGGGCGTTCGCCGCCTCGGCGACCAACACCGCGGACGGCGCGCAGTCCGGCGACTACGTGCTCACCGACGTCGACGTCGTCGTCAACGGCACGGTGCTGCAGGGCGTGCTCGACACGCTCAACGTCCCCATCGACGCGCTCATCAATACGGCTGCGGGCTTCAACGTGTCGCTGACGAACCCGTTCGCCTCAGGCACCATCACGCTGACCGAAGACGACCTCCTCGCAGCGGCCGGCGTTGCCGATCTGAACAGCCTGGCTCCCAACACCGACCTGCTGTCGTTCGTGCCCGCGGCGGTCGTCACCAAGGTGGGCGATCTCGTCGACGACCTGCTCGCGCAGGCGAGCGGCAACATCTTGCTCACCGTTGCGGTCGGCACAGCGCGAGCCGCGGTGGACCTGATCCTCGGCGGCCTGGCCGACAGCCTCCAGGGCCCCCTCGGCGACGCCATCGCGCAGCTCGTCCAGCTGCCGGTCAACGTGCAGTCCACCGTCGACGGCACCTTCACCGAGACCGCCCTGCGCGTCGGTGTGGGCCCCAACGGTTCGATCGCGACCGTCGACCTCGCCAGCGCCGCGGTCGGCCCCAACGCCGGCCAGCTCGCGGTGCCGGTCGCCGGTCCCGAGTCGCTGGCGATCGCCGGCGGCGGGTTCGGTCTGGCCGCCGTGATCGTCGCGGCCGTCATGCTGCGACGCCGCACCCGGGTCGCCGTTCCGACGGCGCGAGGCTGAGCGCATGTACCGCAACGGTGCGATGGGCGGTGGCGCCGCCGGCGTCATCGCCGCCACCGGCTACATGGCCCCGACGGCGACCCTCGTCGCCGTGGGGGCCGGGGCCGCCCTCATCGGCGGCCTGCTGGCCTGGCGTACGCGACGCCAGCGCCTGCAGGACGCCGCCGCAACGGCATCCGGAGAGGACGCGCCCCGGCCGTGAACCCGCTCGAGTTCCTCTTCTCGCTCTCTTTCGTCTTCCTGGTGATGTTCCTCACCTACACGGCGTTGATCGTGGTCCCCTTCGTGCGCCGACGCGGCGCCGCGGCGGGCGATCCCGACACGTTCGAGTGGCACGCGTTCATCCCGTGCCGGGACGAGGCGGCCGTGATCGGCGGAACCGTGAAGAGGATGCGCGAGCGCTTTCCGACCGTGCACCTGTGGATCATCGACGACGCCAGCACCGACGGCACCGGGGACATCGTGTCCGCGGCGGCCGACGGCGATCCCCTGGTGCACGCCGTGATCCGCCGGCTCCCCGACGCCCGACAGGGCAAGGGAGCCGCCCTCAACGCCGCGTACGCCCGTCTGATCGACTGGCGTCGCGAGCGGGGCACCGACGTCGTCGGGGACGATCGCACCATCGTGATCGTCCTCGACGCCGACGGCGCCCTCGCCGAGAACGCCCTGCGCCAGACCTCGGGACCGACCGGGTTCGGCTCACCGGACGTCGGCGCCACCCAGGTCGCCGTGCGCATGAGCAACCGCGACGACCGTCGCCCCGCCGCCGCCGGCGGCGGACCCCTCGCCCAGGCCTGGGCGCGGTACCTCATCCGCATGCAGGACATCGAGTTCCGCACGACCATCGCCGCGATGCAGCTGCTGCGCATGCGCACCGTCTCGGTCGGTCTCGGCGGCAACGGCCAGTTCACCCGCCTCAGCGCCCTGCGCGCCGCCTCGATCGGCGAGGGCGAGCCGTGGGGCGACGCCCTGCTCGAGGACTACGAGGTGGGCCTTCGCATCATGCTCGCGGGCTACCGCACCGTATACGCCCACGACACCTGGGTCGACCAGGAGGCCCTGCCGACCGCCCGGCGCCTGCTCACCCAGCGCACCCGCTGGTGCCAGGGCGGACTGCAGTGCGCGCGCTACCTGCCCAAGATCTACGCCTCGCGCACCTTCACCAACGCCGGCGCGCTCGAGGCGGCCTACTTCCTGGCCATCCCGTACATCCAGCTGATCGGCTTCGTGCTGTGGCCGACCGTCGCGATCGCCATGGTCGTCTCCGGCGCCCTGTCCCCCGGGGGGCTCTTCGGGTGGATCTCGGGTGCGACCTGGATCATCCCGCTGTGGGTGCTGACCGGCATCCTGCCCTTCGCCCTCTGGCCCCTGGTGTACGTCACCCGTGAGGAGAAGCAGCCCCTGTGGCGCGCGGGACTGTGGGGCCTGGGCTACTGGCTGTACATGTACCAGAGCTACATCTGCGTGGTGCGCGCCTTCGCCCGCATGGCCACCGGCCGACGCGGGTGGACCAAGACCCGCCGCAACGCCGAGGCCGGTCGCCTGCTGCTGGCGGTGGAGTCGTGAGCGCCCTCGCCGTCGCCGCCGACGCGCGGCCCGCCCGCCGGGCCCGTCTGGTCGTCGCCGCCGCTCTCGCGGCCCTGGCCGGCATCCTCATCGCCACCGAGGCCACCACCCGCGCGGGCGAGGCGATCCTCGCGCGCGAATTCATCCAGCTCGTCGCCCCCGGCCGCGCCGTCGCCGCGGGACCCATCGTGTACTTCGGCATCGGCACCGCCGAGGTGACCGGGCTGAACATCACCACCATGTGCTCGACGACGGTGCTCATCGTCCCGCTGCTGCTGCTCGCCGTCGCGATCATCGGCATCACCCGCGCTCCCACCGCGCGCGTCGGCCTCGGTCTGCTCGTGGGCATGAGCCTGGCCATCACGTGCAACATGATCCGCTTCGCCTCGGCGGCGTGGGCGTACGGCGCGTACGGACGCGAGGGCTTCGACCTCGTGCACCGCTACGCGGGTTCGCTGTTCGTCATCGTCGGCTTCGTCGCCGCCTTCCTGCTGCTGCTGCGCATCTCGCTGAAAGAGCGCGGGCCCCGACCGGCGGCGGTCGCCGTGCCCGACGAGGGTTCCCTTCCCCTCCGCCGCGACCGCCGCTCCTCGTCCCGAAGGAGCCGCCGATGAGCCGGCCCTGGATCGACGTCGTCTACGGCACCCGCCCCGAGGCGATCAAGTGCGCCCCGCTCGTGGCCGAGCTGCAGCGTCGCGACGCCCTGCGCACCACCGTCACCGTCACGGGGCAGCATCGCGAGATGGTCGCCGAGATCAACGCGTCGTTCGGCATCCGCCCCGACGTCGACCTCGACATGTTCCGCAGCGGAGCGACGCTGGCCGAGACGACCTCGACGATCTTCTCGGCCCTGTCGGCGCGCTGGGCGGGATCGGCTCCGGATGCCGTGGTCGTGCAGGGCGACACCGCCAGCGCCGCGCTGGCCGCCGTCGCCGCGTACTACGCCGGCGCGCGAGTGATCCACCTCGAGGCGGGTCTGCGCTCGGGCGATCTGCACTCGCCCTTCCCCGAGGAGGGGAACCGCCGCCTCATCGCGCCTCTCGCGGCCCTGCACCTCGCTCCCACCGACGCCGCGGTCCGCAACCTGCGCGCCGAGGGCATCCGCCCCGACGACATCGTGCTCACCGGCAACACCGGCATCGACGCCCTGCACCGCCAGCGCACCCACCCGCAGCGCTTCGACGACCCCGCGCTCGAGCGCATCGCGAGCGGTTCCGAGCGGCTCGTCCTGGTCACCGCGCATCGTCGCGAATCGTGGGGCGGTCCGCTCGGACGGGTGGCCTCGGCCGTGGCCGAGGTCGTCGCCGCGCGAGGAGACGTGGTGGCCGTGCTGCCGCTCCACCCCAACCCCCGCGTGCGCACCGAGGTGCGCGCCGCCGTCGGCGACACCGACCGCGTGCTCCTGTGCGATCCCCTCCCCTACGCCCAGTTCGGTCGGCTGCTCGCGCGGGCGTACTGCACCGTGACCGACTCCGGCGGCGTGCAGGAGGAAGCGCCCGCGCTCGGGGTGCCGGCGCTGGTCGTCCGCGACACCACCGAGCGCGGAGAGGGCGTGGCGGCCGGCGCCGCGCGGCTGATCGGCACCCGGCGCGAGGCGGTCGTGGCGGAGCTGTCTGCCCTGCTCGACGACCCGGCGGTTCACGCACGCATGTCGCGCGCCCAGAATCTCTACGGCGACGGTCGCGCCGCCCCCCGGGCGGTCGACGCCATCGCGCGGCTCCTGGGGGTCGAGGCGGCGCTCCGCGATGACGCTCTGCTGGTGGGCTGAGGGTTCAGCCGTCGATCACGGCGACCAGTTCGTCCAGGAACGCCGCGAAGCTCGTCGCGCGCCGCACGATGCGCTGCACGCTGTCGCGCTCGCTGAACACCTCGACGAACTGCTCGAACACCGTCTGGAACGCCTCGCGGTCGGTCTCGCTGAACGCCACGAGAGCGACAACCTGCACGCGCCCCTCGCCCCACGCGATCGAGGGGTCGGCGATCCCGATCGCGATGCGCGTCTGCGTCGCGGTCATCCCCATCGCGTGGGGGACGGCGAGCGCGTCGGTGAACGCCGTCGACGAGATCCCCTCGCGCTCCACGGCACGGTCGACGTACGCCTCGTCGATGACCCCCTGCTCCACCAGCAACCCGCCCAGGCGCCGGATGACGCCGGCCTCGCCGGTCGTGGCATCCACTCCCCGGACGAAGGCCTCGGGCGCGAAGTAGCGCTCGAGCTCGGCCCGCAGCCGCGCCAGGCGACGTCCCCGGCGGATGCGCCCGGCGGCCGCCTGCACGCGCTCGACGTCGGCGTCGGTGAGGAAGGGCTGGATGCGCACGAACCGGTCGCCGGGCCGCGGCGGGTCGATGGTGGTGAGCACGAGGTCGGAGTCGATCACGTCCCAGGCCGGGTCGATGCGCGTCTCGACGCCGACGACCTCGATCGCCTGGCCGAGCGAGCGGTCGACGCTCGAGCGCAGCAGCTCGTGCAGCTCGTAGTAGCCGGGGCACACGATCGTCGCCGTCAGCAGCTGGTCGGCGCGGCGGCTGCGTTCGAGGCGACCGCCGACGTGCATCGCGATGTAGGCGATCTCGTCGTCGAGGATCGGGATGCCCAGGCCGTCCTGCAGCCCCTTGGCGATGTACACGGCGACCTCGAAGATCATCGGGTACGTCGACTTCAGCGAGCGGGTCAGGGGGTTGCGCGACCACGCCTGCTCGCGCGAACGGGCGAGCAGGTTCTGCACGTGCAGCGCGAGACGCAGGATGAAGTCGTCGTGCGCGATGTCGACGAGGAACTCGGATGCCGCGTTCTCGACGACCAGGCGGACGGCCGCCTCGACCGCCGGGTCCAGGCGCGCGCGCACGTCGTCGCCGGCCGGGGTGCCGGGCGCGACGATGCGCGTGAGCACGAGGGTCGCGAGGTGGCGCAGGTCGCCCGAGCCGAGCTGCACGCCGACGTGCGTGAGCGTCAGCCGATCGAGCAGGTCCACGACCGCGGCGGCCGCGTCGGACGAGTCGCCGCCGGGCGACCCGAGAGCGCGGTCGCGCGTGGTGCGGTCGGCGGCGATGGCGATGTGCATGACGACGTCGCCGATGCCGATCTCGTTGACGTAGTAGCCGAGGGCCCCGAGCCCCGCGACCAGCTCGGCCTTGAACGGACCGAAGGCCCGCGCGCCGACCGAGCGCTCCCCCAGCGTCCGGCGCAGCGCATCGAGGTCGAACAGGCCGGCATCCATCTCGTCATGCGCGAGCTTGGACAGCAGGCGGCGCTGAGCGACCTCGGTTCCGCGCAGACGGGCGGTGGATGCCGACCGCTCGAGCGTCAGCTCGGTTCCGCCGAGCAGACCGCGCACGCGCGCGAGATCGGCCTCGAGCGTGGCGGCGCTCACGTGCAGCGCGTCCGCGGTTTCGAAGACGTCGATGCCGTCCGCGGAGTCGAGCAACCGACGTACGAGCGTGTGCAGGCGATCACGGGGGGTGCCGGCGTCGGCGCCCGGGGCCACGCGCAGCGCCGCGGCCGCCTCGGACCCGGCGCGGTAGCCGAGCGGACCCGACTCGATCGCGGCTCCCCCGTCGACGCGGGCGTTGATCGCCGTCACGTACGAACGGACGCTGCGGGGCGTCACACCGAGCGCATCCGCCAGCGAGGCCGCCGTGGACCATTCCGCGTCGCGCATCAGCAGGGCCAGCAGGCGGTCCTGGCGAGCCTTGGTCGTCACGATCCGTCCTCCGCGCCGCGTCGATCGGCGGCGTTCCTTCCATCCAACCACGCGGTGGTGCGCCGGGCTCCGCACCGCGCGCACGCGGGCGCGACCGCGCGCGGAAGGCAGGTTCCGGGGGGTGGGAAACGAACCTGGTTGTCCGCTGTGAACGACGTGCGCACAATCGAGAGGAAGAAAGGCCGGTCGATGAAGATCCTCGTGGTGTGTGGAGCGGGTGCGTCGAGCACGTTCGTCGCGCAACGCGTCCGTCGTGCTGCGCTCGGCCGTGGCATCGACCTCTCCGCCTCGGCGGGCACATCCCGCTCGATCCCGAACGATCTGGATGCCGCCGACCTCGTCCTCGTGGGCCCTCACCTCGCCCTCGACGTCGAGCTCATCCGTGCCGAGGCTGCGCCGCGCGGCGCGCTCGTCGTCCTTCTGCCCGACGACGTCTTCACCGACCTCGACGGCACCCGAACCCTCGCCCTGGTCGAGGACGCGTTGCGTTCCCGCCAGCCCGCGGACACGATCTGAGAGCGACGCAGAGACCATGCCTCACCTGACCCGCACCGTCCGCATCGGTTCGTCGCGCGGCCTGCACGCCCGCCCGGCCAAGCTCTTCGCGCAATCCGCCAAGGACGCCGGCATCCCGGTGACCCTCGCCAAGGACGCGGGCGCCCCCGTCAATGCCGCGAGCATCCTGGGCATCATCGCTCTGGGCCTGGAGCAGGGCGATTACGTGACCCTCACCGCCGACGGCGACAACGCCGAAGCCACCCTGGAGCGCCTCGCCGAGCTCCTCACCACCGACCACGACGCCGAGTAAAGGAATACAGCACCATGACGGAACTCCGTGGAGTCGGAATCGGACTGGGCGTCGCCCAGGGACCCATCGCGCGCATGGCCGAGCCCCTGCCCGCCCCGAAGGACGCCAAGAGCGAGCTCTCGGTCGAGGAGGAGACGGCGCGCGTGCGCGCGGCCGTCGGCGCCGTCGCGCGCGAGCTCGAGGCCCGCGGCGCCCAGGCCGGCGGCGCGGCTCGCGACGTGCTCGAGGCGCAGGCGATGATCGCCGAGGACCCGACCCTCGAGGCCGAGGTCGACAGCCGCCTCGCGAGCGGCAAGACCGGCGAGTTCGCCGTGCACGACGCCTTCGCCTCGTTCCGCGAGCAGCTCATCGCCCTGGGCGGCTATCTCGGGGAGCGCGCCGCCGACCTCGACGACGTCGCCCAGCGCGTCATCGCGCGCCTCCGGGGCGTCGCGGCCCCCGGCATCCCGGATCCCGGACACCCCTTCGTGCTCGTGGCGAAGGACCTCGCCCCGGCCGACACCGCTCTGCTCGACCTCGACAAGGTGCTCGCCCTGGTGACCACCGAGGGCGGCCCCACCTCGCACACGGCGATCCTCGCCCGCGAGAAGTCGATCGTCGCGGTCGTCGGCGCCGCGGGCGCGAAGGACCTCGTCGACGGACAGTCCGTCATCGTCGACGCGGCCGCCGGCGTCGTCACGGTCGACCCGAGCGCCGACGACCTCGAGCGCGCGAAGAACCGCGCCGACGCCCGTGCCGCCGCGGCATCCGCTCCGATCACCGACGGCGCCCTCGCCGACGGCACGAAGGTGCCGCTGCTGGCGAACCTCGGCAAGCCGGGCGGTGCCGCCGAGGCCGTCGAGCTGGGAGCCGAGGGCGTGGGACTGTTCCGCACGGAGTTCCTCTTCCTCAGCTCCAGCTCCGCGCCCACGGTCGAGGAGCAGCGCGCGGCCTACATCGAGCTGCTCAGCGCGTTCCCGGGCAAGAAGGTCGTCGTACGCGTGCTCGACGCCGGCGCCGACAAGCCCCTCCCCTTCCTCAACGACGCGCACGAGGAGAACCCCGCGCTGGGCCTTCGCGGCCTGCGCGCCCTCCGCGCGAGCGAGGACATCCTGCGCGAGCAGCTCACCGCCCTCGCCGAAGCGGATGCCGCGACCCGCGCCTCCGAGGCCGGACCCGCCGACCTGTGGGTCATGGCGCCCATGGTCTCGACGGTCGAGGAGACCCGGTACTTCACGGCTCTGGCCAAGGACTACGGACTGAAGACCACCGGCGTCATGGTGGAGGTCCCCTCCTCGGCCCTGCTGGCCGATCGCATCCTGCAGATCGCGGACTTCGCCTCGATCGGCACCAACGACCTGACGCAGTACACGCTCGCCGCCGACCGGCTGCTCGGTTCGGTCGCGTCGTTCCAGGACCCGTGGCATCCGGCCGTCCTCCGCCTCATCCGCGAGGTCGGGGCGGCGGGGCGCGCCAACGGCAAGCCCGTCGGCATCTGCGGCGAGGCCGCGGCCGACCCGCTGCTGGCCGTCGTGCTCGTCGGTCTCGGCGCCACCACGCTGTCGATGGCCCCCACGGCCCTCGCCGACGTGCGCGCGACGCTGCTCACCCACACGCTCGACGACGCCCTGCGCATCGCCGAGGCCGCCCTGTCCGCCGACGACGCGGCCTCCGCCCGCGAAGCGGCCCAGGCGGCTTCCTCCCTCGTTCCCACCCCGTGAACCCCGGGACGGTTCCGACCGCCCCGTCGACACCGCGGCCGACGCCGCATCCCCACCGCACGGCCGCCGCCGTGCACCACATCAAGGAGACACAGCAATGACGACGACGTCACCCGCCAAGAAGCCGGGAGGGGCACGGATCGCGGTTCAGCGATTCGGCACGTTCCTCTCCGGCATGATCATGCCGAACATCGCGGCGTTCATCGCATGGGGATTCATCACCATGCTCTTCATCCCCGCCGGATTCTTCGGCGCCAACAGCCCCTTCGGGTGGCACTGGGCCCCGGTCGCCGAGATCATCGGCGGCGGCGGCGACGCCGCGACCATCGGCTGGCCCGGAGCGGCGACCGCACTGACCGCGAACACCGACGGCGGCACCTACCAGGGCTACGTCGGCCTGGTCAGCGTCATGATCACCTACCTGCTGCCCCTGCTCATCGCCAACACCGGTGGACGCATCGTCTACGGTGCGCGCGGTGGCGTGGTCGCCACCATCGCCGTGATGGGTGTGATCGTGGGCACCAACATCCCGATGTTCCTCGGCGCGATGATCATGGGCCCGCTCGCCGCCTGGATCACCAAGCAGATGGACAAGCTGTGGGACGGAAAGATCCGCCCCGGCTTCGAGATGCTCGTGAACAACTTCTCCGCCGGCATCCTCGGCATGATCCTCGCGATCGTCGGCTTCTTCGCCTTCGGTCCCGTGTTCCTCGGCATCAGCGCGGTCCTCGGCAGCATCGTCGCCTTCCTCGTGCAGTTCAACCTGCTGCCCGTGCTGTCGATCATCGTCGAGCCGGCGAAGGTGCTGTTCCTCAACAACGCCATCAACCACGGCGTCTTCACCCCGCTCGGCATCGAGCAGGCGGCCGACACCGGCAAGTCGATCCTGTTCCTCATCGAGGCCAACCCCGGCCCCGGCCTGGGCCTGCTGCTCGCCTTCACCTTCTTCGGTGTCGGTGCGGCCAAGGCCTCGGCTCCCGGTGCCATCGTCATCCAGTTCCTCGGTGGCATCCACGAGATCTACTTCCCCTACGCCCTCGCCAAGCCGATGACGATCCTCGCCCTCATCGCGGGTGGCGCCTCGGGCGTCGCGGTCAACATGATCTTCGGCGGCGGCCTGGTCTTCCCGGCCGCTCCCGGCAGCATCATCGCCGTGACCGCCGCGGCCGCCGGCGGCGGCGTGGCCAACGTCCTCGTGGTCTACCTCTCGGTCATCGTCGCCGCGGTGGTGACGTTCCTCATCTCGGGCATCATCCTGCGGGCCTCGCGTAAGCGCGACGCCGAGGCCGAGGGCGACAGCTTCGCCGCCGCGATCGACCAGACCGCGGCCAACAAGGGCAAGGAGTCGTCCGCGCTGGGCGCCCTGCGCACGCGGGCTGCCGGCACCACCGGCTCGGGCACCACCGAGACGGCCGACCGCGACGTCGACGGCGCCCTGGGCGGCCTCGGCGGAGCCGTCGCGACGAAGCAGCTGAACAACATCGTGTTCGCCTGCGACGCCGGCATGGGCTCCTCGGCCATGGGCGCCAGCGTTCTGCGCAACAAGATCAAGAAGGCCGGCATCGACGGCGTCACGGTCACCAACCAGGCGATCGCGAATCTCGACGGCTCGGCCGACCTGGTCATCACGCAGAACCAGCTCACCGACCGCGCCAAGGCGCAGTCGCCCGACTCGCTGCACGTGTCGGTCGACAACTTCATGAACTCGCCGCGCTACGACGAGGTCGTGGAGATGGTCCGCGCGCAGCACGAGTCCAAGTAACCCCCTAGCACGCCAGGGGTCGGAGCGTCAGCCCGACCCCTGGCGTCTTCCCGTCCGGCCCGCGTTTTGCGAGGCTGGACAGCACGACGAGAAAGGCGAGAACCATGTCGAACGTCCTCCGCATCGAATCCGTCCGCATCCACCCCGGGAGCGCCACCCGCGAGGAGGCGATGAAAGAGGCGGCCGACCTGCTGCAGGCCACCGGCTCCGTGACCGCCGACTACTTCGCCGCCATGCAGGCCCGCGAGGAGACCGTGTCGACCTACATGGGCAACGAGCTCGCGATCCCCCACGGCACCAACGAGACCAAGCAGGCGATCCTCGAGTCCGGCCTGTCGGTCGTCCGCTACGACGGCGGCGTGGACTGGGGCGGGGAGCCCGTCACCTTCGTGATCGGCATCGCCGGCAAGGGCGACGAACACCTCGAGATCCTGTCGCAGATCGCGATCCTCTTCTCCGAGGAGGACGACGTCGCGCGCCTGAAGGCCGCCTCCTCGCCCGAGGAGCTCTACGAGGCCCTCGCGGGTTCCGTCAACGCATGAAGGCCGTCCACTTCGGCGCCGGCAACATCGGCCGCGGCTTCGTCGGCCTGCTGCTGCACGAGGGCGGGTACGACCTCGTCTTCTCGGACGTCTCGGCGGCCCTGGTCGCCGCGATCAACGACGCGTCGTCGTACACGGTCCACGAGGTGGGCGAGGGCGGCGTCGACAAGCAGGTGACGAACTTCCGCGCGATCGACAGCTCGGTGGATGCCGAGGCCCTGGTCGACGAGATCGCCACCGCCGACGTGGTCACCACCGCCGTCGGCCCGACCATCCTGAAGTTCGTGGCCCCGCACATCGTCGCGGGACTCGCGCTTCGCGACCCCTCCCTGCCCGCGCTGCAGATCATGGCGTGCGAGAACGCGATCGGGGCGACCGACCAGCTGCGCGAGCACGTGACCGAGCTCGCCGGCGAATCGTGGGACGCCCTGGCATCCCGTGCCGTCTTCGCCAACACCGCGGTCGACCGCATCGTCCCCGCGCAGACGCAGGGCGGCGTCGACGTCACCGTCGAGCCGTTCTACGAGTGGGCGATCGAGCGGGCGCCGTTCGGCGACACCCCGCCGCACATCCCCGGAGCGCACTTCGTCGACGACCTCGAGCCCTACATCGAGCGCAAGCTCTTCACGGTCAACACCGGTCACGCCACCACGGCGTACTTCGGCGCGCAGGCGGGGATCGACCGCATCTCGGACGCCCTCGCCGACCCCGCGATCGCCGCCAAGGTCGAGGCCGCGCTCGAAGAGACCAGCGCCCTGCTGGTGCAGAAGCACGAGTTGGATGCCGCCGTGCAGGCCGAATACCGGGCGACCATCCTGCGTCGTTTCCGCAACGCCGCCCTGCCCGACACGGTGTGGCGCGTCGGTCGCCAGCCGTTGCGCAAGCTCTCGCGGCACGAGCGTTTCGTCGGCCCCGCCGCCGAGGCCGTCGAGCGGGGTCTGCCCGTCGACGCCCTCGTGGCCGCGATGGCCGCCGCGCTGGAGTTCCAGGATGCCGAGGACGCTCAGGCCGTCGAGCTGCAGCGCCTGCTGCGCGAGAGCGACGCTGCGACCTTCACGGCAGAGGTGACCGGCCTCGACTCCACGCACCCGCTCTCCGGGCGCGTGGTCGAGATCGTCTCGGCGCGGCAGGCGGCGCTCGCGTCCTGACGCCGTCCCACTCGGACCTCGCCGCCGACGTGCCGCTCACGGGCCACGTCGGCGGCGTCGTGTTCAGAGCCGACGGCGTCCCGGCCGGCGGGGATACGCTCGAGATGTGACCGATCGCGAGCCCCCCGCCGACTCCGCCCCCGCCCGCCCTCCCCGTCGGCCGCGACGATGGCTGCGATGGACCCTCGGCGGCCTCGGCGCTCTCGTCGTCGTGCTGATCGGCGGCATCCTGATCTACAGCCAGGTGGGGGTCATGGGCGCCGAGTCCGGCCCGCTCGCCGACGCGCGCGCCAACCCGGGCCTGTCGATCACCGACGACGGCGCCGGGATAGTGCTCGCCCCCACCG
>NZ_CAJYPF010000118.1 GCF_913776565.1 uncultured Microbacterium sp. | reverse complement strand
CTACGACCGTTGCGGCCACGACGGTGATCGCGGCGAAGATCGCTGCGGCCATCCACCTTCTGGTCATTGCCGACCAGAGCGCGCTGAGGGCCAGGGCGCCCACGAGAATCCAGCCCGTGAGCGACGTCCACCAGGCACCCACCGGACGCGCGTCCACTGAGCCGGCCATCGTGAATCCGAAAACCACGGCCAGGGTGACGAATCCGGCGACAGCGACCGCGGCCCACGCGATCCCCACGACGCAGCCCCAGCCCTGCTCGCGCAGCTCGTCGGGCAACGTTCGATGTTCCAGGGCCTCGCGCACCGACGCGGGCAGATTCTGCTCGTCGAGAAGCGCGCTCAGTCGTCGCGCGGTCGCCTCGTCGGCGTTGAGACCCCACAGCATCCCGATGTAGGCCCGCACCTCATCCGCGGACGCCCCCTCGGTCAGTCCGACGGCGTAGCGGCCCGCCTGATCCCGGTGACCGAGCCGGCGATAGTGCCCGACGAGCTGCTGACGGGTCGCATCGTCCGCGGGGTCGTCGCGCAGTCGGGCTTTCCAGGCTCCCACCTCTTCTTTGCCGGCCGGCAGCCCCTCGGAGCTTCCGTCAGGGGCATCGGTGGTCACTCGGTCAGTATGGCGGGAGCGGCCGGCGTTCCCTCGTTTGTCGGCCGCGCCTCGCCGTGGCGCGCCGAGTGAACGAGATAGATCTCGGCGTTGCGTAACAGGCGGGAACGCTCCTCGGCGGTGAGCGCGCGCCGCACCTTCGCCGGAACGCCCGCGACGAGCGAGCCCTCGGGTACGACGGTGCCCTCGAGG
Source organism: uncultured Microbacterium sp. (assembly GCF_913776565.1). GTDB lineage: Bacteria > Actinomycetota > Actinomycetes > Actinomycetales > Microbacteriaceae > Microbacterium. The sequence goes on along the minus strand of NZ_CAJYPF010000118.1, from coordinate 2,257 downwards.
ACGACCGCTCCCCCGGCGATCAGGCATCCCGGGCCGATCTCGGCCCCCGACAGGATGACACTGCCCATGCCCACCAGGGAGCCGTCGCCGATCGTGCACCCGTGCACCACCGCGTTGTGACCCACCGAGACGTCGGCCCCGATGATGACGGGGTGGTCGGCATCCACGTGCACCGACACGTTGTCCTGCAGATTGCTGCGCGCACCGATCGAGATCGCCGCGCTGTCGCCGCGGAGGACGGCGTTGTACCAGACGCTCGCGCCCTCGCTGAGCGTCACGTCGCCCACCACTCGGGCCCCGGATGCCACGAACGCGGTCTCGTGCAGGCGGGGCGTCGCGCCGGGGAGCGACAGGATCGAAGCGTCGGGGGCGATCGTCATGCGCCCGAGGCTAGCGCTACCGAGCCGCTACGGAGGACTACGTAGCGCCCACGAAAGTCGGTAGGCCCGATGGGTGGATCGGTAGTGGCGCACTCTCATCGAACTCATAGTTTCGGTGGCAACACCAGCCGCACATGCCCAGGAGAAGCCATGTCGCCGTCCACCGAAACCGCAGCCCCGATCCCCGCTACCCGCGCCTCTCGTCGTCCGCGCCACGGCAAGGCGAAGGCGATCCTCGCCATCGCCGCCGGTACCGCCCTGCTCCTCGGTGGAGGAGGGACGTACGCGTACTGGACGACGTCGACCGCCCTGTCGACCGGGAGCGTGCAGTCCGGTGACCTCAACCTGACACTGGGCACGAGCGCGTGGAGCTTGAAGGGTGTGCTCGGCTCCGCCATTTCGCTGACGGACCCCACCACGGCCCGGATCGTCCCGGGCGATGTCCTCACGTTGACGCAGCCCGTCACGGTCACGCTGGTCGGCAACACCCTGCAAGCCGATCTCGCGGTGACCCAGGCCGCGAACTTCGTCTCGGGACCTGCCGCGCAGTACGTCAAGGTCGCCGTGAACATCCCCGGCCTCGGTGCGCAGACCGGCACCAACACGTACCGGGTGACGCCCGCCACGGCCGGCAACCTGCAGGCGACGGTGACGGTGACCTTCGATGCGAACACCCCGAACCTCGTCGGCGTCAACACCCCTGTGGACCTCAGCAAGCTGTCGTTCTCGCTCACCCAGGCTTCCAGCTGAGGCAGGTTCCATGCTCCATCGCGACGACAGCACCATGCGTCGCCTGAAGTGGGGCGCCGTGCTCGCGGCGGTCCTGGTCCTGGGGACCGGGACCGCCGCCGCGCAGGCGCTCTGGCAGCGATCCGTCGCGCTGAACGCCGGAACCACGACCACGGGGTCTCTCGCGCTCGCGACGGAATGGGGCAGCGACTGGTCCGCGTGGAAACCCCTGTTTCCGGGCGGCACTAGCGATTCAGCAATCCTCAAGGTCACTGAGACAGCGGCATCCGGCACGACCCTGCGGTGGCGGGTCACTCCGAACGTCTCCCTCGGACTGAGCGCCGAGGAGGCCGCATACGTGACAACCCAGGTGTTCGTCGGAAGCTGCGGCAGCTCGACCCCGATCGCGACCGGCGCTTCGTACGCGCCGGCGGGAGGGTTCCTCCCCGGCACCTCCGTCGACCTGTGCCTACGGGTGACGCTCGCAGCGAATGCTCCCGCAGCTCTTCAGAATCGCGCGCTCACGCCCACGCTCGGCGTGGCAGCCGTCCAGGCTGTGTCATGACCGCCTTCCGAGGTCGTATCGGACGCGTGATGGCGGTGTCCGCGCTCATCGCCGTCCTCGCGCTGACTCCCGGGATGACACCCGCGACCGCCGCGTGGCAGGCCACCGCCGCCGCTCCCTCCTTCGCCCTGTCGACGGGCGCTCTCACCCCTCCCGCTCCGGTGGCATGTCAGAACCAGGGCACCGTCCTCAACTACTACGTCCGGTTGTCTTGGCCCCGCGTTGCGGGAGCCACTTCATACGAATTGGTGGCACTGAACACCTCTCAAGGAACCAAAGTCCTCGGTCTGAACGTCGCGGACTCCACTGCCGTGAACGGCACGCTCTCCGCTGACGTTCAGGCCGGACTGTTGAACAACGTCCTGTCACTCCTCTCCGGAAATCCGACGGTGGCGGTCGTCGCCGTCAACGGCGCTTGGAGATCCGCTCCGAGCGCCGGAACGACTCTCGTCCCGACCGGCATCGTCAGCGGTCTGCTGGGAGGGCTTCGATGTCCGACAACCTGACGCTTCGCCGCAGCGCACACTCGGTACGCGCACACCGCCCAGCCTGGCGCCGCGCCCGAGCGATCCTCGGCACCGTC
>NZ_CAJYPF010000117.1 GCF_913776565.1 uncultured Microbacterium sp. | reverse complement strand
CGACGCCGAGGGGGAACATGGACGCCGACGTCATCATCATCGGAGCCGGGCTCGCGGGCCTGGTCGCGAGCAACGAACTGGTGCGCGCGGGCAAGCGCGTCGTCATCGTCGAGCAGGAGAACGCGGCCAACCTGGGCGGCCAGGCGTTCTGGTCGTTCGGGGGCATCTTCCTCGTCGACTCCCCCATGCAGCGTCGCCTCGGCGTGAAGGACTCCCTCGACCTCGCGTGGCAGGACTGGCAGGGCTCGGCCGGCTGGGACCGCCTCGACGGCGCGCATCCCGAGGACGAGTGGGCCGCGAGGTGGGGGCGCGCATACGTCGAGTTCGCCGCGGCGGACAAGCTCCCCTGGCTGCGCGCGCACGGCGTGCGCTTCACCCCCGTCGTCGGGTGGGCCGAGCGCGGCTCCTTCACCGCGGGCGGACACGGCAACTCCGTCCCCCGCTTCCACGTGCCGTGGGGCACCGGCACGGGCATCTCGGAGCCTTTCGCCGACCGTGCCCGAGAAGCAGCGGATGCCGGCACCGTCCGCCTGCTCTTCCGTCACCGCGTCGACGGACTCGTCGTCGAGGGCGGCACGGTGACCGGCGTACGCGGCACGATCCTGGCGCCCGACGACGCCGCCCGCGGCGTGTCGTCCTCGCGCGAGGAGGTCGGCGCCTTCACCCTCTCGGCGCAGGCGGTCGTCATCTCGTCCGGGGGCATCGGCGGCGACCACGAGCGCGTGCGACGGTGGTGGCCGGACCGACTCGGCACTCCCCCGCGGAAGATGGTCACGGGCGTTCCGGCGCACGTGGACGGGCGCATGCTCGACATCGCCGCCGACCAGGGCGTGCGCCTGGTCAATCGCGACCGCATGTGGCACTACACCGAGGGGCTGCAGAACGGGAACCCCATCTGGCCGGGGCACGGCATCCGGATCCTCCCCGGTCCCTCGTCGATGTGGCTCGATGCGCGCGGCCGACGCCTCCCCGCACCGGGGCTGCCCGGCCACGACACTCTGGGGACGTTGAAGATCCTGCGCACGACGCCCGACATCACCGACTACGACTACTCGTGGTTCGTGCTCGACCAGACCATCGTGAAGAAGGAGTTCGCCCTGTCGGGGTCGGAGCAAAACCCCGACATCACGAATCGCGACCTGGGCCTGCTGCTGCGGACCCGACTGGGTCGAGCCGCGCCGGGTCCGGTCGAGGATTTCAAGAGCCACGGGGCCGACTTCGTCGTCGCGGACACCCTCGGCGAGCTCGTGCGCGGCATGAACGACCTCACCGGCGACGACCTGCTCGACGAAGAGGCGATCCGCGCGCAGATCGTCGCGCGCGACCGCGAGGTGGTGAACCCCTACTCGAAGGATGCGCAGACCATCGGCATCCAGAACAGCCGTCGCTTCCGCGGCGATCGCCTCTTCCGGACGGTGCGCGCGCACGCCCTGCTCGACCCCCGGCACGGTCCGCTGATCGCCGTGCGCCTGTGGGTCGTCACGCGCAAGACGCTCGGTGGCATCCAGACCGACCTCGACGGTCGCGCCCTCGATGGGTCCGGGACGCCGATCCCCGGCCTGTACGCCGCCGGAGAGGCCGCGGGGTTCGGCGGCGGAGGCGCGCACGGGTACAACGCGCTCGAGGGGACGTTCCTGGGGCTGTGCCTGTTCACCGGACGGACCGTGGGCCGGGCGCTCGCCGCCGCCCTGTGACGGAACCCCTCTCGCCCGTTCCGGAGGACGGGGCGCACCCCCCTCGCCGCGCGAGTTTCTGCGGCGTACGCTCGCCGCATGAAGAAGATCGGCGCCGTGGCCGTCGCGCTCGCGCTGGCCGCCGGATTGAGCGGCTGCGGCGCGATTCCCGTCGGCAAGGCGCCGAAGGCGTCACCCACACCCACCGTCGACGCGCGGGCACAGCAGGTCTACGAGCAAGAGGTCGCGTACGTGCGGGCGCTCCGTCAGCAACTGCCCCAGACCGACCTGTCGGCGACGCAGGTCTGGGTCGATCTGGGGCACGCCGTCTGCGCGGGGTTCGACGACGGCCTGACCCCGAAACAGGTGTTCGACTCGATGCAGGGCGGCGGGGTCACGCAGCAGGAGGCGAGCGTGGTCGTGGTGCTCTCCGGCATCCACCTGTGTCCTGAATACGCGCCGACACCGTAGGACTTCTCCCGTCGCGGCGACGTCGTGGCGCAGCCCGTATAGCCTGGGCGAATGACGTGCAGCTCTCGCCCGACGCTCGCCGAGATCACCGACTGGGTGGCCGAGTACGAGAAGACCTCGCGCGTCGCCCACGCCACCGTCCACGTGCTGCCGCAGGACGACGTCGAGCACGTGGACTCCGGCATCGTCGCCGTGCACCTGACCCACGGCCCCGCGTCGATCTACCTCAACGTCGACTGCGAACGCCGCTGGACCGCCGCGCTCACCGAGCGCTCGGGCGAGTTCCCCCTGCCGGGCGGTCACCTCATCGCACTCGGCGAAGAACTGCTCACCACCGGGCAGCTGTGCGAGTACCTGCAGAAGCGGACGGATGCCGCGGCCCCGGTGAGCTGAGTCTTCGGCGTCAGATCGACCCTGCGCGGTCGTCGTGAAGCGCCGGGCTGTGCCCTTCATACCCCCTCGATCGCGCCAACCGGCGACGACGCTCACGATTTCGACGAGGGCGAGGGGTGCCACCGCCTACAGCCATCACAGGGCCATGGCGAAGAACGCGAGCCACGCCGCGCCGACCGAGGATCCCCCGAGGGCAGTTGTTTCCGCGGGCGTGCGGGTCGGCACGGACGAGAACGACGAAGGGCCGGACGCTCTCTCGAGCTTCCGACCCTATCCGTCGGGATGACAGGATTTGAACCTGCGACCCCTTGACCCCCAGTCAAGTGCGCTACCAAGCTGCGCCACATCCCGTTCCCTGCAAGCAGGCAACTCCCCTATATTAGCCCCTCCCCGGCACCGCCGC
>NZ_CAJYPF010000116.1 GCF_913776565.1 uncultured Microbacterium sp. | reverse complement strand
CCGCTCGGCGAGGCGGTGCGGGCCGCGGCATCCGGGGCCACGGCCATGATGGACCTGTCGGACGGACTCGTCCTGGATGCGACGCGACTCGCCGACGCCTCAGGCGTGACGATCGCCCTGGATGCGGCGACCCTCGGCGACGATCCCGCCCGGGCCCTGGACGGGGGAGAGGACCACGGGTTCCTGGTGACCTTCCCCGGGAATGCCGAGCCGCTCGGCCGCCGCGTGGGGACGGTCGTCCCGCGACAGGCCGAGGCCGTGACGGTCGACGGCCGTGCGTGGACCGGCCGCGGCGGCTGGGATACCTACCGCGACTGGGACGCCGGGAGGGGCTGAGGCCGTTCAGTCGGCGGCGAGGAGCGGACGCCCCCACCACAGGGTCGTGTCGCCGTAGGCGCGGTCGCGATCGGGCTCGAGTCCCGCGGCCGCCCAGGCGGGGGCGGGGGAGCGCTTGGCCCGCTCGACGATCACCACGGCGTCCGGGCTGAGCCGCGGGGCCAGGGCGACGAGGGCCTTGGTCAGGTCGTCGTCCGAGATGTCGTAGGGCGGGTCGAGGAACACCAGATCCCACACCTGGGTGGATGCCATCAGGTACGGCGTGACGTGCGCGCGGTGCACGCGCGCGGGAGCTTTCACCCCGGCCGCACGCAACCGCTCGGCGTTCTTTTTGATGAGCGTCGCGGCCGTCGGCGCGAGCTCCACGAGGTCGGCCGAGGCCGCACCGCGGCTCAGGCTTTCGAGCGCGAGAGCGCCCGATCCGGCGTACAGGTCGGCCACGCGGGCGTCGTCGATGAGTCCCGCGGCGTCGAGCGCACCGAAGAGCGACTCGCGCACGCGATCACTCGTGGGGCGGGTGCCCTTCGGGGGGACGTCGAGGACCGTGCCGCCGGCGCGGCCCGAGATGATGCGGGTCACCCCTCCAGCCTAGGGCGGGGCGCGGGGTCCTCCCCGGGGCGCGACGGGGGCGTCGCGACCGGTGGTGTCGGGGCCCCTGCCTAGACTCGGAGCATGCCCGGTCTCTCGCTCGCCTCCCGGCTGGACGGCGCCATCGGCGGCAAGACCGCGACCGCGTTCGACAAGGCCTTCGGCGTCACCACGGTCGGCGAACTGCTCGAGCACTACCCCCGTCGCTACGCCCGGCGGGGCGAGCTCACCCCGATCGCCTCCCTCCCGCTCGGCGAGCCGGTCACGATCGTCGCCGAGGTGGTCAGCGCCAGCGAGCGGCGCATGCAGAACCGTCGGGGGTCCTTGCTCGAGGTCGTCATCAGCGACGGCGACGGACGCATGTCGCTGACCTTCTTCAACCAGCCGTGGCGGTTGAAGGACCTCACGCCCGGTCGGCGCGGCATCTTCTCGGGCAAGGTGGGCGAGTACCGTCGTCAGACGCAGCTGACCAACCCCGACTACGAGCTCTTCGACGACATCGCCGAGGCGATGGCCGAGGCCGAGGTCACCGCCAAGCGTCCGATTCCGATCTACCCCGCGACGAGTGCCGTTCCCAGCACGCTGGTGCAGAAGACGATCGCGCTGGTCCTCGACAGCCTGGGCGACGTCGACGACCCCCTGCCCGCCGACCTGCGCGCGCGCCGGGGCCTGCTCTCGGCGCGGCAGGCGCTCGAGAACATCCACCGCCCCGCCCACGACGACGACATCCCGCCCGCGGTCGAGACGCTCCGCATGCACGAGGCGTTCGTGCTGCAGACCGCCCTGCTGCAGCAGCGCCAGTTCGTCCGGGCCCTCTCGGCGCAGAAGCGCCCGGCCGCCCCCGGGGGACTGCTCGAACGTTTCGATGCGATCCTTCCCTTCGAGCTCACCCCCGATCAGCAGAGCGTCGGTGCGCAGCTGGCTGCCGACCTCGTCGGCGACTGGCCCATGAGCCGTCTCGTGCAGGGAGAAGTGGGATCCGGCAAGACGCTGGTGGCCCTGCGCGCCATGCTGCAGGTCGCCGAGTCCGGGGGGCAGTCCGCTCTGATCGCCCCGACCGAGGTGCTCGCCGGTCAGCATCTGCGTTCGATCGCACGCATGCTCGGGGCCGAGCTCGCCCCCGAGCTCATGCCGACGTTGCTGACCGGTCAGATGCCCGCGGCCGAACGTCGCCGCGCGGCGCTGCGCGTGGCATCCGGTCAGGCCCGCATCGTCGTGGGCACGCACGCGCTGCTCAGCGCGACGACGACTTTCGCCGACCTGGGTTTCGTCGTGGTCGACGAGCAGCACCGGTTCGGCGTCGATCAACGCGACGCCCTGCGCTCCAAGGGCCAGGCTCCGCACACCCTCGTCCTCACGGCGACCCCCATCCCGCGCACGGTCGCCATGACGGTGTTCGGCGACCTCGACGTGTCGACGATCCGCACCATGCCGGCCGGGCGGGCCGGCATCCAATCATTCGTCGCGCCCCTCGCCGAGAAGCCGGGCTGGTTCGCGCGCGTCTGGGATCGCGTGGCCGAAGAGGTCGCGCTCGGGCGTCAGGCCTTCGTGGTGTGTCCGGCGATCGACTCCGACCAGCTCGCCGCCGACGGCAAGAGCGACGAGCCCGCCGACGCGCCGGACGCCCCAGCCCCCACCGCGGCCGAGGGCAACCGCACCCGCTGGGGCGTCGTGCAGGTCGACGCTCTGCTGTCGAACCTGCCGTCGTTCCGCGACATCCGGGTGCAGATCCTGCACGGCAAGATGCCGTCGGACGAAAAGGATGCCGTCATGCAGGCCTTCGCCCGCGGCGACATCGACGTGCTCGTGGCGACGACCGTGATCGAGGTCGGCGTCGACGTCCCCAACGCGTCCACCATGGTGATCCTCGAGGCCGATCGCTTCGGCGTGTCGCAGCTGCATCAGCTGCGCGGCCGCGTCGGCCGCGGCGGCCTGCCGGGGCTCTGCCTGCTGGTGACCGAGGCCGCACCCGGCACCTCGGCCCGGTCGCGCGTCGAAGCGGTGGCATCCACCCTCGACGGGTTCGCCCTCGCCGAGATCGACCTCGACCTGCGCGGAGAGGGCGACGTGCTGGGCGGGGCGCAGTCCGGGGCGCGGTCGTCGCTGCGGTTGCTGCGCGTGGTCACCGACGCGGCGCTCATCACCGAGGCGCGGGCCGAGGGCGAGAAGCTGCTGGCCGACGACCCGGCCCTGACGCGGCATCCGGCCCTCGCCGCCGCCCTCGAGCGCCGCGTCGGCGTCGAGGAGCGCGCCGCCCTGGCCAAGTCCTGACCGGCGGGCCGCTCGCCCGCGGGGCGTCGGTAGGCTGGCGGCATGGACCCCCGGATCGCCGTCGTCCCCGGCTCGTTCGACCCGCCCACCCTCGGCCACCTCGACGTCATCCGCCGGGCCGCCGGACTGTTCGACCAGCTGCACGTGCTGGTCGTGCACAACCCGGGCAAAGAGGCGATGCTGCCCATCGCCCAGCGGCAGAGCCTGCTCGAGCAGTCGATCGCAGAGGCCGGCATCGAGGGCGACGTGATCGTGGCCGCGTGGAGCATGGGCCTGCTCGTCGACTACGCCACCGAGGTGGGGGCCCGCGTGCTGGTCAAGGGGATCCGCTCGCAGGTCGACGTCGCCTACGAAACCCCCATGGCGATCGTGAACCGCGACCTCGCGCATGTCGAGACGGTGTTCCTGCTCCCCGACCCCTCGCACGCTCTCGTGTCGAGTTCGCTCGTCCGTCAGGTGGCCGGTCTGGGCGGCGACGTGTCGCCGTACGTCCCCCCGGCGGTCGCGCGGTTGCTCGACACCGGGGCCCGCGGGATCTGACCCCGCGCGCGGGCGCGGCGCCCGGCCCCCGTCCAGGGGTGCGCGGGTAGCATTGTCGACCGTGAGAACCCACCGACCCGGACCTTTCCAGCTCCCCGTGCGCGACATCGAGCGCCACCCGGGAGAGATGCGCGAGCACAGCCTCGACCTGCCGACGCCCGAGAAATGGGGCGAGGGGCTCGTCTCGGTCGCCGAGGGCGAGATTCTCGAGCTCGACGTGCGGCTGGAGTCCGTGCACGAGGGCATCCTCGTGTCGGGCACCGTCGACACCACCGCCACCGGGGTGTGCGGGCGCTGCCTGATCGACATCACCGAGCCTGTCGAAGTCGAGTTCCAGGAACTTTTCGCGTATCCTGGGGACGAAGCGAGTGACTTCGGCGTTCAAGACGACCACGTGGATCTTGAAAACCTGGTCCGGGACGCCATCGTCCTGTCGCTTCCGTTCCAGCCGGTGTGTCAGCCGGATTGCCCCGGGCTCGACCCGAACACGGGCGAGAGGCTGACGGAAAGCCCCGGCGAATCGGAGCAGACGTCCGTTGATCCTCGATGGGCTGCGCTCCAGCAGTACACCCCAGACGACGGCGATGCGCTCCGCGCCGCCCCCAAGACAGAGAAGAGCTAGCCATGGCAGGTAACCCCCCGAAGCGGAAGGTCTCCCGCTCCAACACCCGCTCGCGCCGCGCGCAGTGGAAGGCCGAAGCCCCCGCGCTGGTCAAGACCATCGAGAACGGCAAGGTCGTCTACAGCCGCCCCCACCAGGCGAAGGTCGTCACCGACTCGCAGGGCACCGAGCTCTTCCTCGAGTACAAGGGCCGCAAGGTCGCCGACGTCTGATCGGTGACGTGACGCGAAACACCACCGAGCGCGAGACGCTCACCGAGAAGCTCGGGGTCGACATCGACCCCGAGCTTCTTTCGCTGGCCCTGACGCACCGTTCCTTCGCCTACGAGAACGGTGCGATCCCGCACAACGAGCGCCTCGAATTCCTCGGCGACTCCGTGCTGGGGCAAGCCGTCACCGTGCGGCTGTTCACCGGGCATCCGGATCTCGACGAGGGCAGCCTCGCCAAGCGGCGCGCGAGTGTCGTGTCGACCGTGGCCCTCGCCGAGGTGGCGCGCACCATCGGGCTGGGCGCGTTCATCCGCCTCGGTCGGGGCGAGATCCTCACCGGCGGACGCGACAAGGATTCGATCCTCGCCGACACCATGGAAGCGCTCATCGGCGCGACCTACCTGTCGGCCGGTCCCGACGAGGCCACGCGCATGGTGCTCCGCCTGGTCGAGCCGTTGCTGGCCGACCCCGAGCGCTACGGTGCCGCGATGGACCCCAAGACGAGCCTGCAGGAGATCGCCGCCCGGCTGGGCCTGTCGGCTCCCGTCTACCGCGTCGAGGCGACCGGGCCCGACCACGACCGACGGTTCATCGCCACGGTGACCGTCGGCGACGTGGAGACGACGGGGCCGGGGTCGAGCAAGAAGCAGGCCGAGATGGCCGCCGCGCTCACCGCCTGGCGCGAGCTCGACGCGCGTGCCTGAGCTCCCCGAGGTCGAGGTCGTCCGCGCCGGTCTCGAACCCGCGGTGACGGACGCGCTGATCACGTCGGTCGACGTCCGCGACGAGCGCGCGCTCACCCGGCACAGCGGGGGAGCGGCGCACTTCGAAGCCGAGCTCACCGGTCGGCGCATCTCGGCCGCCGTGCGTCGCGGAAAATTCCTGTGGATGCCGGTCTCGGACGAGGAGGCGATCGTCACGCACCTCGGCATGAGCGGTCAGATGCTGCTGCGCACCCCCGGGGCGCCCGAGGAGCGGCACGAACGGATCCGCGTCGAGCTGGAGCACCCGGTGCATGGGTCGCTGTCGGTCGTGTTCGCGGATCAGCGCACCTTCGGCTCGCTCGCGATCGACCCCCTCGTCGAGACCCCCGATCACGCCGCCGGTGGTCGCGGCTCCGCGCTCGCTCGGGTTCCCTCGCAGGTCGCGCACATCGCGCGGGACCCGCTCGACCCGGCGTTCGACGAGAGGCGGTTCCGCGCCCGGGTCGCGCGCACCTCGTCGGGGATCAAGCGCGTCCTGCTGGATCAGACGGTGGCCAGTGGCATCGGCAACATCTACGCCGACGAGTCGCTGTGGGCGGCACGCATCCACCCCGAGACCGCGGGCTCCGCGCTGCCGACCCGGGCCGTCAACCGCCTGCTCGCCGAGGTGCGGGCGGTGCTCGAGAAGGCGCTGGCCGAGGGCGGCACGAGCTTCGACGCGCAGTACGTCAACGTCAACGGGCAGGCGGGGTACTTCGCGCACTCCCTCAACGCCTACGGGCGCACGGGTCAGCCGTGCCCGCGGTGCGAGCGGCCGATCGTGCGGGTGTCGTTCATGAACCGCTCGAGTCACTTCTGCCCGCACTGCCAGCGCCGGCGCTGACGCGCTCCGCACGCGGAAGCCGCCGGCATCCGTCGCCCCGGGCAGGCCTGCGGCGACGGATGCCGGCGATTCACGCGATCAGTCGAGAACCTTCTTCCAGACGCCCTCGTACGAGATCGGCGCGAAGCCGATGCGTTCGTTGATCGAAAGCATCGGGCGGTTCTCCTCGGCGTTGTACGTCATCACTCGCGGAGACTCCGGGGCGACGTCGTGCCACGCGAGCAGACCCGCGCACTTGACGAGCATGCCGAGCCGATGACCGCGATGAGCGGCGACGACGAGGGTGTCCTCCTGGCTCGTCGCGGCGGTGCGGTCCTTGCCGATGACCAGTTCGTTGAAGGCCGCGAGCTCGCCGCTGTCGACGTGCTGGGCCGCGGTGACGAGCATGTGGCGTCCCGCGTCGGTGTATCCAGCTTCGTAGCGGCGCACGCGCGCGGCATCCCACACCTCCTCGTCGAACTCCAGATCGGCCGACGGCGCGTCGGTGACCATGCGCGACTTCATCCACGCGAACGACTCGACGAATTCGTCGGGGGTCGGCAGCGTCCACTGCACCACGCGGTAGCCGGCTGCAGCGGTCTCCGCCTCGGCCAGCAGCGCCTCGAGGTGCGGACGCGATCCGTCGAGCTCGAGCCGGCTGACCCGCACGATCTGTTCGAGGGTGCACCCGGATGCCGTGAGGAAGCGCGCGGCGTGATCCTCGGGGATCGAGCCGAACCCCGTGGGGGCCGCGAGTCGCGGTCCGTCGGCGGCGGGATGCTCCGCCCAGGCCTGAAGGACCGTGCGTCCCTCGGCGCGGGCGATGCGCTCGATCTCGGCGAACGCGGCCCGACCGATGCCGTGGCCCCACGCGGAGCGCCGGAGTTCGATGAGCCAGAAGCCGGTGCGCGCCCCGTCCTCCTGGGGGAGGTCGAGGCCGACGCGCCCCACGACGTCGCCGTGGAACACGACGATCCACGAGAACCGCTTCATCTCGGGTTTCGGTTGGTACAGCGGGAGCAGTTCATCGGCCGGCATCGAGGAGTCCTCGTGACCCGAGATCTCGGCGTAGACGAGGTTGCGTACGCGGACCATCTCGCGGAAGTCCGCGGCATCCGGGTCGTCG
>NZ_CAJYPF010000115.1 GCF_913776565.1 uncultured Microbacterium sp. | reverse complement strand
GAGCCCGACCCCCGGGTGAAGGACCGAGTCCGATCGGGTGAATCCGACGGTCAGACGCCGAGGCGTAGCGGCTTGCCCGCGAGGCCCCGGGGACGCACCGCGATGGCCGCGGCTGCGGCGTCGATCGCCCGGGCGGCGGGGTCGTCGGGCCGGGCGAGCACCACGGGCCTGCCGTCGTCGCCTCCCGCGCGCAGCGCCGGGCTGAGCGGAACGGATGCCAGCAGCGGCACCTCGTCATCGGCGCTCGACAGGGCGCGCGCGACCTCTTCGCCGCCGCCCGCCCCGAAGAGGTCGAGCACCGTCCCGTCGGGGAGCGTCATGGCGGCCATGTTCTCGATCACCCCGATCGGTCGCTGGCCCGTCTGGCGGGCGACCAGGCCCGAGCGTACCGCCACGTCGGCGGCCGCGGCCTGCGGGGTCGTCACGACGAGGACATCGGCGTGGGGGAGCAGCTGCCCCACCGAGATCGCGACATCGCCGGTTCCGGGCGGCATGTCGAGCAGCAGGACGTCGAGGTCGCCGAAGAAGACGTCGGTGAGGAACTGCTGCACGGTGCGGTGCAGCATGGGTCCTCGCCAGGCGACCGCGCCCGCGGCATCCTCTCCCGGACGACGCAGGAACATACCGATCGAGATCACCTTCACGCCGTAGGCGACCGGCGGCAGGATCAGGTCGTCCAGGCGCGTCGGGGCCGGAGGCAGACCGTCGGCGTCGACCAGGCCGAGCAGGCCCGGGATCGAGAAGCCGTGCACGTCGGCATCGATCAGTCCGACGCGCAGGCCCCGGGCGGCCAGGGCGACCGCGAGGTTCGCGGTGAGGGTCGACTTTCCCACCCCGCCCTTCCCGCTGGTCACGGCGATCACGCGCGTGAGCGAATCGGGTCCGAAGGGCATCTCGCGCTTCGCCCGACCCCCGCGCAGCTTCTCGGTGAGGGCCTTTCGTTCGTCGGGCGACATGACGCCCACCCGCACCGCGACCGCGTCTATCCCGTCGACCGAGGCCGCGGCATCCCGCACCTCTCTTTCGATGCGGTCCGCGGCGGGGCAGCCGACGATCGTCAGGGCGATGCCCACGTCGGCGACGCCGTCGGCGACGGTGATCTCGCGCAGCATGTCGAGTTCGCCGAGGGGACGGCGCAGTTCCGGGTCGGCGACGGCCGCGACCGCGTCGCGGACGCGATCGGCGAGCACCGCGCTCACGGGGTGGCTCGCGAGGCGGTGGAGCGGGCGCCGGCGTCGGTCTGGTCGTCCAGGCGTTCGAGCAGCGCCTTGAGCTCGGTGCGCAGCGTGTCCTTGGTGATGACCTCGTCGGTCAGGTCGCGCACGGCCATGCGCAGGGCCACGATCTCACGGGCGAGGTACTCGGTGTCGGCGAGGTTGCGCTCGGCGCGCTGGCGGTCCTGCTCGATCTGCACGCGGTCGCGGTCGTCCTGCCGGTTCTGCGCGAGCAGGATCAGCGGGGCCGCGTACGAGGCCTGCAGCGAGAGCACGAGCGTCAAGGCGGTGAAGCCGATGTCGGCCGAGTCGAAGCGCAGCTCGTCGGGCATGAGCGAGTTCCACCCCATCCACACCACGCAGAACAGCGTGAGCGAGAGCAGGAAGGTCGGCGTGCCCATCGCACGCGCCACCCATTCGGTGAAACGGCCGAAGCGGTCGCGCGAGGGCTGGGGGGTGCGCGGGGCGAGCACGCCGGTGCGCCCGCGGGGCGCATCGAGGGCCGGTTGCTTGTTGTTGCGTGCCATCAGCGCCTCCTCGGGGTCTGCGGGATCTGGGGGATGCTCTGCGTCGCGAGCGGTCTGACCGTCGTCGGCGGTTTCGGATCATCGCTGTCGTGCGTGCGCCAGTCGTCGGGCAGCAGGTAGTCGAGCACGTCGTCGACGCTGACGCAGCCGACGAGGCGATGGGCCTGATCGACGACGGGGAGCGAGACGAGGTTGTAGCTGGCGAGCAGGCGCGCGACCTCGGCCGCGGTCGCGTCGGCGGGGACGGGCTCGAGAGTGTCGTCGATGATGGCGCCCAGCCGCTCGTGCGGCGGGTAGCGCAGCATCCGCTGGAAGTGCACGGTGCCCAGCAGGCGTCCGGTCGGCGTCTCGTAGGGCGGCAGGGTGATGAACACGGATGCCGCGAGCGCCGGGTGCAGTTCGTGACGGCGGATCAGGGCCAGGGCCTCGGCGACCGTGGCGTCGGCCGACAGCACGATCGGCTCGGGCGTCATCAGACCGCCGGCGGTGTCGGGTCCGTACTGCAGCAGCGCGCGGACGTCGTCCGCCTCTTCGGGCTCCATCAGGTCGAGCAGCTGCTCGGAGCGCGACTCGGGCAGCTGACCGAGCAGGTCGGCCGCGTCGTCGGGCTCCATGGCATCCAGGATGTCGGCGGCGCGTTCGTCGCCGAGCTGCTCGAGGATGTGCACCTGCTCGTCCTCGGGCATCTCTTCGAGCGCGTCGGCCAGACGGTCGTCGCTGAGCTCCTCGGCGACCTCGATCAGACGCTCCTCGGGCAGGTCGAGAAGGGTGTTGGCCAGGTCGGCGGGCTTGAGCTCGGAGTACGTCGCCACCAGCTGCTCGGCGGACTGCGCCTCGCCGGGTGTCTGGTTCTCGCGCACCTCGCCCCAGGCGGCGAAGGTCGTGGCGCCCTTGGCGAAGGGCGACGCGCTCGTGCGGGGTCGACGCAGGAACAGCTGACCCACGTCCCACTCGCCGAGGCGGTTGCGCTCGATCGCGACGTCCTCGATCACGGCGGAGCCCGAGCCGTCGACCAGGCTCACGCGGCGTCCGAGCATCTCGGCCATCACGCGCACCTCGCCGCCGCGCTGCTGAAAGCGGCGCACGTTGATGAGGCCGGTCGTGATGACCTGCCCCGCCTGGATCGAGGTGACGCGCCCGATGGACACG
>NZ_CAJYPF010000114.1 GCF_913776565.1 uncultured Microbacterium sp. | reverse complement strand
ACGAGCAGGGGCCGATCGCCCAGGGCGCGCAGGCGGTCGTCGAGGTCGGTGCCGACGAAGGAGTTGGGCGCGTGCTTGACGATCACGGTCTCGTCCGCGGCCGGAGCGACGCGGGGGTCGATCTCGGCACCGTCGGTGCCCCCCTCGAGGAAGCCGCCGCCGGCCGGGCTCTCGTGACGCACGTGGATCACGGGCGCACCCTGTTCACGATGGCGAGCGAGCACGCTCGCGGCGGCGTCGGCCGCGGCATCCGGTTCGACGAGCGGATGCCGACCCCCGGGGAAGTAGTCGCGTTGGATGTCGATGATCACGAGCACGGGTTGCATGTCCTCGAGTCTGGACCCCGGTCGAACGCGACCGCGAGGGGTTGCCCGCGGGCGACCCCTCAGCTGCGCAGGTGCGAGGCGCCGTTGATGTCGAGGATCGCCCCCGACGCCCACTGCGAGCGGGGCGAACTGAGGTACACCACGGCATCCGCCACCTCTTCGGGTGTCGCGACGCGACCGAAGGGACTCTGATCCCGGATGCCGTCCCCCTCGGGCCCGGTGAGCTTCTGCTGCTGGCGGTCGGTGCCGACGAACCCCGGCGCGACGCTCGTCACGGCGATGCCGTGCGGGGCGAGCGCGATCGCGAGGGACTGCCCCATCGCGTGCAGGCCGGCCTTGGCGGCGCCGTACGCGGGGAATTCGGGCTCTCCGCGGAAGGCGCCGCGCGAGCCGACGTTCACGATCGATCCTGGCGACCCGCGGTCGATGAGGGAGCGCGCGACGAGGAACGTCATGTTCGCGGGGGCGCGCAGGTCGACGTCGACCATCCGCTCCCACGTGCGGTGCCACGTCTCGTAATCGGCGGTCGCGATGGGGTGCGAGGTCTCGGCGTTCGGCGCGATGGCCGCGTTGTTGACCAGCACGTCGATGCGACCGAGCGCCGCCAGCGCCTCGTCCACCACGCGCTCCGCCACCGCCGGGTCGGACAGGTCGCCGCCGATCAGGACGTGACCATCGCCGTGCAGCAGCGCGAGGGTCTCTTCGGCGGCGGAACGGTCGGAGCCGTAGTGCACGGCGACGCGGTCGCCCCGCGCGCTCAACGCGACGGCGATCGCGCGCCCGATTCCGCGCGAGGCGCCGGTGACGAGGGAAGACAGCATGAGTCCATCTTCGTCGGCGCGGCGACCCCGGGGGTCGAGCGTCCGGGCGACGCCGCGAAACGGCGGGCCGCCCGGACTGACCGGGGCTCACGCAGCGGGGCGATGAACCGGTCGCGTCCGCTGCGGAGCACCCACGCTAGGCCGCGGTGCGCCGACGGGGATGGGCTTGACGAGCTCCCCCCGCCGGTGCGGGGGGGGTCAGGCGCGGGTGAATCCGTCGAGGTCGGGATCCCAGAAGGCGTCCGGGTTGTCGGTGTCGATCGTCTGCTCGTGGGCCACGGCGGGCGCCTGCGGGAAACGCTTGTGCTGACGCAGCTCTTCGGCCGCCCAGCCGAAGTCGGGCTCGTCGCCCGTCCAGTCGTCGGCCGGGGCGCTGAGCACGTCGTTGCCGACGCCGATGACCAGTTCGGCCTCTTCGGTCTCTCCGGTGGGGGTGACGATCGGGATGCTGACCGCCTCGGCCTGGCCGTCGGCGGCGATGGAGGCGGTGAGCTGCACGAGCGCCTCCGCCACGTCATCGGTCGTGGTCACGGTCTCGCCGGCGTAGGTCACACATCTCATGGACTCAGCCTGGGGGGTGCGCGTCCGCGGGAGGGGCCGCTTGCCCCGGGGGTCGCACTCCGGTACGGCGCACGCTCGCGGAGGTCGTCGGTCGGCGCGGCCCGGGCGCGCCGGGCGCGGGCGACAATGGGCACATGCGCACCCGGCTCCTCCGTACCGCCGTGGCGACGGCATCCCTCGTCCTCGGTCTCGCCGCGTGCTCCCCCGCCGCCCCCGACCCCGCCGTCACGACACCGCCCGCGTCGGCGGATGGTCCCGTGGTGTCGTTCTACGGCGACTCGTACACCCGCGGCACGGGTGCCAGCGCCCCCGAACGCCGATGGTCGAGCGTCATCTCGACCGAACGCGGATGGCAGGAGATCAACCGCAGCGAGAACGGTCTCGGCTTCGTCAACCGCCGCGCGTCCATGCGCGACGGCCTGGACGACATCCCCGCGCTCGTGATCGCCGACGATCCCGACATCGTCTTCGTCACAATGGGCCTGAACGACAACTTCAGCTACGACGATCGCGCCGACGCCATCCACCGCACGATCGACAGCGACCTCGACCGCCTGCGCGAGGGGCTGCCCGAGGCCCGGATCGTCGTGGTCGAGCCGTTCTGGTACACCGCCGAGCGGCCGGCGTCGGTCGACGTCATCGCGGGGTGGGTGCGCGACGCGGCGACGCGCATCGGCGCCGACCACGTCGACGGGGCCAGTCGCTGGCTCGACGGCCACTACGCGGGCTCGTCGGACAGCTGGATGGCCGACGACGGCCTGCACCCGAACGACACCGGCTACGCCGAGATGGCGCGCCGCATGGATGCCGCGCTCCGCGCCCTCGACCCACCGCTATGACGGGTGCCGAGTCCGCGTGCGCCCCGCCCACCGGACACGACTGAGAGCCCACACCCCGGTCGCCGCGACGAGCAGCAGCAGCAGGATGCCGACCACGTGCAGCACGAGCGAGGCGAGGCCGCGTTCGGGAAGCATGAAGCCGTAGGGCACCCACCCGTCGGTCGCGCCGCGCAAGAGCACGACGGCGACCCATAGCAGCGGGTACGGCAGCACCCACCACAGCCGGTTCCACGGCAGCACCGGGCGATCCGGCGCGGTGGCGAAGTCGACGACGACCAGCGCGGGGAAGACGGCGTGGAGCACGGCGCTGACCCACGGCGGCGCCGAGCCCGTCCCCGGGACCAGGCCGTTGTAGACCACGGCGACCACGATGAGGCAGGCGACCCCGACGCCCCACGCCACGGTGAGCGCCGACGGGAGGCGCCGGCCTCTCGTCGCGAGCAGCCCGATGACGATGAGCACGGCGGCAGTGAGTGCGTTCGTCTGATTCGTGAAGTACCCGAAGAAGTCGAAGGGGTTCGCATCGCGCACGGCGATCCGCAGGACGTATGCGTAGGCGATCACCGCGAGCACCGCTGACCCGCCGATGACGCGACCGCGGGCGCGCCACGGGTACGCGCTCGCGGAGGCGGGAGGGGACGGCATCCCGAGACGATATCGCCCGTGCGGCGTCACCGCACGGTGGCCTCCACCCGACGAACCGTGTCGAGAATGGCATCCGCCACCGCGTCGGGGTGGGACACGTGCGGAGAGTGACCCGATGCCACCTCCACCCGCGCGTCCGAGGACTCGGCCCACTGGCGCTGCTGGTCGGCCGGGAGTGCCTTGTCTTCGGTCGCGATGATCGTCGCGATCGTCACGTCGGGGCCGGGCGCGGCCGGAGCCGGCTGCGTGAAGGACTCCACGCTCTGCCACTGCACCCGCGGAAGCGCCTTCTCGACGACGGCGGGATGGACGCCGGAGTAGATGGTCTTGGCGATGTCGCCGATCTTCACGCCGCGTCCGTCGGCCGATCGCTCGTAGCCCGGCGGGAACTCGCCGCCCTGCGCGTCGAGCAGCGACACACCGACCGGCAGGGCGAAAGCGGCGATCATCACGAGACCCCGCACCGAATCGGTCGCGGCCGCCGCCGCCCGCGCCGGAACGCCGCCGTACGAGTGCGCCGCGAGCACCACCGGCCCCTCGACGCGGGCGACCGCGGAGCGGATGGCATCCACATCGTCCGTCAACGAGCCGATCGTGGCGGTGTCATCGGAGATGCTGGGCAGGTCGACGGTGACGGCCGTCGCCCCGCGCTCGGACAGCGCGGCCAGCAGCGGCTCGAACACCCAGGGGCCGTGCATGGCGCCGGGAATGAGGACGATCGTGGTCATCGTGCATCTTCTTTCTCGCGAAGGGCCGTGCCCGCGAGCGTGCGGGCACGGAACCAGACGGTCAATTCGCGCACGGCGCGGATGATCGCGTCGTCGTCGTCGCTCTCGAGGTCGTCGAAGGTGTCGCGGAACCCCTCGGGCGCCGGGGTGGTGGGGACGCCGATCGGCTCGTACCCCATCGTCCACTCGGTGAAACGGCGCTCGTCGATCCGTTCGGACAGGAGGACGCGCACGTCGGAGTGACGATCGTCTCGACGGATGGCATCCATCAGGTGCTCCACCGCGTCCTGCGGTCCCTCGAGCACCTGGAAGAACCGACCCCGCCGGTACAGCAGCATGCCGGTGAGGTCGTGGGCGTGGTTGGAGCGGCGGCTCTGCGTCAGCAGGTCGGCCAGACGCTCGTCGTCGAACGGTGCGGTCGCGGTGCTGACGTACGAGACCGACACCAGCGGCGCGCTCACGACACCGCTCCACGCCCGAGGGCGCGCGGCGCGGGCACCCGCACCTGCTCGAGGGTGATCTCGTCCTCTTGGGCCGGCTGGCCGTTGGTGACGGCCGCCATGGCGGCGGTGAGGGCGGCGAATCGGCCCACCACGCGGGACGTGCCGTCGTAGGCGAGGAACCCGCCGTCGGGCTGCCGGTCGATGTACCCGAGGAACACGCCCTTGCGGCTGCCCACGTGGAAACCCTCTTCGACGCGGGCCCACACGACTCCTGCGCCGGGGCGGTCGGTAGACATCACGGTCGCCGCTCCTTCTGCCCGTGGTCGATCGGGCATGAGCGAACGTACCCGCGACCCCCGACACCGGACCGCCCTTGACAGATCGCGCAGAGGAAGGCACTCGAACGCAGCGTTCCGCTCAGAACGCAGCCGTGTGTCAGCCGATCGCGGCGCGAAGCTGCGCGGCGTCGTCCGTGCCGGTCGCCTCGACGACGAGTCCGTGCTCCACCCGGTACATCGCGAACGAGGCGATGTTGACCCGCCGGCGCGTCGCAGGCACATGCGCGAACGGGCCGGTGTGGGTCCCGCTCCCGCGCAGGTGCACCGCGATGCGGTCGTCCTCGACCAGCAGCTGGATGCGCTTGTACTGCCAGTCGGGGAACCCGTGCAGCAGTTCGGCGTAATCCGCGATCCACGCCGCGGCACCGGCGGGAAGGTGCGCCCTGCGGACCGCGGGGTGCACGAACGAGCGGACCGCCTCGACATCGTGCCGGTTCAGGGCGTCGAGGAACTCCCCGAACCACTCACGCGTCTCCCAGGGCTCCATCCCCTCATTATCGCCACCGCCCCCGTCGACACCTGAGTCGCCAGAAAAGGTCGCTCGCACGGAGCCGAAGCGACGCTTTCTGGCACCTCGCGCGAGGAGAGGGGGCGGGAGGCCTCAGGTGACGGGGGCGTCGAGCGACTCCGCCAGACGACGGGCCCCGCGCACCGCGATCGCGACGCTCGTGAGCGTCGGGTTCATCGTGTTCGCCGTGGGGATGAGCGCGTTGCCGCCCACCACGAGGTTTTCGAACCCCCACACGCGCGAGAAGGGATCGGCGACCGACGTCGCGGGGTCGGTGCCCGCGCGCATCGTCCCCATGAAGTGCAGGCTCGAGCCGTTGGGCAGAAGCCGGGGCTCGGCGATGAACGTGCCCAGGGCCTGGCCGGCGCGGCGCAGACGCGCGATGGCCTCGGCGATCTCGGCGTTCTCGCGCTCGGTGAGGGCGTACTCGATCGTGAAGTTCGGCATGCCGCGGTAGTCGAGCTCGTCGTCGCTGAAGACGGCGCCGTCCTCGACGCGGGGGAACTTGCGCGTGCCGAAGCCCATGTTGACGTACCCCCACCGGTTGTCGGCCGCGGGGTGGTCGACGGGGAGGGGGAACGGCGGCGTCTCGGCGTACATGATCTGCGCCGAGTAGGGGTGGTCGGGCTCGGAGAACGGGATGCGGTTGACCGCGGCGACCGGGTCGGCCGGGTTCGTGGCGCGGCGGGCGAGCTCGGCCTCTAGCTCGTCCTCCGAGACGAGCGCGCTCATGCGCTCGGCGTCCAGCGCGACCGTGCTGATGACGACGTGATGCTCGGTCAGGTACCGACCGAGGGGCGCGGGACGGATGCCGGAGGCCCAGAGCAGCTGCGGAGAGCGGAAGGCGTCGGCGGCGACCACGACGGCATCCGCTTCGACGAACGCCTCTTCGCGGGTGCGCAGGTCCTCGACGACCACGCCCCGCACGTGTGCGCCGTCGTGCTCGAGGCGGCGTACCAGGGTGAGATCGCGCAGCTCGAACCGCGCGGCGGTGTCGGTGCCCGGCTCGATGAGGGGTCCGAGCACGGTGTCGGCCCCGGCCCAGCGCATGGTGCCGTCGGGCTGCGGGTCGCCCGCGACCGGCAGCGTGCTCACGCCGTAGCCCTCGGGCAGCTCGTCGGCGAACTCCCGGTCGAGCAGGGTGCGGATGGCCGCGCCGACGGGCGAGTCCGAGAACGCCGCGCTCTGCTTGTGCAGCAGGCCCTCGGCGGTCGAAACGAGGTCCTCCCACTCGTCGTCGCCGATGAAGTCGAGCTTCTCGCTGAACGCCGGTCGGGGGATCGCGCAGGTCCAGTGCGCTCCCTGCCCGCCGACGTTCGTCGCGGCCGCGGCGGCGGGGAAGTCCGCCGCGTGCGCGGAGCCCTCGCCGCCGAAGTCCAGCAGGTGCGTCCCCCCGCGCGCGGTGAACATGCCCTCCACGACCGCCCCGGCCAGGATGCCGAGGGAGTCGCGGTACTGCCCAGCCTGAGGCCCCTGCGACATCTCGCGGGCGCGCGCCTTCTCGTCGGGGTCGGTGAGGTTGCGCACGCTCTCGCCCGGACGAGGGGTCACCTGGGGTCCGGCCTCGAACATGATCACGCGGGCCTCGGGCAGCGCTTCGAGCAGCAGCCGGGCGTAGGTCGAGCCGATGGGTCCACTGCCGACGACGGCGATGGTGGGGGCGACGGTCATGGTCTCTCCTTCGAGGGGCGTTCAGGCGCTCTGGCGAGCGCGGACGGATGCCGCGGGCGCGGGCGTCTCGTCCGAGAGACGCGCGGCGGGCAGCAGCAGCGCGATCGCGACGCCGCAGGCGTACACCACGGCGAGGCCGAGGAAGACGGGCGCGAAGGCGTCGTGGTAGACCGTGCCGATCTGCTCCTGCACGGCCGGCGTCGCCGCTCGAGCCGCGCCGGGCGTGAGGGTCGCGGCATCCACTCCCGCGGGAAGACCCGCGGCCACCGCGACGCCGATGATCCCGCCGACCACCGCGGTGCCGACGGCGGCCCCGATCTGCCGGACGAGGTTGGTCGTCGCGGTGACCGCCCCGAGGTCGTCGCGCGAGGCGGCGCTCTGCACGACCGCGAAGATGAGGTTCGTGAAGGCCCCCGTGCCGATGCCGACCGCGGCCATCACGATCATCGGCACCCACAGCGGCATCCCCGCCGGAAGCAGGCCCATCGCGGTCAGCCCCAGGGCGGCGAGCGCGGTGCCCGCCACGGGGTACGGGCGGTAGCGACCCGAGCGGCTGACGAGCCACCCGGTCAGCAGGCTGCTGACGAGCATGCCGAGCACGGTCGCGATCGGCACGAGGCCCGACACCGTCGCGGTGGTGCGATACGCCATCTGCACGTACGTCGGCACGTAGGCGACCACCGAGAACAGTCCCGCCCCCACGACGAGCGAGAGCCCGAGGCAGACCAGGATCGTGCGGTCGCGCAGGATCCTCGGGGGCAGGATCGGGGCGGCCGCGCGACGCTCGATCGCGACGAGGGCCAGGATGCCGACGACCGCCGCCGCGGCGCACGCGATCGCCGCGGGGCGCAGCGCGTCGTCGCCCGCCCACGTGACCGCGAGGATCAGTGCCAGGAGCGAGCCGGTGAAGACGAGCGAGCCCGGCACGTCGAACCGCGGGTGCGCTCCGCCGGGGAGCTTCGGCACCGCCGCGACGACGAGCACGAGGGCGACGAGGCCCACGGGCAGGTTGATCCAGAACACCCAGGGCCAGCTCGCGTAGTCGGTGATGACGCCGCCGACGACCGGCCCGACGACGATCGCGACGGGGAAGGCCGCGCCGATGACCGCCATGTAGCGCGGACGCTGACGCGGGCTGGTCACGCGGGCGATGATCGTCTGCGACATCAGCTGGAGTCCGGCCGAGCCGAGCCCCTGCACGACGCGGGCGGCGATGAGCCACCCGAGGTCGGGCGCGAATCCGCACGCGAGCGAGGCGGCGAGGAAGAGCACGAGCGAGACGAGGAACACC
This sequence comes from uncultured Microbacterium sp., assembly GCF_913776565.1. GTDB lineage: Bacteria > Actinomycetota > Actinomycetes > Actinomycetales > Microbacteriaceae > Microbacterium. The sequence continues at coordinate 7,652 of NZ_CAJYPF010000114.1, read as the reverse complement.
CGGCGGGGACCGACGACGTCGCCGAGCTTGCCGAGGACGGGCAGCATCACGGTGGCGGCGAGGGTGTAGCCGACCATGATCCAGCTCATGTGGGCGAGGGCGCCGAGGTCGCCGGCGATCGTGGCGAGCGAGGTCGAGACGATCGTGTGGTCGAGGGCACCGAGGAACGAGACCGCCAGCAGGGCGGCGACGAGCACGCGCAGGCGCGCGGGGGAGAGAGTCATGCGTGGGGCGCCCGTACGACCGGGCGATCGACGCGACCGTGTGTGCCGCTCCGGCTCCCTCACCGGGCGAACGGACCCCTGGGGCCCCGACGTCACGTCCAGCATACCCGACTTATGTCGATTTTCAACATTAGCGGAGCGCATCCGCGAGGACGGTCGCCGCGCCCGACAGCGCCTGTCCGCCGTCGACGCCGATCTCGGCGCCGGTGATGAAGGCCGCGGCATCCGACAGCAGAAAAGCCACGATGCCCGCGACCTCGTCGACCTCGCCCAGGCGGTGCAGCGGGATGATCGCGGTGTTCGCCCGCGCGAACGCGTCCGGCGCCGACGCCGTCATCGGCGTGCGGATGAACCCGGGGTGCACGAGATTGACCCGGATGCCGCGGGGCCCGAGCTCGGTGACGCACGCGTGCGTGAGCCCCCGCAGCGCCCACTTGCTCGCGGTGTACGCCGCCGTGTAGTGCCCCGTGAGCCCCGCGACCGAACCGATGTTGACGATCGACGACCCGGCATCCATCAGCGGCAGCAGAGCCTGGATGCCGAGCATCGCCCCCGTGACATTGACGGCGAACACGCGATCCCAGTCCTCTCGCGCGAGATCGCCGATGCGCGCGCGGTGGGTGATGCCGGCGTTGTTGACGAGCCCGCGCACGCGGCGGCCGTCGAGCGACGCGGCGAGCGCGGCCCAGTCCCGCTCGCTCGCGACGTCGAGGCGGCGGTACGAGATCGCGCCCTCTCCGGCGAGCGCCGGAGCCTCGTCGGCCAGGTCGACCGCGACCACCTCGGCGCCCGCGCGGGCGAGGGCCAGCGCCTCCTCGGCGCCCTGTCCCCCGGCGGCGCCGGTCACGACGAACAGGTGCCCCGCGAGGTCCGGCAGGCCCGGCGCGCTCATCGCCCGGCCGCGACGCCCGTCGCGTCGGCCCGCTCGCGCGCCCGCGACCGCACCCGCGCGCGCGGCACGGGCGGCGCCGGCACCCGCTCGCCGACCACGTTGACGATCTCGCCGACGCCCTCGATGACCAGGCGCACCTCGTCGCCGGGTTCGAGCGGGCGCGGGTCGAGACCGCCCCGGCGGCCCCACAGCTCGCCGAGGCAGCCGCCGTTTCCGACCGTGCCCGAGCCGAGCACGTCGCCGGGCACGACGACGGAGTTCCGCGCGGCGTACATCACCAGCTCGGGGAACGGCCAGCCCATGTTCGACACGAGGTCGTGGCCGATCAGCTCCCCGTTGACGAAGAGCTCGGCCCGCACGGCGAGGAAGCCCTCGTCATCCAGGAACGGCTCGAGCTCGTCGGCCGTGACGATCCACGGGCCGAGGGTCATCGCGAAGTCCTTGCCCTTGGCCGGACCCAGCCGCACCTTCATCTCGCGCGACTGCAGGTCGCGGGCCGACCAGTCGTTCATCACGGTGTAGCCGAAGATGTGCCGCGCCGCGGTCGCGGCATCCACGCTCTCTCCGTCCGAGCCCGGCGCGGCGCCGATGACGGCCGCGAGCTCGAGCTCGACGTCGAGGCGCTGCGTCTCGGGGATCTCGACGACCTCGCCCGTCGCCCGCACGGTGTGCGGGTTGGTGAAGTAGAACGTCGGCGCCTCGTACCACTCGGGCACGACCTCGCTCTTGCCGTCGACCGAGGCGCTCACGCCCTCGACGTGCTCCTCAAAGGCGACGAAGTCGCGGATCGACGCGGGCACGAGCGGAGCGAGCAGACGCACCTCGGCGAGGGGTCGCGCGAGCGCGCCGTCACGACGTGCGAACAGCGCGTGCGCCGCCTCGAGACCCTGCGCGAGCACCTCGGCCACGCGCAGCCCGTCGGGGAACGGCACGACCGCGTCACCGTCGACGAAGCCCTCCCCGACGTCGGCGCCATCGGCCCACCGCGCGATCCTCATGCGTGCACCCGCGTGCGCAGCAGCTCGTCGGCGTTGCGGCCCAGGATGCCGTCGACCTCCGCCGCGGCCAGTCCCGCGCCCCGCACGAAGCCGACGGGATCGTCGAGCCCCATGTCGAACGGGAAGTCGCTGCCCAGCAGCACCCGGTCGGCCCCGGCCGCCTCGACGAGCCAGCGCAGCGCCCGCTCGTCGTGCACGACGGTGTCGAACCACAGCTTCGACAGGTACGTCGAGGGGGCGTGCGCGCAGCCGTGCGCCTCGGGGCGCACCTTCCACGCGCGGTCGGAGCGGCCGATCGCGGTGGGGAGGTATCCCCCGCCGTGCGCGGCGACGAGACGGAGTCCCGGATGCCGATCCAGCACGCCCGCGAAGATGAGGTGCGAGAGCGCCACGGCGTTCTCGGTGGGCTGGCCGACCGTGTTCGAGAGGTAGAACCGGTCGAGGCGCTCGTCGAGCGAGCAACCGAAGGGGTGGAGGAAGACGACCGCGCGCAGCTCGGCGGCGCGCGCCCAGAACGCCTCGAGGCGGTCGTCGCTGAGCTCGACGTCTCCCGCGAATGACGAGATCTCCACGCCCGCGAGCCCGCGACCGAGCACGGCGTCGTCGAGGGCGTCGACGACGAGGTGCGGGTGCTGCAGCGGCACGGTGCCCAGGCCCACGAGCCGGTCGGGCGCCTGCGCGACGTGCTCGGCGATGAGGCGGTTGGCCTCCCCCGTCGTCCAGGTCGCCAGCCCCTCGTTCGCCCACGGGTAGAAGTGGTTCGGCGAGGGGCTCACCCACTGCCGCTCGACCCCCTGCGCGTCCATCGCGGCCAGGCGCGCGTCGACCGAGGTCAGGCGCGGGAAGCGCTCGCCGATCATGCGCCCCGAGGCCTGGATGCTCGCCAGGCCGTTGCGGCGCAGCTCGAGGTCGGCCGCGGCCTGCACCTCGTCGGGCACACGGCGTTCGACCTCGGCGTGCAGCCCCGGCATGAGCAGGTGCGCGTGGACGTCGGTGACGCCCCGCCCCTCGACCGCGCTCATGCGCGGGCCGCCGTCAGCTGCGCGACACCGAACAGCAGACCGCCCATGTCAGCGTCGCGGACGCCGTCGAGCTGCCACTGGCCGAGCTGCACCGAGGCCTCGACGATCGCCTTCGCCCGCGCCACGCGGCGCTCGTGGAAGGCGTCCCAGAGCGCCTGGTCGACGGCATCCCGCTGCACGAGGAGCTCGCTGAGCACGGCGGCGTCCTCCAGCCCCTGGGCCGCGCCCTGCGCGATCGTCGGCGGGCAGCTGTGGGCGGCGTCGCCGATGATCACGACGCGCCCGCGGTTCCACGGCGCGTCGACGAGGTGGCGGGTGAACCACGTGTAGTTGGCGTCGGCCCCGGCCTCGATGTCGGCGCGGATGTGGTTCCACGGCCCGTCGTACGCGCGGGACTGCTCCACCATGATGCGCCGCGCCTCCTCGGGCGTGGCCTGCGAGCGGTCCTGCGCGGCCTCGACGAGGAAGGCGTACATCGTGTCGTCGCCGGTGGGCGTGTAGCCGGCGATGTACATCGGACCGCCGTAGTAGAGCTCGCTGCGGTCGACGTCGGGCGGCAGCGACACGAAGGTGCGCCAGATGCCCATGCCCGTCTGCTCGGGGGAGACGTGGATGCCGATCAGCTCGCGCACCGCGGAGTGCAGGCCGTCGGCGCCGACGAGCAGGTCGAACGTTCCCGCGGGTTCCCCGTCGACCTCCACGGCGACCGCGTCGTCGGTCTGCGAGACGCCGGTGACGCGCGTGCCGAAGTGCACGCGGGCGCCGTGGTGCTCGGCGGCGGCGAGGAGGATGCGGGCCAGGTCGGGGCGCGACATCCCCATCGTGGAGGGGTAGTCGGGGCCGCCGGTCTTGAGGTCGGGAAGGGCTGCGACGACGGGCGCGCCGGGTCCGGGCGCGCGCAGGTTGAGCCCTTCGAAGGCGTTGCCCGCGGCCGAAACCTCGTCCCAGACGCCGAGCTCGTCGAAGACGCGCAGGGCGTTGCCCTGCAGGGTGATACCCGATCCGCGCGTCGACAGCGCGGGCTGGGCGTCGTAGAGGTCGACCTCGACACCGGCCTTCGCGAGGAAGATGGCGGTGGCCAGGCCCGCGACGCCGGCTCCGGCGATCGCGACTTTCTGAACGGCGGTCATGTCAGAACCTCTCTGTTCTGGGACGGGGGGGTTAGAGGAGGGCCAGCGGGTTCACCGGCGACCCGACTGCTCCGGTGATCGGCAGCGGGGGAGCCGCCAGCAGGAACTCCCAGCGTGACGCCTCGGCGCACGCCGACGCGAGCTCGTCGAGGTTCCACATCTCGCCGATCGTCAGTCCCAGGTTCGGGATGACGACCTGGTGCAGGGGCTGGAACGCCGGCACGTCGAACTCGTTCGGCCGCACCTCGAACCCCCACGTGTCGGTGGCGATCGCCGCGATCTCGGTGCGGTGCAGCCACCCGGCGGTGGTGAGCGAGAGGCCGGGCGCGGGGCCCCCGGCGTAGTCGCCCCACCCCTCGCGACGGGCACGGGTGTAGTGGCCGGTGCGCACGAGCACGATGTCGCCGCGGCGCACCTCGACGTCCTCGGCGGCGGCGCACGCCTCGAGGTCGGCGACGGTGATCGCGTGGCCGTCGGCGAGCTCCCCCGTCTCGGGCGAGAGGTGCCGGGCCACGTCGAGGAGCACCCCGCGCGAGACGATGACGGATGCCGCGTGCTCGATGCCCGTGACCAGGTCGCCGTCGCTGGTGACGACGTCGCCCGCCCGGCGGCCGTTCCACGCGAAGCCGTGGTCGAAGATGTGACCGAGACCGTCCCACTGCGTCGAGCACTGCAGGGGCATCGCGATGACGTCGTCAGCGCCGCCGATGCCGTGCGGGAAGCCCTGGTTGCCGCGCTCGGCGTCGGTGCCCGTGTCGGTCATCGTGTGCACGGGGTTGGTGCGGCGGCGCCAGCCCTTCTGCGGACCGTCTGTGTCGAACGGCTGCGACAGCGAGATCGAGCGCCCCTCTCGCACGAGGGCCGCGGCCGCCCGGCGGATGTCGTCGTCGATGAAGTTGAGCGTGCCGAGCACGTCGTCGTCGCCCCACCGCCCCCAATTGCGGTAGGCCTCGGCGCGCAGCGCGATCTCGGCCTCGGGGTTCTGCCGGTCGAGGTCGGCCGGGTTCTCCGACGGGAGCTGCGCCGGAGCGTCGAGCCCCTGAGCCGCAGCGTCGGGGCCCTGAGCCGCAGCGTCGGGACCCTGAGCCGCAGCGTCGGGACCCTGAGCCTGTCTAAGGGTCACGATCCCGCCTCCCCCACGCACCGCACGACCTGCGTGCCGAGCGCGCCGATGGTCCCGGTCATGACGTCGCCGTCGCGGAGGAACCTCTTCCAGTGCTGCCCGTTGCCGGCGGGGCTGCCCGTCAGCAGCAGGTCGCCGGGCAGCAGGGGGTGGGTCTGCGACGCCGCCGAGACGAGGGCGGGAACGTCGAAGAGGAGGTCGGAGGTGTTGGCATCCTGCATCACCTGCCCGTTCAGCTCGAGGCGCACCGCGGTGTCGGCGGGGTCGACGAAGCGCGCGGGCACGAGGAGGGGACCGGTCGGCAGGAACCCGGGGGCGTTCTTCGCCCGGTACCAGTCGGTGCCGATCTCCTTCATGTCCTTGCGGAAGACGAGGTCGCGCGTCGTGATGTCGTTGACGATCGTGTACCCCGCGACGTAGTCGAGGGCGTCTTCGCGCGAGACCCGGAAGGCCTCTTTGCCGATCACCACGGCGAGCTCGAGCTCCCAGTCGTGCACCTCGCTGGAGGCGGGGAGCACGAGCGGCACGTCGTCGCCGACGACGCACGCGGCGAGCCCGATGAAGAAGTACGGCTCACCGCTGCGCGCGCGCTCGTCCATCATCTCGGCGGCGAAGGCGTGCGCCTCCTCGGGCGTGCGATCGGTGTTCTGCGTCAGTCCCGCCGCCACGAGCTGGATGACGTGCTCGCGGTAGTTGGCGCCGGTCTGCAGCACCTGGCGGGGTTCGACGGGCGCCGTGAGGGTGACATCCGAGAGCGGATGCCACTCCCCCGGCGCCTCTTCTCGCCCGGAGGCCAGGGCGTCGAGGCGATCCCAGTCGGGGTCGGCGAGGAAGGCGTTCAGACCGCCGCCCAGCTCGTCGTCGGTGAGAGCGCGGATGCGGTCGCCGGCCACGAGGCCGATGCGCACGGCATCCCCTTCTCGGAAACGGGCGAGGGCGAATGGTGCCGTCGTCATGGTGGTGCTCACTTTCCCCGACCGGGATCTTCGCTCAGCCCCGGCCCTCGACGGCGTAGGGGTTCAGCAGGGCGTCCTTGATCTCGTCGGGCACGCCCTCTTCGGTGGCGCTGGGGCCGTCGGCGGGCGGGAACGACTCGGTCATCGACATCGGCATGCGGCCGTTGCGGTAGAAGTTGTTCGATCCCTGCGAGGGCTTCCAGGTGTTGGCCTCCCAGTCGGGCACGTAGTTGCGGTACCCGCCGGTATTGAGCTCGATGCGCAGCGTCGAGGGCTCGCGGTAGTAGAGGAAGGTCTGCTCGCCGATGCCGTGGATGTTGGGGCCGTACTCGATCGGGACGCCGTTCTCCATGAGGGTGTCGGCGGCGATGAGGAGCTCTTCGCGGGTGTCGACCCAGAAGGCGTAGTGGTTGATGCGGCCGGCGCGGCTCGATCCGTCGAGCACGACGCCGAGGTCGTGCGACTTCTCGTTCGTCGTGAGGACCGAGAACACCGAGATCGGCGCCTCGTCGAGCACGGTGCGCGCCATGAAGCGGAAGCCGAGCGTGTCGACGTACCACTGCACGAACGCGTCGACGTCCTGCGTGGCGACCGTGACGTGGTCGAGCTGACGCGGGGCGCCCGCGACGGGGCTGCGCTTCTCGGGACGGTCGGGGAAGATCGACGCGGTGTGCGGCTCGGCACGGTGGCGCTCGACGTCCCAGTGCAGGGTCATGTTGTGGCCGAACGGGCCGGTGAAGCGGAACGCCCGGCCGATGCCGCGGCCCTCGAACCACTCGCCCTCGATGCCGGCGGCCTGCACGCGCTTCGCGGCTTCGTCCAGCGCCTCGGCCGACGAGGTGCGCCAGGCCATGGTCTCGAGCGCGGGCTCGTCTCCGTGCGCGACGACGACGGAGTAGGCGTAGTAGTCGCCCCAGCAGCGGAGGTAGACGCGGCCGTCCTCGCGGGCGACCTCGGTCAGACCGACCTGGTTGACGTAGAAGTCCACCGACGCCTCGACATCCGGAGTCGTGATCGCGACGAACGACAGATGAGAGAGAAGCTTGATCATCTTCGATCCTTTCGGTGAATCGGCTCGTTCCGACTCTTCTTCCACTATCCGACCGAAGTATGTATCAGGGAAGCCGATCCTGTGGATGCCGCGTATCGGCGTGATCGATACCGCGGCGCTGTGCCAGGCTCGGCGAGGGACCTCGTCCCCTTTCTGGCGGCGCATGTCCCAGAAGTGGTCACCTGGGCGGCATCCAACCCACCAAAAGTGGGACATTGCATCGCCGCGGCGACGTCAGGAGAGAGCGGCGGCGGCG